>JAURMQ010000147.1 GCA_030830625.1 Flavobacteriaceae bacterium
AAAAAACTTTGAACGTGGGAATGTGTATTGCAAGCCATGAAATGCTTCAATGAAATACGAGTCGATAGCTTGGGATGATGGACTGAAATGCATTGTGTATTTTAAAAATATAATTGTAATAAAAAGTCAAGTAAAGTTCAAATAGGATTGGGAGGACTTGAATTTCTTCTTTAGATATTTTTCAATAATTAAAAAATTGTAACGGGTATGAAAATGGAATCATTTGATCAAAATGTAAACTTTAATGACCTAAATATTGTTACGAAGGTAATTTTAGAAACTTCATTTACGAAGGAAATCAGAATCCTATTAAAGAAAGGGCAAAACATGAAGGAGCACAAAGCACCCTTTCCAATAATCGTTCATGTTCTGAGCGGCGAAATTAATTTTGGTGTTGAAGGAACTGTCAAACGATTAAAAAGGGGGGACATCATTACTTTATTGGCAAATGTAGCTCACGATTTAACCGCACTTGATGACAGTATAATTCGCTTAACCCTATCTAAACCAGATCAAGCTGAACGGGTGAAAAATGTGGCTGTAAACCCATGAATAAAGTCAAATGAATGACCTCAAAAATAGAAATGACATAAGTATTTTAGTCCATAACTTCTACTCCAAAGTAAGAGAGGATCTTTTGTTGGGACCTATTTTTAATGCCCATATAGCTGAAAATGATTGGCCAAAACATCTCATTAAACTGACTGACTTTTGGGAAACCAATCTATTCGGAATCGCTAAGTTCAATGGAAATCCCTCAAAAAACATATTGAGGTCGATAAAAATTTAGGGCATACCTTAGAACAAAAGCACTTTGGGATATGGTTACAATTATGGTTGGAAACCATCGACGAACTGTTTGAAGGACAACTTGCCACAAAGGCAAAACAATTTGCTCGTAAAATGGCAACTGGACAATTCCTCACCATTTGGCAAAACCGTCCCGATGAATCTAAAGCGAAAGGGTAAGCTGTAGGTCAATCAAAAATTATTTCGATTTTTAATCCTGTGAAAATGAAAGGGGTTAGAGGTGTGACCTTCATCAGACTCTTTACACCCTCATCCTATAAAATATATACAACTACTTCTCCTCTTCAGCAATAAGCTTACCTTTTTGGGTATCGTACATGACCGGAGTAGCGATAAAGACCGAGGAATAGGTTCCTACAATCACCCCTACGATCAAGGCGAACATAAACCCTCTGATGGACTCCCCACCAAAAATAAAGATGGCCAGCAATACGATCAAAGTGGTCAATGATGTGTTTAAGGTTCTGCTCAAGGTGCTGTTTAAAGCAGCGTTCACTATATCGTTAAATTTCCATTTGGTATGTTCTCCAGTATATTCACGGATGCGGTCAAATACAACCACGGTATCATTCAGGGAATAACCAATTACGGTGAGCACAGCAGCGATAAAGGCTTGATTGATTTCCATATTAAAAGGCATGAACTTATAGGTCAAAGAGAAGATCCCCAATACGATCAAAACATCGTGGAATACAGCGGCTACGGCTCCTAATGAGAATTGCCATTTTCTAAATCGCAACAATATATACAAGAAAACAACGATCAAGGATCCAATCACAGCCAAGAAAGAGTTTTTCTTGATGTCGTCTGCAATAGTCGGTCCTACTTTGATCGAAGACATGATTCCCACTTGTTTATCGTCGGCACCATTGACAAAATCGTCATAAGTCAATCCATCAGGCAAGAAATCTTGTAAGGCATCGAATAATATATTTTGAATTTCTTTATCTACGGCAAGACCTTCGACCTCCACCTTGTATTTGGTAGTGATTTTCAGTTGATTATCTTCACCAAAAGTCTTGACCTCGGCATTTCCCAAGGAAGGCGCCAGGCTGGATTGGATTTCAGAAGGACTAATAATTTGATCAAATCGAACCGTGTAAGAACGTCCCCCAACAAAATCCACTCCTTGGTTGAGTCCTTGAAAAGAGAGAGACAATAAACTCATGACCAAAATAGCTCCAGAAACCACATAGGCAATTTTTCTTTTTTGTAAGAAGCCGATATTGATGTTGGAAAATAATGATTGAGTGAGACGGGTACCAAAAGCTATCGATTTTCCTTTTTCGTTTCGGGCATCAATAAAGAATCGAGTAATGAATATGGCGGTGAAGAGTGAGGTCGCAATTCCGATTAATAAAGTAGTAGCAAAACCTTTGATGGGTCCTGTACCGAATACAAACAATATCAATGCAGTAAGGCCTGTAGTGATATTGGCATCCAAAATAGAAGACAAGGCGTTATTAAATCCGTCGGCTACTGCCTTTCTTAAACCTTTTCCTTTTTTGAGTTCTTCTCTAACCCTTTCGAAAATCAATACATTGGCGTCTACCGAAATTCCAATGGTCAAGACTACACCTGCAATGCCGGGAAGAGTCAATACAGCACCCAATCCCGCTAAGATTCCAAAAATGAATAGAATGTTGAGCACCAAAGCAATGTCGGCAAATATTCCAGCAGCTCCGTAGTAAAAGACCATCCAGATCAAT
>JAURMQ010000148.1 GCA_030830625.1 Flavobacteriaceae bacterium
ATGATACACAAACTAAAAATTTGAAAGTGGCAAAAGATGCAGAAACCCTTTTAGTGAAAAGTTACGAAACCGGAACGATTGATTTTAATGATGTTTTAGAGGTTCAAGAATTGCAATTAAAATTTCAAATGAATCGGATAGAGTCAATTAAGAACTATTATGTACAGAAAACAATGATTCATTATTTAACCCAATAGAATATGTTTAGATCAAAGTTTTACATGAAAATTACGGAGACTTATAATTTGACTACCCTCTTTAGAGTATGCGAAGGGGAAAGGATGGGAGGTGTTTGAGGTAGATCAAGTAAAATACGATTCAAAATGAAAACAGTAATAACACTTTTAGGAATCATGGTTTTAAGCTTAATGTCCACAGTGGTATCGTGTAAAGGAAATAAATGAAGGCAGTATTCAATCTTTAATACGGCCATGCAATAAAATGAGTTAACATGAAATTGAATTAAAAAACACAGAGATGAAAAAATATGTAATCTATTCCGGAATATTAATAACAGGTTTATTTTTAGGGCGACTATTCTTTGGAAATTCATCTTCCAACGAAACAAAGCATCATTCTACCGAAATGGTTTCGGAAAATCAAATGTGGACGTGTTCTATGCATCCACAGATCATGCAAGCAGAAGCGGGTGATTGTCCCATTTGTGGTATGGATTTAATTCCAGTCGAAGGGGGTGCAGAGGGTCTAAGCCCTAACCAATTCAAATTATCCAAAAATGCAATGGCTTTGGCAAATATCCAAACCTCTATAGTGGGCAATGGCGCTATTGGAAGCAACACTATCAAGCTATCCGGAAAGATCAGTGAGAACGAAGATGCCAATGTGACACAAGCAAGCTACTTTTCAGGACGAATAGAGCAATTATACATCAGTTCTGTTGGAGAAGAAGTCAGAAAAGGACAGCTTTTAGCTACCCTTTACTCCCCCGAATTGTTTTCAGCCCAACAAGAATTAATTACGGCATCCTCATTAAAAAAATCACAGCCGGCATTGTACAATGCAGTTCGCAATAAACTTAAGCTTTGGAAGATTTCAGACCGTCAGATCAATCAAATTGAATCATCAGGAAAGGTAATCCAGAATTTCCCAATATACGCTACCGTTTCGGGTACGGTCTCAGAAAAGTTGGCAGAACAAGGGGATTACGTAAAACAAGGCCAGGCAATACTAAAGATAACCCACTTAAATGTGGTATGGGCATTATTTGATGTTTACGAAAATCAGATAGAACTGTTTCAAAAAGGACAAGACATTACCATTACTACAAATGCATACCCCAATAAAACGTTTAAAAAGAAAGTTGATTTTATCCACCCAATGATGAATCCAAAGACAAGAACCGTTGACCTTCGTGTTGCACTAAACAATAGAAATGGAGAATTCAAAACGGGAATGTTTGTAGAAGGAATTATAGAAAACACATCTTCAGATTTACAACAAAAGTTGTCTATTCCGGCTTCTTCCGTATTGTGGACAGGTAAACGTTCAGTAGTCTATCTAAAAACGACCCCTCATGAACCTGTTTTTGAAATGCGGGAAGTGGTTTTAGGAAAGCAGATGGGTGAACACTATGAAGTAGTTGAGGGTCTAAAACAAGGAGATGAGATTGTTACTAATGGTACATTTTCTGTCGATGCTTCTGCACAGCTTCAAGGGAAAAAGTCGATGATGAACAAAGATGGAGGTAAAACAACAACCGGACACGAAGGCCATAGAATGGATAAGATGACGGAAAAAATTGATTTTAAGAGTCCGTCACAAAAATCATTTCAGCCTGTTATTGATTCTTATATCGGCCTTAAAGATGCTTTAATCCAGTCTGATTCATTGTCCGCATCATCTAAGAGTGATTCCTTCAGAAAAGCATTAGAAAATATACCCCTAAACCAAAGAGAACAAACCCATAACCATTGGTCGGTTCTCAATGAAACAGCGAAAGGGATAAATAAAAATGCGAGTTTAGCCCACCAGCGAAAACAATTTAAAATGATTTCAAACCAACTCATTGAGATGGTTAGAAACGTTGATACATGGAATGACAAGCTATTTGTTCAATTTTGCCCAATGGCTGATAATAATACGGGTGCGTTTTGGATAAGCAGAGAGGATCAAATACTTAATCCTTACTTTGGGGATATGATGTTGAATTGTGGAAGTGTAGAAGAAATAATAATCCATTGATTCTATATCTTTTTTCAAATCAATATGATCTACCGTTTGGATCGAGTCGATTTTAGATGAGTCTTTTGCTTTAAAGGGGATGAAGAAGAAAAAAAACGGACCGGTAGCAATACCGATCCGTCTTGTGTAGTAGCGAGGGCTGGACTCGAACCAGCGACCTTCGGGTTATGAGCCCGACGAGCTACCTACTGCTCTACCTCGCGATAAGGTGGTAAATTTACAAAATTTAAATGCCATTACAAAGCTAATCCAAAGATTGTATCTTTACCCCATGACACAAACCCCCCACAAATCCGGCTATGTATCCATAGTGGGCAATCCCAATGTTGGAAAATCCACCTTGGTGAATGCCTTGATGGGAAAAAATTTTTCCATCACCACTCCCAAAGCACAAACCACCCGCCACCGCATATTGGGTCTGGTCAATGGCGATGACTATCAATTGGTTTTGTCCGATACTCCAGGGATCATTCAGCCTGCCTACGAAATGCAAAACTCCATGATGGATTTTGTAAAGGAGTCTATTGGAGATGCCGATGTGTTGATTTATATGATTTCAATAGAAGAAAAGCAAATCAAGGACCAAGCCTTGGTAGATCGGATCAAAAAATTGAAAATCCCACTCTTCGTATTGCTCAATAAAATAGACACCTCCGATCAAAAAGAATTGGAAACTGCTGTGCAAGAGTGGTCGGCTATTTTTCCTCATGCCAAAATCATTCCGATCTCCGCTTTGACAGGATTTTTTGTTCAGGAACTCCTCCAAATGTTGATCGAATTACTGCCTGAGTCGCCTCCTTATTTTCCCAAAGACCAGCTCAGTGATAAGCCCGAAAGATTTTTTGTCAACGAATCCATTAGGAAAAGCATTCTAGAACATTACGATAAAGAAGTACCCTATGCTGTTGAGGTCATTACCGAATCTTTTAAAGAAGAGGAAAGTATCATCAAAATTCAAGCAGTGATACTGGTAGAAAGAGAAACTCAAAAGGGAATCATCATAGGCCATAAAGGAGAAAAATTAAAAAAAGTAGGTAAGGGGGCAAGAAAAGACTTAGTGTCCTTTTTTGGAAAGAAAATTCATATAGAACTCTTCGTAAAAGTCCAAAAAAATTGGCGCTCCAATTCCCAACAACTCAAACGTTTTGGTTATCAGCAATGAGCCGAGGACTTTATCCCATAAATTCACTTACTTTTGCAATCAAATAAACCAGAATGGGAGGAATCGTCGCTATTGTAGGAAGACCTAATGTAGGAAAATCTACTTTTTTCAATCGTTTAATCAAAAAAAGAGAGGCCATTGTAGATGCAGTGAGCGGCGTCACACGTGATCGTCATTATGGTCAGTCCGATTGGAATGGTATTGAGTTTAGTGTTATAGATACCGGGGGGTATGTCGAAGGCAGTGACGATATTTTTCAGAAGGAAATTGACAAACAAGTTAATTTGGCCATAGAGGAAGCCGATGCCATACTATTTTTAGTCGATGTAGCCGAGGGGCTCACGGGGATGGACGAAACCATTGCCCAATTACTCCGAAGATCTCAAAAGCCTGTTTTCTTAACGGCCAACAAAGGGGACAATGCTAAAATGAGCGAGAATGTGACCGAATTTTATGCCTTGGGTTACGATCACATTTATACTGTTTCTGCCATAAATGGAAGTGGTACAGGAGATTTGTTGGACGAATTGGTCAAGGTTTTACCGCAACAAAGTGAAAAGGAGGAAGACCTGCCTAGATTTGCCGTTGTAGGGCGACCCAATGCTGGAAAATCTTCTTTTATCAACGCCCTTATCGGGGAAGAAAGATATATTGTTACCGATATTGCAGGAACGACCAGAGACAGCATTGACACCCAATACAATCGTTTTGGGTTTGACTTCAACTTGGTGGATACTGCCGGAATTAGAAAAAAAAGTAAGGTAAAAGAAGACATCGAATTTTATTCAGTCATGCGCTCTGTTCGAGCCATCGAGTATTGCGATGTTTGCCTACTGTTGGTCGATGCCACAAGAAGCTTTGACGGACAGGTCCAAAATATTTTTTGGCTCGCGCACCGAAACAATAAAGGCATCGTCATATTGGTCAATAAATGGGATTTGGTCGAAAAGGAAACCCTGTCCACCAAAATTTTTGAAGAACAGATCCGTCAAAAAATTGCACCTTTTAAAGATGTCCCGATTGTATTCATCTCTTCCCTCAACAAACAAAGAATATTTAAAGCCATCGAAACGGCAGTAACCATCTACAAAAACCGATCGAATCGCATTGCTACGCGAAAGCTCAACGATACCATTTTGCCCATTATTGAAAGTCACCCGCCTCCGTCCTACAAAGGTAAGTTTGTCAAGATCAAGTTTTGTACTCAACTCCCTACCCCGCATCCGCAATTTGCTTTTTTTTGTAATTTGCCCCAATATGTTAAGGAGCCCTACAAAAGGTTCATAGAAAACAAAATGAGGGAGCAATTCGACTTCAACGGCATTCCCATTCAATTGTTTTTCAGGAAAAAATAATCAGAGGTTTTCCCTCAATCGTTCCAGATCCAATTTCAGTTGCTCTAATTTTAGAATCACCTCCATATGGCCTTCTTCGGAAAGATTTTTGAGTTTCAATTGCTTTTTGGCGCCTTCGATGGTCAGCCCTTTTTCCTTTAGCAGGTGATAGATTTTTTGGATGTTGGTTACATCCTCGGGGGTGTATTTACGGGCACCTCCTTGTTTCTTTTTGGGTTTGATTTCTGTAAATTCTTTTTCCCAAAACCGAAGTAAAGAAGTATTGACATTAAAGGCTTTAGCAATTTCTCCTATGCTGTAGTATCTTTTTTCAGGGAGATCGAGATGCATTAGTCCATGGATTGGTTTTCCTGTCGGGCCAAATTCAACATAATATCGAACTCTTCTGCGGTCAAATTGCCGGAGTAGTAATTCAAGGGATTCACCCTTTTTCCGTCTTTAAAAATTTCGTAATGAAGGTGTGGACCTACAGAACGTCCTGTGCTCCCCACATAACCTATAATGTCTCCTCGTTTTATTTTTTGTCTTCTTTTGACATTGTATTTACTTAGGTGGGCATACAAGCTCACATATCCAAAACCGTGATCAATTCGCACATGCCATCCATACCCCGCTGCTCGGTTATCTACTCTGGCTACCACTCCATCGCCCGTAGCATAAACCGGTGTGCCTCGTGGTGCCGTAAAATCCATTCCTTGGTGAAACCTTCTTTTTTTGGTAAAAGGATCGGTTCGATAACCAAAACCTGAAGCCATCCTTTTAAGATCATTTTTATGAATCGGCTGGATAGAGGGCATAGCACCCAAAAGGTCTTCCTTGCTTTTGGCTAAACTTTCCAACTCTTCCAACGAACGCGACTGAACCACCACCTGTTTGGTCAAAACTTCTAAACGTTTGGTGGTATTGATAATCAATTCGGAATTGTCAAAACCTTCCATGTCTTTGTAGCGGTTTACCCCTCCAAAACCCATTTTTCTTTGCTCTTCAGGAATAGGACTCGCTTCGAAATAAACCCTGTACAGATTATTGTCTCGATCTGCCACATTGGCCATCACTTCTTCGATTTTTTCCAGTTGTTTATTCAACAACTCGTATTGTAACTTAAAATTTTCGATTTCCCTGGCCTGAAGGAACTCCTTAGGGGTGTTTAGAGCATCAGTATTGAGCAACACGAATAAGGTCAGAATTCCAAAAAAAATAGAAGATAAAAGGAACAATACTATTCCTGGAATGGCAGAAAATCTGCTGGTATTGACAGCTTTGTAAGAAAGTGACTTTTCATCGTAATAAAATTTTAATCTCGACATAAAAAGAAATACAAGCCACCGAAGGCAATAATCTATACACAAATATACGAATTATCTAAATCATAACCACTTCCGCCTTTTTCAGTATTGCTATCGATCTAAAAAACTATATTTGTATTGCTTTTTAATCATCTGAGCCCACTATGAAATCCGCTGAAATCAGAAAACAATTTTTTCAATTTTTTGAGTCCAAAGCCCATACCATTGTATCCTCCGCCCCCATGGTCATTAAAGACGACCCCACTTTAATGTTTACCAATGCGGGAATGAATCCATTCAAACCCTATTTTTTGGGACATCAAAAACCAAAATCTCCAAGGGTGGCAGATACTCAAAAATGTCTTAGGGTTTCTGGAAAGCACAACGATTTAGAGGAAGTAGGAATCGATACCTACCATCATACTTTTTTTGAAATGCTGGGCAATTGGAGTTTTGGAGATTATTTCAAAAAGGAAGCCATAGAATGGGCTTGGGAGTTGTTGACACAAGTCTATAAAATCGATACCGATAAGATATATGTCACCATTTTTGAAGGGGATGCCAGCGAGAATTTAGTTAGAGACAATGAGGCTTACGACTATTGGAAGGCTATTATTCCTGAAGAAAGAATATTGTTAGGCAATAAAAGCGATAATTTTTGGGAAATGGGCGATCAAGGCCCTTGCGGACCCTGTTCTGAGATTCATATCGATCTCAGGTCGGCCGAAGAAAAAATCAATATTCCTGGGGCCGATTTGGTCAATCAAGACCATCCACAAGTCATAGAAGTATGGAATTTGGTTTTCATCGAGTTCAACCGAAAAGCCGATGGAACGCTGGAGTCCTTACCTCAGAAACACATCGATACTGGAATGGGATTTGAAAGACTCTGTATGGTTTTGCAGGGCAAAACATCCAACTATGATACCGACGTTTTCTCCCCTTTGATCAAAGAAATAGAAACCCTTACCGCCTCTCAATACGGTACGGATGAAAATACCGACCGTGCCATTAGGGTGATTGCCGATCACCTCAGAACAGTTTACTTTGCCATTGCAGATGGACAACTCCCTTCCAATACAGGCGCCGGTTATGTCATCAGAAGAATCCTCAGAAGAGCCATTCGTTATGGGTTTACTTTTTTAAATCAGAAAGAACCTTTTATACACCATCTGGTGGATACCCTTAATCACCAACTCAAATCCGTTTTTCCCGAACTGGACAAACAAAAAAGTATTTCTGCCAATGTGATTCGAGAAGAAGAATCTTCTTTTCTAAAAACACTCGACCAAGGGCTTACTCTTTTGGATGCTGTATTGGCTTCCTCTAAAGACAATATCGTGAGTGGATCCAAGGCTTTTGAGCTCTACGATACCTTTGGTTTTCCTTTCGATCTTACTGCACTCATCGCCAGAGAAAGGGGATATGAGCTGGATCAAAAAGGATTTGATGCACAGATGGCTAAACAAAAAGAACGTTCTCGAGCGGCTGCGGTATCTGCCACCGACGATTGGCAAATCATCAAGCCCGACGACGAGGAAGAATTTGTAGGTTACGATGTCATGTCGACTCCAGTCAGTATCACCAAATATCGAAAAGTGAGCTCCAAAAAAGAGGGAGATTTTTTTCAATTGGTCTTCAATATCACTCCTTTTTATCCCGAGAGTGGGGGGCAAGTGGGGGATAAGGGTTATTTAGAAGCCCCCAACGGTGCCATTCATTACATCGTAGATACCAAGAAGGAAAACGATCTCATTATACATTATTCCAAAACCCTTCCCGCAGATCTCAATGCCAGATTTACCGCTATAGTGGACAAAAGTCAACGTTTTAAAACCGAATGCAATCACAGTGCCACCCACATCATGCACCAAGCCTTGAGAACTGTATTGGGGGATCATGTGGAGCAAAAAGGTTCAATGGTACATTCGGGCATGTTTCGTTTTGATTTTTCCCATTTTGCTAAACTCACTGCCGAGGAATTACTCGCTGTAGAGCAATTTGTCAATGCACGAATCAAAGAACAAATCCCATTGGAGGAAAACCGAAATGTTCCCTACCCACAAGCAATATCCTCTGGAGCCATGGCCTTATTTGGTGAAAAGTATGGCGATACGGTCAGAACCATCCGTTTTGGTCAGTCGATCGAACTGTGTGGAGGGACCCATGTAAAAAACACATCGGAAATATGGCATTTTAAGATTACTGCCGAAACTGCCGTTGCATCGGGAATCAGAAGGATTGAGGCCATAACAGGGGAGGCGGCTCTAAAGTATTTTGAAGACCAAAACCATCTCTTGGGCCAAGTCAATAATTTATTGAAAAACCCACAGGATGTATCCAAAGCAATCAGTCAATTGCAAAACGAAAACACCAGTCTTAAAAAAGAGCTCAACGAACTCAAAAAACTAAAAAGTCAGATTTTGGCCCAAGAAGCGCAAACCGAAATACAAGAATACAATGGCATTGCCTTTTTGTCCAAAGCCGTTGAGTTAGATGCTCCAGCCATCAAAGACCTCGCCTTCGAACTGGGTAAAAACAGGGACAACCTCTTTTTAGTGCTCGGATCCTCCCACGGAGAAAAGCCCATCTTGAGTTGTTACATATCCAAACCGCTGGTCGGCGAAAAAGGGATGGACGCCCGAAAGGTGATCCGTGAATTGGGCCAATACATTCAAGGGGGCGGCGGTGGTCAAGATTTTTTCGCTACGGCAGGAGGAAAAAACCCCTCTGGTATTTCACAAGCCTTAAAAGCAGCAAAAGATTGGATTAATCCTTAAAGCGCCGAAGTTGGCGGGTAATTTTTTAGGATTTCTGCCACAAATACACCAATCCTCTCGTCTCGGTTTTTGGTATATTCACTGATACCTCCCTTGCCTTTACCTTGCCAAACCAATTGTTTTGTTTTGGAATCAATCAGGTCGATGTACAACACCCCCTCGGTTTGTGTGGTGACAGTGTTCTGTTGGGGTCCCCACATCCAAGGATTCCAACCCCATCCCCAAAAACCATTGTTCATGTTGTTCACATAAACTTTTTCTTTGGCTGTAGTATTGATACTGACCAATAAATCGGGCATTTCAGATTTCATCATCGATTTTTGAGACATCTCGTAATCAATGGCTTTTAAAATTCTACGTTTATCAAGGTCCGAAATTTCTGCCTTGTCAATTCCAGGTTTGAAGTATGCAAAACTCTTGTATTTTGAAAAATCAACTCCCGAATCATGGTCTGTAAAAACGCTGATAGAACTGCATCCCAAAAAAGGGAGCATCAACAACAAAAGATAAATATTTTTCATGATGATTTTTTTATATAACAGAAGCAAAAACTATGCCGAAATTAGAGACTTATCTTTGGGTCAAAACCATACGGACAATGCCGGCAATTACTCTGACAACAGTACCCTCTTTTGAGGTGGTATTTTTCCGTAAAAACTTTGTATCCTTCTGGAGAAAGATAAAAATCCTCTGCTTCAAGCGGTAAATTAGATTTTCTAGCCACCTCCCAAAGGTAGCCATATTTAAAGTTTATCCCTTAATTTTGCTTTTATATGTCCTTATTTGAAGATCGAAATTCGGTCAACCAATTCCTGAAATCCTTCAACGGCTTTGAGATCACCCTCAAAAGAGAGGATCAGTTGCATCCTACAGTTTCGGGCAATAAATTTAGAAAATTGAAATACAATTTGCAGCAAGCCCAAAAAAGGGGATACAAAAGTTTATTGACTTTCGGGGGAGCATTCTCCAACCACTTAGCTGCTACGGCTGCTGCAGGTAAAATCATGGGATTCCAAACCATAGGGATCGTGAGGGGAGAAGAAGCCTATTCATCAAACCCTACCCTTCAATTTTGCAAAGATCAAGGCATGACTTTATCGGGGGTTTCCAGAGCCGATTACCGCCTGAAGGATCGGTATGAATTCATCCAAACACTCCGTAATAAATTTGGAAATTTTTACCCGTTACCCGAAGGAGGGACCAACCCTTTGGCAGTAAAAGGGTGTAAGGAAATACTCACAGACGAGGACGCATTTTTCGACGTCATTGCCTGTAGCGTTGCCACTGGCGGAACTTTTGCGGGACTCATTGAGAGCGCCCTTCCCCACCAACATCTCATTGGCTTTTCGGCTTTGAAAAATCAAAACCTCCCTAAAGAGATCGAACAATGGTCCTACAGACAAAATTGGTCACTCAACCACGATTATACTTTTGGAGGTTACGCCAAAGTCACCCCCGAGCTTATTGAATTCATCAACACTTTTAATAAAAATTTTAAAACTCCTTTGGATCCTGTTTACACGGGGAAGCTCCTTTTTGGTATTTTTGATCTTATAAAAAACAAACAATGGGTTTTTGGCAAAAAAATATTGATCATCCACACGGGAGGATTACAAGGAATCGAAGGCATGAACCAAAAACTGGCCAAAAAAGCAGCTCCACAAATTATTGTTTAATCCTTAGCTTACTGTGCTTAGCGCTGCTGACCCATGCTTGTGGTAGCGCCAAAAAAGTAAAGACCCTTGATTCGAAACCCACTGCAAGTGCCACACAAGAACAAATAAGTCCACCCGTAAAAAAGCAACCCTCCTCCTACAAAAGTTCAAAAAAACTTACGGTAGCCGAAAAAGTAGATCGCTACGTAAAGACCTATGCGGCGGTAGCACAACAAGAGATGAAATCCTACCATATTCCAGCCAGCATCACTTTGGCTCAGGGTATATTAGAGTCGGGTATGGGCGAAAGTCGTTTGGCCTCCCAAGCCCATAATCATTTTGGCATCAAATGTCACACAGAGTGGAGGGGTAAGCGCATCTTCCACGACGACGACCAAAAAGGAGAATGTTTCAGGGTGTATTCCGACCCCCGCATGTCCTACCGAGATCATTCCCTGTTTTTGACCAGCCGTTCTCGATACGATTTCCTATTCGATCTAAAAAAAGACGACTACAAAGCATGGGCCAAAGGCCTCAAAAAGGCAGGTTATGCGACCGATCCCAAATATCCTGATAAACTCATCAGTCTGATTGAGCGCTACCGATTGGATCGCTTTGACTCTAAAACAAAGAGCGGTAAAAAAGAGACGGAGCAATTGTCCGATTCCACTCCTGCTCTAATTCATCATGTTGAAAAGGGAGATACGCTCTATTCCATTTCAAAGAAATATCAAATCGATTTGCAACGCATTGTACAGGAAAACAAAATCGAAGACAACACCATATTTTTGGGTCAAAATTTAATCATACCCCAAGCACAATAATTATGCAATACCAAAGAAGCAGTGCCCTATTTGAATCCGCTCAAAAAGTCATTCCAGGTGGTGTAAATTCTCCCGTGAGGGCTTTTCAGGCCGTGGGGGGAACACCAATATTTGTTCAAAAAGCCAAAGGAGCCTATCTCTATGATGAAGATGATAATCTTTTGATTGATTACATCTCCAGCTGGGGTCCCATGATTTTGGGTCATGCCTTTGGGCCTGTAATTGAAGCCGTCAAAGAAAGGGCCGATAAAGGCACCTCATACGGTATGCCTACCGAATTGGAAACCCAAATTGCCGAATTGGCGGTACAGATGATCCCCAACATTGACAAAATCAGAATGGTCAACTCGGGTACCGAAGCCTGTATGAGTGCAGTGCGATTGGCCAGGGGTTTTACTCAACGTGAAAAGATCATCAAATTTTCTGGATGTTACCACGGCCATTCCGATGCTTTCTTGATTCAGGCGGGAAGTGGCGCTGTTACCTTTGGAGCACCCAACAGTCCGGGGGTCACTCAAGGAACCGCCAAAGACACCCTTTTGGCGCACTACAACGATTTGGAAAGCGTAAGTCAACACTTTGATCAGCACCCCGATCAAATAGCCGCCATCATTGTAGAACCTGTTGCAGGAAATATGGGTTGTATTCCTCCACAGGCTGGATTTATGGAAGGATTAAGAAAGTTGTGTGACAATCATCACGCCCTTTTGATTTTTGATGAGGTGATGACTGGATTTCGATTGGCCAAAGGGGGGGCACAAGAAACCCTAAGGATAAACGCCGATATCATGACCTATGGAAAAGTATTGGGAGGAGGTCTCCCTGTTGGAGCTTTTGCTGCTCGAGCAGAAATCATGAATCATTTGGCTCCCGAAGGTCCTGTGTATCAAGCGGGAACATTAAGCGGTAACCCACTCGCTATGGCTGCCGGTTTGGCCATGCTGAACCATCTCAACGAAAATCCACAGGTCTTTACCCGATTGGAAGACAAGACCAAAACCTTGGAGAGAGGCATGATTGATGTATTGGACCCCAAAGGGATTCCTTATCAAATCAATCGTTATGGGTCTATGCTGTCATTGCACTTTACGGATCAAGCGGTGGTTGATTTTAAAACGGCCGCTCTGGGCAACAACGAAAGTTTTAAAAAATACTTTCAAGGTATGCTGCAGCAAGGAATCTATTTGCCCCCTTCTGCTTTTGAAAGCTATTTTCTGAATGATGCTTTGTCATACGAGGATATTGATAAGACCATAAGCGCTTTATCAACGCTGATGGCTAAGTGGTAAGTATTTGCCTCGCTTCGCAAAGCGTTTTAAATTTCGCAATATTCAAATTAATGATCTATTTAATTAACTCTTACCAAATGACTCTTCCAATCCTCAGGAATTTCATTTAAGTTCATGATTCTCATTTCCGAATTATTTTCAGCAGTTGATTCTTTCAATGTTTCATTCAGAAACTCGGTTTCAGTTTTCCACATCGCTCCTGTTGCAGGGTCAATGATGAGCATTCCCAAAATACCACCAACTAAGATATTTCCAAAATACCAACCATCAATTTCGAATGTTATGGGTATCTGTCTGTCTTGATAACCAGGACTAGAAAACTGAACTAAATACTCTTCTCTTGAGAAAAACCCCGATGCTGCCTTCAGTTTAACAAGAGCAGGCGTTTCTCCTAAGTAAATCTGTTTGCCAGTTTTGTTGGTAATTTTAACTTTCGCCTTATTGGGGCTACTATTTATTGTCACGGGATATGTGCTTTTACTAAATATTGAAGCACAGCTTGAAAATAAGAAAATCGATACCATCATTAAAGATGTAATTTTTAGGAAGGCTTTGTTCATTTTAATTTATTTTTTATTAGAAAAATCCTACTCTTATGGCTTTTCGGCACCGCCCCATTTTTGTGGTGGTTTAGGTATCCACTATCTGTTTACTTAATATGTTTAGAACTATTAACTTGACCATCCTATTTTTGACTTACATCCTGTTTATATTTTAAAAAATCGACAAACCAATTGCACATTATAAAATGGCAAAGAGCATTTGATCGAATTTCTTTTATAAATACGCAAAGGGAAATGTAGATTTTTCATTTAGAGAATAAGATTTGGACTTTTAAATCTAAAAATTATTTATCAGATATTCTTTGTGATTTAGATTTTTCTTGGGGAGTTCCAGCATAAAAACAGAAAAAGAACATATTTTTTTTTACTATAAATATTGATCATAAAAATCACTTTCTAAAACGATTAGAATATTCTTTATGGAAGACAGGCTTGATTAGTAGATAAAAAAAACCATCACCGTATGGGCAACGGTAATGGTCGATTTATAGTAGGGTGAACCTTATCCTTCTTTTCGGGGGGAGTCGCGGGGTTTCATTCCTCTTTTTTGAGGAGGTCTAGACCTTTGCGGTCTCATGCTCATTCTGTTTTTTTGACCTTTAACGTTCTTCCATTGCTCGAATTGTTCGGCTGATAGAATGGTTTTCATTTGTTCCTGCAATGCCAATTGACTGTTCAATTGGTGCAGTTTTCGCTCGTACTCAGAGGGTTTTTCCATTTGCGCTTTTTCGCGGTAGGCTTTCATGGCTTGCAGTTGGTTTTGAATCACATTTTTGATTTTTCCCTCCTGGGCTTCCGTCAAATCCAAATGCAATCGCATGGCCTTGGCTTTGAGTACCGCTTGCTCTTCTGGATTCATTTTCATTCCCTTATGATGATGAGGTTGGGACATCAAACTTAGCGGTAAAGCCAACAATAAAGTAAATACTAATTTTTTCATGATGATTTTTTTTTGATTATAACACTTGGATGCCGCGGATGATTTAGGGTTTAAACCTTTAAGAAAAATTTAGTATTTGAAAAGAGGTCCATTCAGCTTCTCACTCGCTCCCACGCTCCGTAAAGTCTCCCGACTTTGAGCCCTATAATTTCCCACCTCTATTGTTATTGAAATTCATATTTTGATACCGATTGTATTTTTTTGATCTCGTATGATGCAACCTTCTTTCAATTTGTATCTTTTTAACGATTTGCCTTTTCGTTTTTTATGTTCCTCAAAGTCGGGGACTTTGCAGAGCGGTATTTTAAAAAAACTCAGGAGGCAGTTTCCACCCAAAGTCCTTGATCGTTTTTGGATACTTTGGCCCATTTGTTTTGGGTCAAACTTTTGAGGGCTTTGTCCCATTTTTTATTGCTCAACCCAGCTAGTTCTTTGAGTTGGGCCAAGGCCACGGGGCTTTCTTTTTTAAGTAAATCCAAAATCAATTTTTCTTCCTCAGAAAGGGGAACCGCTTTGTGTTCGGGTTTCATTTGTGGGAAGAACAGGACCTCCTGTATGGAGCTGTTGTTGGTCATCAGCATCACCAATCGGTCGATTCCGATTCCGATACCCGAAGTGGGAGGCATGCCGTATTCCAACGCCCTTAAAAAATCTTGATCGATAAACATAGCCTCGTCGTCTCCTTTTTCACTCAGGGTCAATTGGGCTTCAAAACGTTCGCGTTGGTCCAAGGGGTCATTGAGCTCGGAATAGGCGTTGGCCAGTTCTTTCCCGTTGACCATCAACTCGAATCGTTCCGTTAGTTTGGGATTGCTGCGGTGTTCTTTGGTCAAGGGACTCATCGATTTGGGATAGTCGGTAATAAAGGTGGGTTGAATGTAATGGTGTTCGCATTTTTCACCAAAAATCTCATCAATTAGTTTTCCCTCACCCATGGTATCGTTCACTTCGATGCCCAAGCTTTTTGCGGTGGCTCTCAGCTGGTTTTCGTCCATCTCCGACACATCTATACCGGTATGGGTATGAATGGCCTCAAAGAGGGGTACACGAGGGTAGGGGGCTTTAAAATCTATGGTGTGTTCTCCAACGGGCAGTGCGGTGCTACCGTGTGTATCTTGTGCGACTTTCTCCAACAGGCTTTCGGTCATTTCCATCATCCAGAAATAGTCTTTGTAGGCTACATAGAGCTCCATGACTGTAAACTCTGGATTGTGGGTGCGGTCCATTCCTTCGTTTCGGAAGTCTTTGGCAAATTCATAAACCCCGTCAAATCCTCCAACGATGAGTCGTTTGAGGTACAATTCGTTGGCGATTCTGAGGTATAAAGGAATATTCAGGGCATTGTGGTGGGTCAAAAAGGGGCGTGCGGCGGCCCCTCCTGGAATGGGTTGGAGGATGGGGGTTTCTACTTCGAGCCAGTTTTTTTCATTGAAAAAATGGCGGATGCTGTTGGTGATTTTGGTCCGTTTGACAAAGGTGTCTTTCACTTTGGGGTTTACGATCAAATCTACATAACGTTGACGGTAGCGCAGTTCGGGATCGTTGAACTCGTCATAGACATTCCCGTCGGCATCGGTTTTGGGTAAAGGCAGCGGTCGTAGGGTCTTGTTGAGCAACCGAAAAGATTTGACCTTAACGGTTTTTTCGCCTACCTGAGTGGTAAAAAGATCTCCTTTTATTCCAATAATATCGCCTATGTCGAGTAGTTTTTTGTACACCTCATTGTAGAGGGTTTTGTCTTCCCCCAAGCAGATTTCGTCACGGTTAAAATAAACCTGAATCCTGCCGTGGCTGTCCTGCACTTCGGCAAAACTGGCTTTTCCCTGTATCCTTCGGGACATCAATCTTCCTGCCAGGGTAACTGTTTTGCCTTCTTTAAATTCGCTCTTGATGTTTTCCGAATGGGTATCGATGGGAAACAATTCTGCCGGATAGGGATTGATACCCAATGCGCGTAGTGCGTTTAGCTTTTCTCTTCTAACTTGTTCTTGCTCTGAAAGTGCTGCCATAAGGCCATGTAGTTTCTGCAAAGATAATCAGTCTAAAGTAATCGGGAATCAAATTTCCTATCTTTGCCAAAAGCATTGAATTTTGAGTATTTGGCGTGTTCTATTATCGATCCTTTTCCCTCCTCTTGCTGTAATGGACCAAGGTTGTGGTTCTGTTGTCATTGTCTTTTTACTCACTTTGTGTGGGTGGGTGCCCGGTGTAATTGCAGCCCTTGTGATTTTGAACAATCCAGAGCGTTGGGAATCATGAGGAATAAAAACATTAAAGTAGCAGACTGGGGTTCGCTTTCTTATGGCGAGGCTTGGCAACGACAGGAGGAGTATTTTGCTCAAGTGATTGCGCAAAAAAAGAAAAACAGACAGCTGGAGGAACCTTTGCCTACAGACAATTATTTTTTTTGGGTAGAGCATCCCCCTGTTTTTACCCTTGGAAAGAGCGGAAAAATGGAGCACCTTTTGTTGCAGGAAAAAGAAATAAAAGCCCAAGGCATCTCTTTTTTTAAAACCAATCGGGGAGGCGACATCACTTTTCACGGTCCAGGACAGATCGTTGGCTATCCGATTTTGGATCTGGATAATTTTTTTACCGACATCCATAAATACTTGCGTTGTCTCGAAGAAGTCATCATCAAAACCTTAGCCGATTACGGACTGGACGGAGCGCGAAGCGATGGTGAGACAGGGGTTTGGTTGGATTTGGATACCCCTTTTGCTCGTAAAATATGCGCCATGGGAGTACGGGCCAGTCGGTGGGTTACCATGCATGGGTTTGCATTCAATGTCAATACCGATATGTCGTATTTTGATTATATCGTGCCCTGTGGGATTCAAGGAAAAGGGGTAACCTCTTTGGCTCAAGAACTTAAAAAGCAAGTAGCAGAGCAAGAAGTTAAAGTCAAACTTTTACATCATTTTACTGAAATTTTTGAATCGGAATGTCAATTGATTTCGTAGATCAAAAGACTGTTGTCTGCAGTGCCTACGACCATTTCCAATGCTTTGTCTTTATCACTGTTGATAATGTCAACGGCTGAATTTCCATACACCGGAAAACCTTCTACCGCGGTACCATTGCTGTAAAACAAATATACTTTTTGGTCGCTTTTGTCGGTAGTGGTAAATAAGAGGGTATTATTGAGATAGAATATTTTGGGTGGGGTATACTCTCCGTAGGGAAGTTTTATAGGAATTCCTTTGATGTTGAGCGTGTTTTCAGAAAGCGTAACCAGTGTTTTTGTGGTGGCATCGATTGCGTGATTGGGAGCCAGTTTTAACGCAGAGACAACTTTATTGCCTTTGGTGTCCACTTGGACCAAATTTCCTTCTCGATCGCTGGTGGCAAAAGTATTGAGATAGGAAAAAATAGGATTTTCGGTAAAGGCAATATTTCCTTTGACTTGTACCCGATCATTCCCCGTTCGCGAAACGATCTTTAGGCTTTGGTTCTCCAAGGGAATGAGAATGTAATCCTTGCTTTGAAGACGGATGTGTTTGGGAGGTCCAATTATATTGGCATTGACTTTTTTAAGGGCAAAGCCATTGACTCGTTTTCCACGATTGTCGTACATGATCAGGGAACGGTCCTGAGCAATCAAAAAACGATAATCGCGGTTGTTGTCGTAATCAAAAACAGCTAATGGCAGGGGATCAGCACTCTTAGGGAGCTTGATATCAAATGGAGAGAGGATTTTTCCATCGCGGTCCAATACCATCAGTCGATCGGCTGTTCTGAAAGCCAATTGCCAGCGGTTGTTTTTGTAGAGGTCCACTTCATGTATCTTTCCAATAATGGGGCCGGAGAGCTGTTTTTTCCAAAACAATTTGCCTGTATTGGAGAACAGATAAAGTACGTTGTCGATGTCCTGAACAACCACATCCATGCCATTGTTTCTGTGGTTCTTAAACCATTGGGGAGGGGAATTTAGGCTATTGGTAAGTTCAAGTGTATAGGCATTGTTTACTCCTCCTTTATTTTGGGTGAGTAGATTTTTTTCTAGGCTTAAATGCAAATGGGTGAAATTTTCTTCGGCAACTCCCTGGAAGGCAGCAAGGGGATATGCGTCAACATTCAGATCTTCGATTTTTGAGGGTCCTTCGTTTTGTGGCCAATATTTCACCAGATTTTTTCTATTGCCGATCCATAAAAATGAATTTTCACCGGCCAATTTTTCTTTAAGACCCACAAAAGCAGGGTTTTGATCCAAAGTGTTACGGTCCAGATAATTCCCCAAAATATTTTTTAACCCCGACTCTGTTTCACTCATGATTAAAAGGTTTTCATGCCAACATCCCCATTGAGGGCTGATGGGGTCACCAAAAATATTGAGAAGGGCTTCAAGGTCTTCGGGAATTGAAGATTTGTAATAATTGAAACTTCTGAATTTTTGGGAGGTTCCTTCGGTATTGACAAAAGGGGGAAAGCTTTCTTCCCGCTCGTCCATTCTCAATACAATAGACGTTTCACTTTCTACTGAAATCCATGCTATTTCATTGAGAGGGACCAGAGACGACAAATTTGTTTCCTTAACGGCCAAATTGATTTGACGACTCAAACGTTTAAAATTGCTTTCCAGTTGTTTCATATCGTCGATTGGAAAACCGAGATAAGACGTAAAGTTTGCAGGAACCACTTTGGAGAGTGTGAGTTGCTGTGGTTTAAGGTCTTTGACCAAGGTCAAAGCGTCGGGAATCGAATCATTAAGAAATGCAACTCCATTCAGGTTGAAGCCGTTTTCCGAAACTTCTAAGCCGAGTTCGATCCAATCGCGTCCGGTAGCGGGAAAGAGGGGAGTGTTGGGAAAAAATGTTTTTGTAAGGGGCAGGGAAGAGGGATGGATTAAAAAATTAGCCGCCAAATCCTCATCCATGGTTTCGGCCAGTTGGTAAAAAGCCCTACTGCTAATCCCTCGTTGCTTGTTTTGAAAATTTCGAATCCCATTTTCGACGACCAGCTGAGATTGAGACAACATATTTAAATCCCCCATTCGGGTAGAGTAGAAGGTTTGCCCCCCTTTATCGACGATTCCAATCGTTTGACCACTGTAATTGATGGATTGCTTATAGGGAGTGATGGTGTCCTGTAGATTGCTTTTAAAAATCAGCCCTACAACGTTTTGATTTTTCCCTTCGGGGGTGATGAAAAAGATCTGGGGTCGAGAAGCATTATTGGGTATTATGTTCCGAACTGTTTTTTTCATCTCATCGTCCAGAGAAAAGATTTTGGACAAGACCGTTGAGCTTTTCAGAGAGATGCTGTCATTGATTTGAGCGACAAAACTGGTGTTTTGAGGAACCCACTCAATCAGATGGAGTTCCTCATCATTGGGGGAGGAACAGCCCATCACCCACCCCAAAAAAATGAAAGGTAAAAATCTTGAAATCATCACTTCAAAAATATTAAAACAAGCCTTTGTATAAAGGGTAAATCGATATTAAATTCCACCAACTTTTCAACAGTCATTGGTAGTATTCAGAGGAGGCTCAAGGGGTTTGGGAAGCAATTGAAAAGATATTCTATGATAGGGGGTAGGTCCGTTATGGGCAATAGCCTCACGGTGTGCTTTGGTGGGATAGCCTTTGTTTTGGTCCCACATATAGTGGGGAAATTCCTGATGAATATGTTTCATATAATCGTCTCGGTAGGTTTTGGCCAGCACCGAAGCCGCAGCAATATTTTGGTATTTACCATCTCCTTTGATCACGCATTGAAAAGGAATCGTTCCAAAAGGGTGAAATCGGTTGCCATCAACGGCAATAAAATCTATAGGAACCCTCAGTTGAGACAAAGCGATGTGCATGGCCTTGATACTGGCATTGAGAATATTGATTTGGTCTATTTCTTCGGGATAAACATGAGCAAAGGAAAAAGCAATGGCCTTTTCTTCAATCAGAGGTCGGAGAGCATAACGTTGCTTTTCGCTCAGCTTTTTGGAATCGTTCAACAATGGCAAATCAAAATCCTCAGACAAGATGACAGCAGCAGCGGTTACGGGACCTGCCAGGCAACCCCTTCCGGCTTCATCTGTTCCAGCCTCTATTGTCGATGTGATTTGTCGGATTAACAAAACCCTATATTCGTTTAGCTTAGTCCCCCCAAATTAAGTACAATTATTTTAACTTCGCATCAAATTCATTTGAATGAAGCGACTCCTCCTTATTTTTTTGCTGATGGTCCTCTCCCTGACCCATGCTCAGGAAAAAAAGGATAGGGAAGCTGACGCGGTTGCACCAACTAACACACTTGAGATTACGGGTTTTTCTGTTCCAGTAGAAGCTGTAAGCGATAGTTTGACTGTGGTTGTTGACAGTCTTGCGGTGGAAGAGGTTCAAAAAATCAGTCGTTTAGATTCATTATTGTTTTTGTCTTTTCGATTGCCAAAACCTGGAGTTTTAAAAAATGTTAAGTTGGATACTGTTTCCAAAAAAACAGATTCTCTGTCGGATTTTTTAATCCCCCAATTCAAATATATGAAAGACATCGGTCTGGATCATGACAGTAAACTTTTGACAGCTACTCTGATCATTCAATTGTTGGACTCCTTTTCTTCAGAACGAACTCAATACAATTTGCGATTACTTAAAATGAGACAAATCGCGCAGAAACCCATCAAAGAAATGGAGGAGGTAACCATCGAAGACTATAAAATATTTTATTCGGATGGAACAGAAACCCATGTAGATACCACATTGACCATTCGCAAAGATTATCGTTTTAATTTTTTGCGTAAAGATTATTTTGAATTACTTTCTTTTGCCAATTCTGGGGAGACCTTCAACCGTTTGGGATATGATTTTCAAGATCAAAAAATCACCCCCGACTTGGGCGCGAGGGCGAAACACATCAGTTATATGGAAGAAGATGAAATTCCATATTACGAGGTACCCTCACCTTTAACAGAGATATTTTTTAAAACGGTATTTGAACAAGGGCAAATGATAGACGCTTTGATTACCGTGAATACCTCACCTCGACTCAATTTAACTTTTGCGCACAAGGCCTTTCGGTCTCTTGGAAATTACATCAACACCTTAGGAGGAGGAACCCATCTCCGATTTGCGTCTCAATATACTTCCAAAAATTACCGTTATCGACAGCGATCTCATTTTGTGGCCCAAAGGCTCGAAAACCAAGCCAATGGAGGATTGGATTCTTTGAGCGTATATTATTTTGAAAAAGCGATAGAGGACTTGGATTATGATGGCTTTTTGGATCGATCCCGATTGACGAATAATGTAGAAGTGAGTAATACCTTGGTGGGGAGACGATATTACTGGGATCAAACCTATGATCTCATTCTGGGAGGGAATGATAAAATGAAAAATTATGAGAAACCGAAGGTTTTGACAATAGGCCATAAAATCAACTACGAGGCCAAACATTTTGTTTATGATAATTCTTCAAATAATGCCTTTTTTGGGACTGTTTCGGGGACATCAAATTTTCGTATTCGAAACAATTTAGATATTATGGACAATGAAGTGTATGCTGTTTATAATGAAAAAAACTTAGGAGAACTCAAGGCAGGACTGCGTCTTATTCAATGGGATTATAATGTTGAATTACCCGAAAATACTGTTGGGGGTGATGAGCCTTTTGATTATGGGCCAAATCCAGACGAAATTAAGGCCAGTCAGTTGGCTCTTTCTACCTATTGGAAAAAAACTTTTTTGAAATTTGATTTTAAGGCAGAGGGGTATTTTTCGGTGAAAAAAGAGTATGCCAGTCAATTCATTTCGGGGGCCCTGAGTAGAGATTTCAAAAATGGACTTTTTGCAAAAGCAAAACTCAGTTTGAGGTCGCAAACCCCCAATTTTAATTTTTTCCTCCACCGAAGTAACTTTTTGGAATACGATTGGTACCATCCCAGTTTGAACAACCAACAGATCAATTCCCTTCATTTTACTGTGGGACATCCCCAATGGATTACCTTCGAAGGACAATATGAAATGCTGAATAATTACACCTATTTTAGAAATCTAATGCCCGCGTATAGAAAGGTATCCTATTATTTTTCAACCCAAAAAAAGGAGGAAGAACTAGTGGTTGCTCCCGAACAGTATGAGGGCACTATTCAATACCTAAAGTTGCGAATTTCACAGCAACTGGATTTTTGGAAATTTACATTGGCCAATACAGCCCAATATCAGCAAGTAACCCACAGCGGCGAGGAGACTGATTTTAAACCGCTGAATGTTCCCGAATGGAATTTGAGAACCTCTTTTCTTTTTTCCAGTCAACTGTTCAATAAGGCGCTGTATATTCAAACGGGCATTACCGCTCAGTATTTTACCAAATTTTATGCCGATCGCTACAGTGCGCATTTAGGCGAGTTTGCTTCGCAAAACCATACCAAAATTGGTGATTTTCCCAGATTGGATTTTTTCATCAATGCCAAAATACAGCAAACGCGATTGTATTTAAAGTATGAGCATTTCAACAGTGGAAGTACGGGATATAATTTCTACTCAGCTCCTTTTACCCCCTATCGCGACTCCGCGATTCGATTTGGTTTGGTTTGGAATTTCTTTAAGTAATTCATTCTTTACAGGAACAAGATCTCATTCAGCTCAATTTTTTTGGGTCTCTATTCTTTCATTTACCTCATCATTGATATTTCTGCTGAACAACAAAAAGGGGAGGGGTGGAAATGAATCCAATTAAAAAAGGTTTAGAGCCTTTTCCTTCTCAACCTATTTTAAAACAAAAAAAGGGCCAAAAGCCCTTTTTATAGAAATAGAGTTGATGGGCTATACGGCCATCAAATCACCAGCAGTGTTTTTTTGAGGTAGTTCTGAGCTGCCCATAAGAAAACGATCTATTTGATAGGCTGCCTCACGACCTTCGGAAATTGCCCAAACAATCAGAGACTGTCCTCTTCTGGCATCTCCAGCCGCAAATACATGAGGTTTATGGGTTTGATAATCTTGCTCCCCTTTTACATTACCACTGGGATCAAAGGTCAAACCAAATTGCTCAGGTAAAGATTTTTCAGGACCTGTAAATCCTAAAGCCAATAGAACCAATTCACAGGGCCATTCTTTTTCTGATCCTTTTACTTCGATCAACTGGGGACGTTCTCCTGGAATTTTTTTCCATTCTACTTCCACTGTTATTAATCCTTTAAGGTTTCCTTTACCGTCTCCCACAAATTCTTTGGTGAGTATGCTCCATTCCCTATGACTTCCCTCCTCGTGAGAAGAGCTGGTTTTGAGTTTAAAGGGCCAATAGGGCCAAGGGTTATCTTCCGTTCTACCGTCGGCAGGTTTGGGCATGATTTCAAAATTGGTCACGCTTTTTGCTCCTTGACGATTCGAAGTTCCTATACAATCCGATCCGGTATCTCCTCCTCCGATAACAATAACATTTTTGTCTTTTGCTAAGAATCTATCCTCCCTTTGTAGTTGTCCGTCCACGGCTTTGTTGTTGTGCGGCAAAAAGTCCATGGCCTGAACTACCCCCTTCAAATCCGCTCCCGGAATAGGAAGCTCTCTTTTGATGCTGGCGCCCGTACAAAGTACTACCGCATCAAAATCATTTTCAATTTCTTGAGCACTAATGGTTTTTCCTACCTCAACATTGCATTCAAATAGGATTCCTTCGGCTTTGAGTATTTCTACACGTCGATCGATGATGTTTTTTTCCATCTTGAAATCAGGAATTCCATATCGGAGTAAGCCACCAATCTTATTGTCTCGTTCAAAAACAGTTACGGTGTGTCCCGCGCGGTTGAGTTGCTGCGCAGCAGCCAGACCAGCGGGACCTGAACCAATAACAGCAACTGTTTTGTCGGTTCTGCGGGCAGGAGGTTGAGGTTTAATCCAACCCTCCATAAATCCGCGTTCAACAATGTACTTTTCAATCAACTCAATGGATACAGGAGGATTGATAATACCCAGCACACAAGCTTCTTCGCAAGGAGCAGGACATAACCTTCCTGTAAATTCTGGAAAATTGTTGGTGGAATGTAAAATGGTGAGGGCTTTTTCCCATTCGTTTTTGTGTACAGCATCGTTGAAATCTGGGATGAGATTACCCAAGGGACAACCACTGTGACAAAAAGGAACGCCACAATCCATGCATCTTCCTCCTTGCTCCACCAACTCCTCGTTTTTGGGAGCTAATGTAAATTCTTTGTAATTATGAATACGTTCATTGGGAGCAATTACAGGCTCTTTTATTCGGTCGTATTCCATAAATCCTCTTAACTTTCCCATAACTAATCGATTTTTGCTTCTTCTTCTTCTTCTTTTTTCATCATTTCCAATGCTTTTTTGTAATCTGTAGGCATTACTTTGATGAATTTTTTTCTGTTTTTATCCCAGTCCTCTAATATACTTTTGGCACGAGAACTGTTGGTGTAATCAACATGATTGTTGAGTAATTGGTGTATTTTTTTGTCATCTTGTACGGTAAGGTCTTCCAATTCTACCATTTCAAGGTTGAATTTCTTATCGTCAAATATTCCGTCGTTGCTGTATAGGTAAGCAATCCCTCCGCTCATTCCAGCGGCAAAATTCCTTCCAAAATCACCTAAAATTACGGCAATACCACCGGTCATGTACTCGCATCCGTGATC
>JAURMQ010000149.1 GCA_030830625.1 Flavobacteriaceae bacterium
AATAATATTCCTGGAGTAGAAGAACTGAAAATCGATGTGAACAAAAACAAACCGGGCACCCAACTGATTATTGATCGAAAAAAAGCAGGGGAATTGGGAGTCTCTGCAGGTATGGTAGGTTCGCAACTCAGAAATGCTTTGTTTGGAGCAAAAGCCGGGATTTATAAAAAAGACGGGGAGGACTACGAAATCAATGTTCGTTTTCAAGAACAATACCGATATGACAACAACGCCTTGTTCAACCAATATGTAACCTTTAGGGATCAATCCTCAGGAAAAATCAAGGAAATCCCTATAGCTGCTTTAGTCAATACCCAAAATTCATACTCTTACAGTGCCATCAAACACCGAAAATCGATTCGATTGGTCACTTTATACTCTGACGTTTTGGTAGGCTACAACGCCAACGAAGTAGTCGCCAACATAAAATCGGCGCTGATGAATTATCCTCTTGATGCCGGAGTGGAATTCAAGTTTACTGGAGAGATCGAAGAACAAGAAAAAAACATGACCTTTTTATCCAATGCATTGCTGGCGGCATTGGCACTCATCATGTTATTGCTCGTTTTCCAATTCAACTCCATTTCGAAACCCATTATTATTCTGATCTCAATTTTCTTGAGTTTTACGGGGGTATTTTTAGGGATTACTCTTTTTCAAATGCCTTTTGTGATACTGATGACCATGATGGGAATCATCTCTCTTTCTGGAATTGTGGTGAATAATGGGGTCGTGCTTTTGGATTATACCCAATTGTTGATCGATAGAAAAAAAATCGCTCTGGATATTGACGGCGAGGAAATGTTACCCCAAGAACACGCCATAGAGGCCATCATTGAAGGAGGAACGGCAAGATTACGTCCTGTAATCCTCACTGCGATTACCACCATTTTGGGGCTGATCCCATTGGCAATTGGACTGAATATCGATTTTTTCTCCTTGTTTTCAGAATGGGATCCTCGTATATACCTCGGTGGAGACAACGTGATCTTTTGGGGACCGCTGGCCAAAACAGTTATCTTTGGATTGACTTTTGCCACCTTCCTTACCCTGATCATCGTTCCTGCTACTTTTCTGATTGCCTACCAGATCAAACTGAAATGGAAGGCACTATTTAAAAAATAATTTTTGGCAAGGGGAAAGGCTTCTTATTACCTTTGCAACTAATAAAAATAAAATGTTGAGATCCCACCACTGCGGCGCACTGAATGAAAAGAATTCCCATGAAGAGGTTACCCTGGCCGGTTGGGTACAAAAAGTAAGAAACAAGGGGTTTATTGTTTGGGCCGATTTGAGGGATCGCTACGGCATCACCCAATTGGTTTTTGATGAGGAGCGCACCCCAGAGTCGGTATTTAAAAAATCTTTGGACTTAGGGAGAGAGGACGTCATCCAAATCAAGGGAAAAGTCATTGAAAGAGAATCCAAAAATCCCAATATGGCAACGGGAGCGATCGAAATATTGGTACAAGAATTGACTCTTCTCAACGCAGCCAAAACCCCACCATTTACGATAGAAGATCAATCCGACGGAGGTGAAGAATTACGCATGCAATACCGCTATCTGGATTTGAGACGGACTCCTGTTCGTGAAAACCTGATCTTTAGACATAGGGTATCCATGGCTGTTCGAAATTTTTTATCTCAAGCCGATTTTATCGATGTAGAAACGCCTTATCTGATCAAATCTACCCCCGAAGGAGCTCGGGATTTTGTCGTCCCCTCAAGAATGAACAGCGGACAATTTTATGCCCTTCCCCAATCTCCACAAACCTTTAAGCAACTGCTTATGGTGGCTGGGTTTGACAAATATTTTCAAATTGTAAAATGCTTTAGAGACGAAGACCTCCGAGCCGACCGCCAACCGGAATTTACCCAGATTGATTGCGAAATGACTTTTGTCGAACAAGAGGATGTTTTGGTGCAATTTGAAGCAATGATCAAACATCTATTGATAGAAATCAAAGGGGTGGAATTGGAAAATTTTCCGAGAATGACCTATTCGGAAGCCCTTCAAAAATATGGTAATGATAAACCCGATATTAGGTTTGGGATGACTTTTGGAGAATTGAATGCACTAGCCCAAAATAAGGGTTTTAATGTCTTTGACAGTCAGGAATTGGTGGTAGGTATAGCCGTTCCTCAAGGGGCGAATATGACCCGAAAAGAAATCGACGCATGGATTGAATGGGTCAAAAGACCCCAAGTGGGAGCCAAAGGTTTGGTATGGGTGAAATGCAACGAAGACGGGAGTTATAAATCTTCTGTCGATAAATTTTTTATGGAAGAGGATCTGGCCCAATGGGCAGAGGCAACTGGAGCCAAGGCGGGAGATTTAATTTTCGTTATGGCAGGAGAAACCTCCTCCACCCAAAGCCAGCTGAGTGCCTTACGAATGGAAATTGCTGAACAAATGGGATTGAGAAAAGCAGACGACTTCGCCGCTCTTTGGGTAACCGACTTCCCTCTATTGGAATGGGACGAGGAGACACAACGTTATCACGCCATGCACCACCCCTTTACCTCACCTAAAAGAGAAGATTTAGACTTACTGGATTCCGATCCAGGAAAAGTAAAGGCCAATGCCTACGATTTGGTGTTGAATGGAAACGAGATTGGCGGAGGATCGATCCGAATCCACAATACCCGCTTACAAGAAAAAATGTTTGACTTATTGGGATTCTCCAAAAAAGAGGCCCAAGAGCAATTTGGATTTCTGATGGACGCTTTTCAATACGGTGCTCCTCCACACGGGGGAATTGCATTAGGGCTCGACCGACTGGTTGCCATTCTGGGAGGAAGTGAAACCATTAGAGATTTTATCGCATTTCCAAAAAACAACAACGGTAGAGATGTAATGATTAATGCTCCTGCTGCATTGGAAGCATCTCAGTTGGAAGAATTGTATCTTAAATCCTTACCCAAAAATCCCTCTTAAAAGAAAATTCCTACAAAAACAGCTCTTTTAAATGAATCTTTTTCTCAAAATATTTTTTTTATCACTTCTAATCAGCTTAATGTCTGGACTTTACATCAATAGCACTGGAAATTTTTTGTTGGGAAATAAAGTCATTGGGTTTACTGTGTTGACTTCGGCCTTCGTGTTTATGCCTATTTTTTTAGTCCACCGTTGGAAGGGAAAAAACTTAAAAGATTACACCCTTTCAAAGGAAAATTTAGAGAAACTTCGTGATTTAGAACAAAAAAAATGATCAAATTATGCAAACCAGCATAAGAAAATGTAACTTGCACTAAATTTTTAAATCATAATATGACTGGTACAGTTAAGTTTTTTAATGGATCCAAAGGTTATGGATTCATTACCAATGACGAAACATCTGAAGATGTTTTTGTTCACGTTTCTGCCCTTGATGGGCTAACACTCCAAGAGGGTGATAAAGTTGAATATGTAGAAGAAGATGGAAAAAAAGGGAAGCAAGCTTCGCAAATTTCCCTGTTATAATATACATTACGACTATTTTAAAGCCTCCAAATGGAGGCTTTTTTTATGCCCTTTTATTTTTAAAAAAATCCTGAATTAGCGTTGCTGCCTCTCTATCCATTACCCCACCTTGTATTGTTGTCTTGGGATGAGGGTTCAAATGAGCTTGTTGAAATCCCCTCTTGGGATCGGAAGCGGCAAAAACAATCCTGCTCAACTGAGACCAATAAAGAGCTCCCAAACACATCACACAGGGTTCTAAAGACACATAAAGAGTACAGCCCGTCAAATACTTTCCGTTTAGAAAATGTGCCGCTGCAGTTATTGCCTGCATTTCTGCATGGGCCGTTACATCATTCAATCTTTCGGTCAAATTGTGCGCACGAGCAATGATTCTTTGGTCGATAACGACTACCGCTCCTACAGGCACTTCATCGGCGTCATAGGCTTTTTGGGCCTCCACCAAAGCCTGCTTCATAAAATAAGTATCATCAAACATTTCCATGAAGTGAAAATACAAAACCCATTCAGTGGGTACAAGCGAAACTTTATCTTTGTAACTTGAACAAATCATTATACCGCAAACAATGAGCAAAAAAAAAAGACTCTTTCTCCTTGATGCCTACGCCCTGATTTTTAGAGGCTATTATGCCTTTATCAAAAACCCCCGCATCAACTCCAAAGGGATGAATACCTCTGCCATAATGGGATTTATGAATTCCCTTTTGGATGTGATCAAACGGGAAAAGCCCGACCACTTAGCGGTCTGTTTTGACAAAGGGGGGTCACAAGAGCGGACAGAAATGTTTACCGAATACAAGGCCAATCGAGATGAAACTCCAGAGGCCATTGTCATTGCCGTTCCCTATATCCAAAAGATTCTGGAAGCCATGCACATTCCTGTAGTCGTGAAAGAGGGCTTTGAAGCCGACGATATCATTGGAACATTAGCCAAACAGGCTGAAAAAGAAAACTACAACACCTTTATGGTGACTCCCGACAAGGATTTTGCCCAATTGGTTTCCGAAAATATTTTTATGTACCGCCCTGCTCGAATGGGTAATGGAATTGAAATATGGGGAGTCCCTGAAGTTCAAGAAAAATTTGAGGTCGAAAGACCCGAACAAGTGATCGATTATCTGGGAATGATGGGCGATAGTGTTGACAATATTCCTGGACTTCCAGGAGTTGGCGATAAAACTGCCAAGAAGTTCCTCAAGGAATTTGGCAGTATGGAAAATCTTCTCGACAACCTCGATCAAGTACAGGGCAAACTCAAAGAAAAAATTGAAGCCAATAAAGATTTGGGCGTGATGTCCAAAAAGTTGGCGACCATCAATACCGATGTTCCTGTTCAATTCAATGCAAAAAACTATGAGCTTTCTGAACCTGACTTTGAGGCTACTACTGCTCTTTTCGAAGAACTAGAGTTCAGAAGAATCCAGGAAAATTTTAGACGGATTTTTACGCTCGAAACAGAATCTCCAAAAACCGCTCCCGAATCGCCCCAATTAGCCCCGATTGCTTCCGCACAGTTCGATCTGTTTAATCCTCCTCCTGGGCAAGGAATTCCATTGGCGGATGCCTCTTCAAGATCCAGCCAACAATCCATCAATCATCAGTACCAATATGTAAACTCCCCAACGGGAAGATTGCTTTTGCTGGAAAAACTCTTACAACAATCTAGTGTTTGTTTTGATACTGAAACCACTGGACTCGATGCTTTGCAAGCCGAATTGGTGGGTATTGCCTTTAGCTGGGATCTTCACAAAGGCTACTACCTTGCTCTGCCAGAAGATCAAAAAGCCACCCAAGCCATAATCGATATTTTTCGCCCCTTTTTTGAAAACGATCAAATCGAAAAAATTGGTCACAATCTCAAATACGATTTAAAAGTGTTACTCAAATACAATCTTAAAGTATCTGGCCCACTTTATGACACCATGATCGCCCATTACCTTATCAATCCCGATATGCGGCACAATATGAATGTCTTGGCAGAAACCTATCTCAATTACAGTCCCCAATCTATTACCGAATTGATTGGAAAAAAAGGAAAAAATCAGGGCAATATGCGCGATGTGCCGTTGGAACAGCAAACCCAATACGCTGTTGAAGATGCCGACATCACCCTTCAGCTCAAGCATCATTTCGAAAAGGAATTGGCAGAAGCTCATACCACCGATCTCTTTAAGACCGTTGAACTCCCCTTAGTAGAGGTCTTGACCGATATGGAAGCAGAAGGCATCAATCTGAATGTAGATTTCTTGAATAAACTCTCCCAAACCCTAAATGGAGATCTATCGGTTTTGGAAAAAGATATTTTTGAAGAAGTGGGAGAAACTTTTAATCTTGCCTCTCCCAAACAATTAGGTGTGATACTATTTGAAAAACTCAAACTGGTGGACAAGCCCAAAAAAACCAAAACAGGACAATACTCCACTGCCGAGGAAATCCTTTCTTATTTGGCCAAAGAACATCCCATTGTCGCCAAAATATTAGAATGGCGTTCCTTACAAAAGCTCGAAAACACCTACGTATCCGCTCTTCCGAACGACCTCAACCCCCAAACCCAAAGGATTCATACCGTATATAATCAAGCCGTAGCCGCTACCGGACGATTGAGCAGTAACAATCCCAATTTGCAAAATATTCCCATCCGAACCCTTAGAGGTCAAGAAGTTCGAAAGGCCTTTATCCCAAGAGATAAAGACCATATCTTAATGGCTGCCGACTACTCACAAATAGAACTTCGGATCATCGCTGCCTTGAGCAAAGATCCTGCTATGGTAAAAGCCTTTCAAAACCATGAAGACATTCACGCCGCTACCGCCGCACGGGTATTTAATGTACCCTTAGAGGAAGTAACCCGCGAACAAAGAAGCAATGCAAAAACCGTCAACTTTGGAATTGTTTATGGAGTGTCCGCTTTTGGATTGAGTCAACAAACCAATCTCAACCGAAGCGAATCCAAAGAACTGATCGACACCTATTACGACAGTTACCCCCAACTCAAACAATACATTTCTGATCAAGTAAATTTTGCCAGGGAGCACGGTTATGTAGTCACAGTATTGGGTCGTCGTCGCTATTTAAAAGATATTAACTCTCAGAATGCTGTGGTCAGAGGGGCTGCCGAACGCAACGCCGTCAACGCTCCCATCCAAGGAAGTGCTGCCGATATCATTAAACTGGCTATGATACAAATACACCAAAAGATAAAAAGCGAAAAATGGCAATCCAAAATGTTACTGCAAGTACATGATGAATTGGTATTCGATGTGCTCAGAAGCGAAAAGGAAGGCTTTGAAAAAATGGTAAAAACCGAAATGGAAAAAGCCTTCGATATCGGATTACCACTATTGGTGGATATCGGTTTTGGGGAAAATTGGTTGGAGGCACATTGAGAAGATTGATTTGCCTAAATTTCATTCGTATATTTAGCTCTTAGCCGGCTCCTTTCCTTTTATTGTCTGGTCTTTCACCCTTTTTACCGTTATGTTCTACTCATTGTATTTTCATCCTCCCCATCCAATAATTGAAACTTTTCTCAATTTGACTTTCCTTATCGCAATACTTTTGTCCATAACGGGATTAATGATTCGTTGGTAATACTTATGATTTGGATTATTTATCTTCATATTATCAATAATTTTATGAAGTACCGCATCCTTTTAAAGTGATTTTAGAAAGGGTCATTGGATCTAAATTATTCGGCTGTTTTTCGTAAATCTACCATGTGAGGAAAACAGAATTTTTACATAAGTGTAAAATAGATACAAATACAAAAAAAGCATAACTAATAAAAAGGATGAAAAATATTTTTAGAACAAAGGGAATAATTGTAGATTTGCACCCCTTTAAAGGGTATTAAAAATTACAATTGTGAATACACTGAGTTATAAAACTATTTCTGCCAATGCAAAAACTGTTGACAAACAGTGGGTATTGGTTGATGCCGACAGCCTTCCCTTAGGAAGAGTAGCCTCTGTTGTGGCGCTCCACATCCGCGGGAAACACAAAACCAATTTTACTCCCCATGTAGATTGTGGTGATAATGTCATCGTGATCAATGCTGATAAAGTGAGTCTGTCAGGGAATAAGTGGAAACAAAAACAATACATCCGTCATACGGGTTATCCAGGGGGTCAAAGATCGCTCAATGCAGAACAATTGAACGCAAAAGGTCCAGAGCGTTTGATCGAAAATGCTGTAAGAGGGATGTTACCCAAAAACAAATTGGGAGCTGCATTGTTCAAAAACCTCAAAGTATTTGTAGGAAGTGAGCACAGCCACGAAGCACAAAAACCAAAAACCATTAATATAAAAGAACACATATAAATGGAAGTCATTCACACTATTGGTAGAAGAAAAACCTCTGTAGCCCGACTTTATGTTTCCAAAGGAAAAGGAGCCATCACAGTAAATAAAAAGAATTATACTGAGTTTTTTCCTACCGCTACATTACAATACAAAATCATGCAACCCCTTGCCTTGACTGAAAACGAAGGCAACTTCGATCTCAAAGTAACCGTGAAAGGCGGTGGCTACAATGGTCAGGCGGAAGCGGTGAGACTTGCTATTTCGAGAGCCCTTTGTAAGATCGATGAGGAAAACCGTTTGGTATTAAAACCAGAAGGTCTCTTGACTCGTGATCCCAGAATGGTAGAACGTAAAAAGTTCGGCCAGAAAAAAGCAAGAAAAAAATATCAATTCTCTAAACGTTAATCGCGTTTTAGAGCTGATAAGTTCATTCATTTAATTTTAAAACCCTGTTGCTTGAACCGCTAAGGCGGGAACCAGTTTAGCATCTAAATAAACCCAAGGTTTATTGCTACTATCAAGAGAACGTAAACTAAAACTATGGCACAAACTACCGTAAAAGACCTGCTTTCAGCAGGCGTCCATTTTGGACACCTTACCCGTAAATGGAATCCCAACATGGCTCCGTACATCTACATGGAGCGGAATGGTATTCATATCATCAGTCTCTACAAGACAGTAGCGAAGATCGAAGAAGCATCTGAAGCTTTGAGTAAAATTGCTGCGTCAGGGAGAAAAATTCTTTTTGTAGCGACCAAAAAACAAGCGAAAGACATCGTTTCGAATTCGGCACAAAAAGTAAAAATGCCCTATATCACCGAGCGCTGGCCAGGAGGAATGTTGACCAATTTTGTCACCATCCGAAAAGCTGTTAAGAAAATGGCCGCCATCGATCGTATGAAAAAGGATGGTACTTTTGAAACACTTTCCAAAAAAGAAAGATTACAAGTAGACCGATTGAGGTCTAAATTAGAAAAAAACTTAGGTTCCATCAATGACATGACCCGTCTGCCTGGCGCCCTATTTGTGGTTGACATCAAAAGAGAACACATCGCCATCAAGGAAGCCCAAAAATTGAAAATTCCAATTTTTGCCATGGTAGATACCAACTCTGATCCACGAGAAGTAGACTATGTGATTCCTGCCAATGATGATGCGACCAAATCCATCGATAAAATCTTGTCGTTGGTAACTGATGCGATCGCAGAAGGTCTTCGCGAACGTAAAAACGAAAAAGAAGAACAAGAAGAAGCCGAAACAGAAATAGCGACTCCAACGTCCAAAAAAGCCGAGGCAACTGCCGAAATCCCTGTTGAAGAAGCTGCTGAAATTGCTGACGAAGTGGAAACTCCAATAGAAGCAACAGCTCCTGAAGCTGAAGCATCTGATGACGAAACGGCGGCCGAGGCCAATGAAGAATAAACAACCTATACATTTAGCATGAAAATTACAGCGTCAGAAGTAAATAAACTACGTCAGTCCACGGGTGCGGGCATGATGGATTGTAAAAAAGCATTGGAAGAAGCCGGAGGCGATTTTGATAAAGCCGTCGAAAACCTTAGAAAAAAAGGCCAAAAGGTAGCCGCAAATCGTGCCGATAGAGATTCCTCTGAAGGGGCAGCCTTAGCCAAAGTAAATGAAGATAATACTGCTGGTGTTTTGGTATCGGTCAACTGTGAAACCGACTTTGTGGCCAAAAACGATTCCTATTTGAAATTGGCCCATGCTTTAGTTGACCACGCCTTAGCCTTTGATACCAAAGAGTCTTTTTTGTCCAGCGAATTTCAAGGAATGACTGTCTCCGAAAAATTAACCGAGCAAACGGGTGTGATTGGTGAAAAAATAGAAATCGGAGGATTCAGCAAACTCACAGCTCCCTATGTAGGGTCTTATATCCATGCGGGTAATAAAATTGCCACATTGGTAGGCCTTTCTGGAATCGTTGAAAACGCTGCCGAAATCTCTAAAAATGTTGCCATGCAAGTTGCTGCCATGAATCCTATTGCACTCAACGAGGAAGGCGTAGATGCGAGTATTGTTGAAAAAGAAATTGAAATTGCCAAAGACCAATTGCGTCAGGAAGGTAAACCAGAAGCCATGTTGGACAATATTGCTAAAGGAAAACTCAACCGTTTCTTTAAAGACAACACCTTGGTCAACCAAGCTTACATCAAAGACGCTAAAATTTCTGTATCCGATTACGTCAAATCCAATGATCCCGATTTGATCATTACTGGATTTAAACGCGTTGCTTTGGGATAAAACACTGTTCAACCAAACAATAAAGCACTTCCATTGGAGGTGCTTTTTTTTTGAAAAAGTTCTAACTTGTAATGTGGAAAAAATAAAAAAGCGTTGTTCATGGTGTTTGGGAGATCCCCTGTACATACAATATCATGATTTAGAATGGGGAGTACCCGTTTATGACGACCTGAAGTTATTCGAATTTCTGACTTTGGAAACCTTCCAAGCGGGTTTGAGTTGGATTACCGTTTTGCGAAAAAGAACAAACTTTAGAAGTGCTTTCCACCTGTTTGATTTTGAAAAAATAGCCCAGTATGGAGATCCAGAAATAAAGGCGTTATCCGAAAACAAAGGCATCATCAGAAATAAACCAAAAATTACCGCAGCGATCAACAATGCCCAGCGCTTTATTGAGATCAGACAAAAACACGGTTCTTTTTCGCAATACATTTGGGGTTTTGTAAATGGCAAACCCATACAAAATCGGTTTGAATCCATAGCAGAAATCCCTGCTAAGACTTTGCTCTCTGAAACGATCAGTAAAGATTTAAAGCAAAACGGATTTCAGTTTGTAGGCCCCACAGTAGTCTATGCCCATATGCAAGCCACGGGTATGGTTAATGATCATTTGAAGGACTGCTACCGATACGAAGAATTGAGGAACTAGCTAGAAGGGGAGATCGTCGTCTGGTCCATCTGAGGCATCGTCTGCAGGCTCAAATGCTGGAGGTGGTGGCATAGGAGGCATTTCCGAACCCGACGACTCTCCAGCGGCTTCAATACGCCATCCTTGAATGGAATTAAAAAACTTGGTCTCTCCCTGTGGGTTGACCCATTCTCGACCCTTAATATTGATTCCTATTTTTACATTTTGACCCATCTGAAAAGCGTTGAGTAAATCGCATTTGTCTTGAACGAATTCAACCAGAATATGTTGGGGGTATTGCTCTTCCGTGGTAACGACCACTTCCCTTTTTCTAAAACCGTTATTCCCGTATGTTTTGGTTTCATCCAACCATTTTATTTTTCCAGATACTTCCATTGTATAATTTTTTGATATGATCACAAATTTAAAAAAAGTTTCGTCGAGATATAGGCGGAATACTTTTCTTTTATTTACAGTATATTAGCTATATCAAATACCTCAATAAGGTGCTGGCTTTCATCAAAAAAAACAAGAACAACAGTTGGCTTCTGGGGGCCTTTTTAATCGTTGCCTTGATCTTGTGGAATACCCATATTTTATTTCAAAATCTAAAAAAAGAGGAGAGGGCCAAAATGCAGTTATGGGGTATGGCGCAACAAGAATTGATCGAAAACAGTACGGTCAATAACCTCACCTTTCAGGTCCTCCAACAAACCTGGATCAATCCCATGATCCAAGTCGATGAACAAGAGAAAATCATTGGGTATAAAAACATCGATTGGGATCCTGAATCGGAAGACTCATTGTTGATTTATCAACAATTGGAAAACATCAAAAAGGAAAACCAGCCCATATTGATCCGTTACCAAGACAGTCTGTCGAACATCAATCAAAAATTGTATTATGGCGATTCGATCCTTCTCAAAAAATTACAATATTACCCGCTGGCGCTAATGCTGATCATCTTTCTTTTTGGAGCCGTGTTGTATTTTGTTTTTAAAACTTCCCAAATATCCGAACAAAACCGACTTTGGGTGGGCATGGCCAAAGAAACTGCGCACCAAATTGGAACCCCATTGTCCTCAATGATAGGTTGGATCACCCTTCTCAAAGAAAAGGGAACAAGCGAACCTTTGGTGGAAATAGAAAAAGACATTGAACGCCTTCAGGTGATTACAGATCGCTTTTCCAAGGTAGGCTCACTTCCTGAATTAGAGTTGGCCGACGTTGTAGGTGAGACCCGAAAAACTTTACAGTACTTGGAGAAACGCAGCTCCAAGTTGATCCACTTTAAAAGCCAACTCCCTAAAAATAAAATCCTCCTTCCCCTCAATACTCAGCTTTTTAGTTGGACTCTAGAAAATTTAATCAAAAACGGGATAGATGCGATGAAAGGAAAAGGCACCCTAACACTTCATCTTTACGAACAAGCACATTCCATCAGTATTGAAATCAATGATACAGGCTCGGGGATCAAAAAGGAGCTTTACCAAAAGATTTTTGGCCCTGGTTTCACTACCAAAAAACGCGGGTGGGGGTTGGGCCTCTCTTTGGCCAAAAGAATCATTACAGACTACCACAAGGGCAAAATAAGCGTTAAAAATTCTGAATTGGGAAAAGGAACAACCTTCGAAATGATATTAAAAAAACGCCCTAAAGGCAATCCCTAATTTTTTGAGCGGTTGTCTCAAACTCTTCTAATGTGAGGGAGACCTTTTTTTGAAATGTTATGTCCTCCATGGTTTGGAGTGGAATCAAATGAACATGAGTGTGGGGTACTTCCAATCCGATAACACTTATTCCCACTCTTTTGCACGGAATGGCCTGTCGAATCGCCAAAGCAATTTTTCGCGAAAATTGCATCAAATGATTGTAATCTTCCTCTGACAGATCAAAAATTTTGTCAACTTCTTTTTTGGGCATGCACAGGGTATGTCCCAGAGCATTGGGGTTGATGTCTAAAAAAGCAAAGCAGTTTTCGTCTTCGTCTATTTTATAGCAAGGAATTTCTCCGGCGATGATTTTTGAAAAAACACCTCCCATCTTTAATCGCGACTGATAGAAACTATTTCCAATTCAATAGTACCGTTGGGAACAGTGATATGAGCCGTTTCTCCCTGTTTTTTCCCCAACAATCCTTTTCCTATAGGAGAATCTACTGAGATTTTACCCGTTTTGAGATCGGCTTCACTTTGGGCCACAAGTTTGTACTTCATAACGGCCCCATTGGTCATGTTTTTTACTTCGACCGAAGAATGCACTAAAACCTTGGAGGTATCCAACTGGGATTCGTCAATGAGTCTTGCATTGGAGAGGATGGCCTCCATTTTTGAAATTTGTAATTCTAAAAGGCCCTGCGCCTCTTTGGCAGCATCATATTCCGCATTTTCACTCAGATCCCCTTTATCTCGGGCCTCTGCAATGGCTTGGGAAGCCTTAGGTCGCTCAATATCTTTAAGATGATTGAGTTCGTCTCTTAGCTTTTTCAAACCTTCTTCGGTGTAATAAGATACTTTGCTCACTTTTTTGTTAATTTATAAAATAATTAAGCTCCGCTTTAGGGGGAGTATATTCAAAGATAAGGAATTGAGTGTTTTTGGTAAAACTTTCTTTTTTAAATCATTACTACTGCTTCTGTTGATCGTTAACGGCTGCGGCAAGGATAAAATCGATCAAAATCCATACTTCAGCTCTGTCCATTTCAACCTCAACCTCAACCTCAATCTCCCAAGTTATGACAATTTGAGGTATGCGGGTGGAGGAATGGCTGTTCCTCAAGGGGGAATCAACGGGCTTTTGATATTTAATCTCAACGGAAATGATTTCCTGGCTTGGGAGGCCAGTTGCCCCAATCATTCCCTCAAAGAATGTTCTGTTTTGACTATAACGGGAGTTTTGGCAGAATGCTCTTGTGAGGAATTCCGATACAGTTTGGCTACAGGTCAACTGCTCAATCCGGATAAAAACACTAAAAATCCATATCCCCTGTTGTTCTATAATGTTAGACGAAATGGGAATACGCTCCTCATCTCCAATTAATTCCCTAAATGCATGAAAAAATCACTTTACCTCCTCATTCTTATCGCCTCCACCCCCCTATACGGTCAACTTCTGGAAATAGATTATTCCTCTTTTGCCAAAAAGGAAAGCCTTTTTAAAGTTTCCCTTTTCAAACAATTATTGGGGGGGGTCAATACTTTGGGACATGTAGAACTTCATTCAGAGGTTTTAAAAATACATTTCAGCAATAAAAAGGGATTCATCAGCGGCCTGACTTTAGTAGGAACCTCCAGTATCTTTTCTGGCAATAAAGACGATAAAAAAAATAACCTCTCCCATTTGCTCAACCCATTGGGCGGAATCAATGGAAGTTTATATTTTTCCCTGCCCCTTCAAGGAAAAGAAAAGAGCAGTCTTAGAATCAACTCCCAGGTGGGGACCAAATGGATACAAGGAACCCCCCTCAGGGGTTCAGAAAATTCTTTTTTAAGCCCATACGGTTTATTGGGATTTGTATATCAACGCTTGCTTTTTGAGGACGCTATCGAAAATCAAAGAATTGATTTTTGGACTTTTCCCCGCTTGATGACAAGCCAGATCAATAAAGAGGATTTGACTCTTTTTTTTAACGATAAATTGGAATCCCTCAGTTACGGATACGGCATCGAAACGGGCGTGGAATTGAATCGAAAAGTGCGATTGGTTTTACTGCTCAATCAATTTGTAAATACCCTTGATCCCGATACAATGGGAAGACCTGTATTTCGATTTAGCCTGGGCTACCGTTTTTAAAATTTCAAACTCAGTCCTGCCAAAAAATTAAATTGTGCCTGGGGGTAATATCCTGCCCCCTCAACAGTGGTGATCACTCCCGGTTGAGAATAATCGTCGTCAAAAGTATAGAAAAAACCATTGGAGACATAGTTTACCCCCAGTAGGTTATTCAACAATAATGAAACATTGACTTCTTTAAACAGACTTTTGGGAATGATACGATAATTCATATTCAAATCTGATACGGTATAGGCATTCAGTTTAGAAGCATTGGAATCGATATTTCCCATATACTGCTGGCCGACATGTTTGGAGAGTAATACAATTTTCCAAGAATCAGAAGGCTGAAAAGCGATGCTATTTCCTGCCACCAATGCAGGAGAGAAAGAAAGTCGGGTATTGCCCAAATCCATCAAAATTCCATCACGTTGGAAATAAAAATCTTGATTTCGATTGCGGCTTAGGGTCATATTGGGTTGCCAAGTCCATCGATTGCCCAATTCAAAAGTCCCTTCTATTTCTATTCCCAATCGGCTGCTCTTCCCAACATTTTCTCTGATGGGTGTTCCCACATCATCCAGTGCCCCTGTAAGGGCCAATTGGTTAGTATAATCCATCGCATAAACGTTGATCAAAAGATTGGCTTTTTCGGAATGGAATCGCCACCCCAACTCATAATCGTTGAGCTCCTCGGGTTTTGGAATTCCATTTTCAAAATCAGTACGACTGGGTTCTCTGTGCGCTCTTGCAAAGGAAATATAAAATTTATTTTTAGCGTTGTAAGTATATACTACCCCTACTTTGGGGTTGAAAAATCCATAGTTTTCATCTACATTGATGGGCTCAGGACCTTTTAGATTTCCATGGACAGAGTAGCGGATCTTGCGGTATTGTAAGTCCAAATAACCCGAAAGTTGGTCATTGAATCTGTGGTTGGATTTGGCATAGGCATTGCCTTCTTTTTTATTCCCCTGATTTTCGTAAAAACGATGTCCAGGGGCAACCCCAGCGGCATAATTGGCAAAAATCAATTCGCCAAAATGATCTCCCACATAACTGCTGTAGAGTATCCCCAAGTTCCATTCTGTATTTCCTTTTTGTCTGTTGAAGGAAAAAGTGGCAACGTAGTAGTCATTGTCCAACCATTTGCGAATAATATTTTCGGTAGTCTCTATAGTGGTGGCTCCAATAGTAATGGGTTGGAGACCGAGATATGTAAAATAATTGTCGGGAGAAAAATTGATATTTTGCTCGAACCACAGGTCTTTGTATTCTTCATAATACCCCCTTCCATAGGTGTAATTCAATCCCAAAGACAGACTGGAATAAGCGTCGATTTTTTGGTTCCAATGGAATTGATAATGGTCTTGTTGATAATTGTCCACTTGATTGTCGTAATGCCCTTTCAAATTTCCGTTATCATCATAAATTTCACCCGCAGGATTGTATCGGCGATTGTTGACCAAGGTATGGGCGTCGAGACCAAACCATGATTGATATGTAATTTCGTGTCCTCCAAAAATAATGGCTTTAATCAAGGTGTTTTCATCTCGAAAAGCAGATTGCAAAAAATAGGATTTTAAATTTGAAGAGGCCCTTTCCACATAACCATCGGAAGTGATCTTGGACAGCCTTCCTGAAATTTCAAAATGATCGTTGAGCAGTCCAGTAGAAAATTTCAAGGTATGTTTTAAAGAATTAAAACTTCCCACTGTATTGGCCATTTCGGCATTAGCATTTGGGGATACCTCATCGGTAAGCAAATTGATGCTGGCGCCAAAAGCCCCAGAACCATTGGTAGAAGTTCCTACCCCCCTCTGAATTTGAAGGGAAGAAACGGAGGAAGTGAAATCGGGCATATTGACCCAATACACCCCCTGACTTTCTGCATCGTTATACGGAATACCGTTGATGGTCACATTGACCCGTGTGGCATCGCTACCGCGGACTCTAATTCCCGTATAACCGATTCCCGCACCGGCATCGCTGGTCGTGACTACTCCCGGAAGGTAATTCAAGAGAATGGGCAGGTCTTGACCCAAATTCCTCGAAGCCAGTTCTTTTTTGTCCATATTGGAAAAAGAGAAAGGCTGGTCTTCGTCTACACGTAGCCCCGCAAGTTTTACTTCTTCTAATTGAATTTCTGGAATACTGTCTTGAACCGTAGTCGTTTGTGCGAGCGAAGGGGTCATAAGGATTATCGCAAAAAATCCAAAGTAAATCGTTTTCATCCGAATCATTTTATTCGAATAAAAGGGGTGATTATTCTCTGTGTTAAATGTGAATTGAAAGTCCCTTGGCAGCATTACCCGCCCAGGTTCAATGGGTATGATCTCAGCCTAACCAATGGCAGGCACCCCTTCGAGATATACTGCAAAGATAGTAAAGGATTAAAAAACTACAGGAAGAAGAGGCTGTTATTTTTTTAGTAAAGAATCGATCAACGATATGGAAGTTTGCAATCGGTCAACAGGATCTCCTTCCAGTGCGATATATCTTTTATTCAATCGATCCAAAGTGTTTTTGAAATAATCAAACATGTACTGACGGTCATTGGGTCGATCCCTTAAATCGTCTTTTTCCCAGGGCACATCAATTCCTGTGAGCAGATAAAGGTCGTAGTTGAATTTTTCAGAATAGGCCAAAATATCGGGATCACAATAGCCCTCGAAATGGGTTTCCGACCAAACTCGAGTGACTACAATATTGGTATCACAAAAAAGGAGGGTATTGGCCTTCAATGCCTTTTGATTTTCCAATTTCAGTTGTCCAACAACAATCTTGGGCAAATCTTTAAGGGTACATGTTGATTGATTTTCCTCCCATTTTTTTTGAAGGTAATCTCTTGCAAACTCCTCAACCCAATCGGTTTGATAATGATTGGCTAAAGCTCTTGCCAAGGTGGTTTTCCCTGTAGATTCGGGGCCATAAAGCACTACCCTAAAGAGAGGAAAGGGGACTTGTCTAAGATCTTTTTCCATGAGCGATATCCATAGATGGCAATGATTGTAAATATAACATATTGAAGGCTGGTCAGGGTAAGTCCTTTGTAAAAATAGAGGGGTACAGAAATGATGTCTCCCACAATCCAAAAGAGCCAATGTTCTAATTTTCGTCGGGCCATAAACCACATTCCCACAAAGAATATAGCGGTGGTGAGTGTATCTGCGTAGGCCGTCCAATCTTGCCATTTGTCAAAGACTTGATAGACCCAGAATATGAAAATTAGACTTACCAAAAACAGCACCAATCCCATTTTGTATTCTTTGGCCTGAATAACGGTCACAGGATGGGCATGAACCTGCTCTTTTTTTTTGGACCAATAGTACCAGCCGTATGCACTCATCATAAAATAATAAGCGTTGATGAGCATGTCCCCCAACAAGGTCCATTTGAGGAGGAGATAAACAAAGATCGATGTAGAGATCATTCCGGTAGGATACACCCAAATGCTGTTTTTTTTGGCATACCCCACACTGATCAATCCAAAAATCACAGCGGTAATTTCCAAAACAACATCTACGGATTTATAACCGCTGTATTGCCCAAATAAAAAATCAAAAACTGGGGACATAACCGCTGCGATCTCCTTTAATGATTTTCATGTTTAAAACTACTGCAGATTCGTTTTCAAAACTATCCTTGATCGCTTCCTGAAGAGAAGCCATTAATGCATCATACTCCCCGTATATTTGAGTACTCATTGGGTTTTCTAAAACCTTAAATCCAAGGCCTCTCAATTTTTTGATAAAACTTTTGATTGGAATTTCAAAATGGTTATGAAGGGGGAGCAGTGTCAATTCTACAGAAATATTCATAATTTTTTTAATTTATTGGAGTGGCTAATGTACCGCAGTACTCCTTTTCAAGGATAAAATTAAGGCAAAAATTAAGAGTTTTGTCGGCCATAAAAACTTTGGCACTGCCCCATTTGTCCCCCCATTCAAAAGGAGCCACACAAAGCTGTTGGGAAAAGACAATTCCTTTTTGATTGAGGGCTTTGTACAATGCTTCTTTAGCGGTCCAAATCAAAGTAAGTTTTTCTATAATAAAAGGAGGCTGATTTGTAAAAACTTCTTTGGAGTGAAGAAAGCGCGGTGCGATTTTTACTATTTTGGGACGATACTCTTCCAAATCAAACCCCAAAGGCTTATCTCCCAAAGCGATTCCAGCTATCCCATTGGAGTGGGAAATAGAAAGCTGCCGACCCGATTCCAATTGAGGAGCTCCATCTGGGCTATACCTTAAAGTTTGTGGAGCAATCCCCGCTTCTCGTAGGAGTTTCCGAGCGGCCAAAAACTCTTTTCGATGGGAGGTGTTTTTTTTCTTTTGAAATTTCAATTCATCGATCTTCGACAGATTCAGGTCTTTTAGAAGTTCGTCTTCTGCCTCGTCAATATGCCAAATCAAAAATTGGGTTTCTTCTTCAAGATTTATCCTTTGGTGTAATGGCATTTGATATTGAAATTAAAGTGCGTATTTTTGCTTAAAATAGATCATAAATATACAACTATGGGAACGAAAACAGCTTCGACTTATTTGCCGTATAAAGTAAAAGATATGTCTTTGGCCGAATTTGGCAGAAGAGAAATTCATCTTGCAGAGGCCGAAATGCCGGGTTTGATGGCTTTACGGAAAGAGTATGGCGAAAGTCAACCGCTCAAAGGAGCTCGAATAGCTGGATGTTTGCACATGACCATCCAAACGGCAGTTCTGATTGAAACCCTAACGGCTCTTGGGGCTGAAGTGACTTGGAGTTCTTGTAATATTTTTTCTACGCAAGATCATGCCGCTGCTGCCATCGCTGCTGCCGGGATACCGGTCTATGCTTGGAAAGGAATGAATGAAGAAGAATTTGATTGGTGTATCGAACAGACCCTGTTTTTTGGGGAAGAACGCGAACCCCTAAATATGATTTTAGACGATGGTGGAGATTTAACCAATTTGGTTTTGGATCACTATCCCGAATTGGTCAAAAACATCAATGGTTTGTCTGAAGAAACGACAACTGGTGTACACCGATTGTATGAAAGAATGAAAAACGGGACACTGCCTATGCCTGCGATCAACGTAAATGACTCTGTTACCAAATCCAAATTTGACAACAAATACGGTTGTAGGGAAAGTGCAGTAGATGCCATTCGTCGTGCAACCGATGTGATGCTGGCGGGAAAACGAGTGGTCGTTGCTGGATACGGAGATGTTGGCAAAGGAACCGCCGCCTCCTTTAAGGGAGTTGGAGCCATTGTCACTGTTACAGAAATTGATCCTATCTGTGCCCTTCAAGCTGCTATGGATGGGTATGAAGTGAAAAAATTATCCAACGTAATTGGAAATGCCGATATCGTCATTACCGCTACTGGAAACAAAGATATTCTAAGAAAGGAATATTTCTTAGCTTTAAAAGACAAGGCCATTGTTTGTAATATTGGCCACTTTGACAATGAGATTGATATGGCATGGCTCAATGAAAATTATGGACATACCAAAGTAGAAATCAAACCACAAGTGGATTTGTACACCTTAGAAGAAGGAAAAGAATTAATCGTCTTGGCAGAAGGTCGATTGGTCAATCTGGGTTGTGCTACAGGCCACCCCAGTTTTGTGATGAGTAATTCTTTCACCAACCAAACCTTGGCACAAATCGAATTGTGGAATCATTCCGACAAATACGAAAACAAGGTGTATATGTTGCCCAAACATTTGGATGAAAAGGTAGCTGCACTGCATTTGGACCATCTTGGTGTTGAATTGGATGATCTCTCGGAAGATCAGGCAGCCTATATTGGGGTAACGGTTAAAGGGCCTTTCAAACCCGAGTACTACCGATACTAATACAGGATTTCAATAGATCAACAAAAAACCCGCCAATAGGCGGGTTTTTTGTTGGATCATGTTTTTATTAAGCTTCAAAAGGCTCGATAGAAACGTATGACTTGTTGTTTTTCTTTTTAGTGAATTTTACCAAGCCGTCCACTTTGGCATGAAGGGTATGGTCTTTACCGAGGTATACATTTTCACCGGGATTGTGTGCTGTTCCGCGTTGACGAACGAGGATGTTCCCTGCTCTGGCGGCTTGCCCTCCAAAAATCTTAACGCCCAAGCGTTTCGATTCTGATTCTCTTCCGTTTTTGGAGCTCCCTACTCCTTTTTTATGTGCCATATTCTTATTGTTTTATGGTGTTCTTTATTTGCTTAGTGCGGCGATTAAATCGGCTTTTTTCAAGCTGGTATAACCCGCAATGCTTTTTTCTTTGGCAGCTGCTTTGAGCTCTGCCACAGTCATTTTGGAATAATCTACCTCAGCCACTGCTTTTGCAGCTGGAGCGGCTTTGGCTGGAGCTTCGGTTTTTTCTGCCTTTGGCTTGGCTGCGGCAGGTTTGGATCCAGAAGCAACAATTTTTTCGACCATCAATTCGGTCAAGGCCTGACGGTGTCCATTTTTGACACGGTAACCTTTACGTCTTTTCTTCTTGAAAACGATGACTTTGTCCCCTTTGAGGTGACCTACGACTTTTGCTTCTACCGAAGCGCCGCTTATAGCGGGGGCGCCAACAGTCACTTTTTGTCCATCGTCGAGCAAATAGACTTTATCAAAGGAAACTTTGCTTCCTTCTTTGTCTTGCAAGCGATGTACGAAAAGCTTTTGGTCTTTTGCAACTTTGAATTGCTGCCCTGCTATCTCTACAATTGCGTACATAGTTTATAATTTTGGACTGCAAAGATAATTATTTTGTCTTCAAAAACAAGTTTGAAAACTTAATTTAAAGGATCCAATACAACCTAATCAAGCCCTTAGGGAAGGACATTGAAGTGATTTAAATACCAATAAATGGTTTTGTCCAATCCTTTATCAAATGGGGTTTTGGGTTCCCAATTCAGCTCCTTTTTGATTTTGGAAGCGTCGATGGCATAACGAAAATCGTGTCCCAAACGGTCGGTGACATGGTCAATCCGCTTGAGGGAGTAGCCTTGGGGTCTGCCCAAATATTTGTCGGTAATGGCGATCAGTTGATGAACAATCTCTATATTTTTGATTTCATTGTTTCCCCCTATGTTGTAGGTTGATCCGCATTTTCCCTTTTGGAAAATCAAATCAATGGCTTCCACATGATCTTCGACAAAAAGCCAGTCTCTAACATTCTGGCCATCGCCATACACGGGTAATGGCAGCTCCTCAATAATGTTTTGAATGAATAGCGGAATGAGTTTTTCGGGATATTGGTCGGGGCCATAGTTGTTGGAGCAATTGGACAATACGACAGGGAGCCCATAGGTGTGAAAATAGGCCCTTACGAAGTGGTCGGAGGCGGCTTTGGAAGCAGAGTAGGGCGATCGGGGGTCATAGGCGGTGGTTTCGGTAAATTTTCCTTCATTGCCTAAACTTCCATAAACCTCGTCGGTAGAAACGTGGTAAAACAGTTGGTCTTCTGTCGCTCCTTCCCAAGCCCTTCGAGCGATTTCCAACAGGTTTAATGTCCCCATGACATTGGTTTGCGCAAAGCTCAAGGGTTTTTTAATGGATTGATCGACATGGGACTCTGCCGCGAGATGAATGACTCCATCAAATTCGTGTTCATCAAAAAGGTTTTTGACCAAGGCAGTATCAGCAATGTCGCCATGAATAAAATGATAATTGGTAAAATCTTCGATGTCCTTTAGTTTTTCTGTATCTCCTGCATAGGTGAGTAAATCGAGATTGACTACCTGAGTCTCGGGATATTTTTTGACCATGAATCGCAATAAATGTGATCCTATGAATCCGGCTCCTCCGGTTATTAAAATGGACTTTTTATTCATTTTATTCTTTTGATACAATCTTCCAATGCTGATTCCCAAGATTGAGGGTTCAAGTTAAACTCCTTTTTTATTTTCTCACAGTTGAGTACCGAAAATTTTGGCCTTTGGGCCTTGTTGAAAGATGCGTCAGTCTTTACGGGATTTATTTTGCATTGGGTTTTGATTTGCTGCTGTATGGCTGTTGCAAAAGCATGCCAAGTGGTGTGTCCACTGTTGGTAAAATGATATACCTGAACTCCTTCGAATAGGGGATTTTGGGCCAAAGCATTTAGCGTAGAGGCGGCCAAATCCAGAGCATAGGTAGGGCTTCCGGTTTGATCGGCTACGACACTGATTTCGTCTTTATTTTGGAGTAGCGAAAAAATGGTTTTGACAAAGTTTTTACCGTAAGGGCTGAATAACCAAGACGTTCGGATGATCCACCCATCGATTCCGGAGGTACGCATCACTTTCTCCCCTTGGGCTTTGGTCGTCCCGTAAACCCCCAAAGGGTTGAGCATATCCTCTTCTTTGTAGGGACTCAGAGCGGTGCCATCAAATACATAATCGGTAGAAAAATGAATGAGCTTGAATCCAAAAGTTTTGGATAATTTACAGAGCAGATCAATGGCCTCGGTATTGAGTAGATGGGCCTTTTCCGCTTCATCTTCGGCTTGGTCCACTGCAGTATAGGCGGCACAGTTGATTACTATATTTATAGAGGTTGATTCGAAATATTGCCGTAAAAATTCTCGGTCGAGCAGATCGAATGCTGGGAGGTCTTCGAAAAAAAATTGAAAATTAGGATATTGTGGGGTCCAATGACGAAAAGATTGTCCCAGTTGCCCGTGGGCCCCTATGACTAAAACTCTATTCATAGAGCGATTGTTGATAATCGAAATGTTGGGCTGCAGTAAAATCGGGATGCTCCAAATCTTTGGGGGAGAGCCGTTGGTGCTCCAACGGGATTTGCCAGTCGATCGCTAACTGGGGGTCGTTGAAAGCAATGCTTGCCTCAGCGGTTTTGTCGTAGTAGTTGTCTACTTTATAGGCAAACAGGCATTTTTCACTCAAGCAGGCATAACCATGGGCAAATCCTCGAGGGATGAAAAGCTGTTTTTGGTTTTCGCCGCTCAATTCGATGGCGATGTGTTTTCCAAAATGGGGGGAACCTTTACGGATATCGACCACTACGTCTATCACTTTTCCATAGGGTACAGCAACCAATTTGGCCTGAGGAGCGGGGGGCATTTGATAATGTAACCCTCTGATGACGCCATAAGAGGATTGGGCTAGATTTTCCTGGCAAAATTGAAGACTATGACCAACAGCAGTTTCCAGTATATCGTGGCGAAAGCTTTCCAAAAACCAGCCTCTTTCGTCCTCCAATTTTTGAGGCTGAATGATCAATATTTC
>JAURMQ010000150.1 GCA_030830625.1 Flavobacteriaceae bacterium
ACGAGGCTACCTTAGAAAACGGCTGTATGTGGTATACCCCCAAATCACACAAATTACCCTTGAGGGAACATCATCAACCGATCGGGAAAGGAGCACTTCAGTGTGATGGAGCAGAGGAAGAAAGTACCGCAGTACCTTTGAAATCAGGCTCCTGTGCCATACATCATGGGCACACTCTTCATTACAGTCGTGGAAATTCCACTAATGGTCACCGCAGGGCATTTATCCTTAATTTTAGACCCAAAAAGATGGTTGAATTGGAAAGGGAACAAGGTTTTGACCACTCTGGAAAAAGAAAAATAAGGGCTTAATACCTTAATCCTCTTGGAGGGCAACATCCAATATTTTTCCTCTAATACCCAACTCATATAGGGCTTTTTGTTCGCGGGTGGGATACACCCTGTTAGAAAGAAAAACCATAAAACACTTGTGAATGGGATCTACCCAGACCAAATTTCCTGTAAATCCACTATGACCAAAACTTTCAGGAGTACTTTTTTCAGAGGGATACCTTTCTGAGGGTAGGGTATCCACTGTGGGCTTGTCAAAGCCTAACCCTCGACGATTGTCAGATTCAGAATATGCACGAGAGGTAAAGAGTTTTACGGTCTCGGGTTTTAAGTATTGTTTTCCTTCAAACTGCCCTTCATTGAGCAGCATCTCCAACAATTTGGCCAGTGAAGTGGCGTTGGCAAACAGACCAGCATTACCAGAAACACCCCCCATGAGTGCTGCCGCCTCATCGTGAACCCAACCCTGTACCAGTGATTTTCTAAAAAGAGGATCTTTTTCGGTGGGAACAATTTCATCTTTCGGAAAATTAAAACTGGGGTTGAACGTTAATCTTTCAATCCCCATGGGCTTATAATAGTGGTTGTCTAAAAATTGATCGAAAGACATTCCACTTAAACGCTGAACCATTTCTGGTAAAAGAAAAAACCATAAGCCAGAGTATCGATATTCACCTATTTTTTCAACTGGTGTTCTCTTGATTCTGCGCATTATTTTTTTCTGATATTTTCTGTGGATGAATAGGGAGTCTGAAAGTTGATCCGGAAATTTATTGTTTTGGACGGGAGAAAGGGTTCTGTTTTTTAGCTTCCCATTTTTTCTTCTCACTGTATTTTGGTGTTCGATGTAGGGTAACCATCCTGCTTGGTGACTTAAGATTTCTCGAAAAGTGGTATTTTTTTTATTACTGTTCTTGATCAAGGGAATGAAAGCAGCAACTTTTTGGTCCAAATCGATAGTGTAGGTTTCGTATAATTTCATAAAGGCCAAAGTACTGGCCATTATTTTGGTTACCGAGGCTAAGTCATACAAATGATGGTTTTCCACGGGAACAATAGAGTCGTAGGTGTGAAATCCATAACTTTTATTCAGTCGTATGCTGTCATTTTTGTAAATCAGTACTTGTGCTCCTGGAAAAGCCTTATTTTGAATCCCCACCCGAACAATAGAATCGATCTTGTGTTCCATAGAGGTGAAGGTTTTCGGAAAGAGGGAGTCTTGTCCTTGTAGTCCAAAAGTCCACAAAATCAAAAAAAGAAGGAGTGCTTTTTTCACCAGTATATTATTCTATTTCGACAATCATATCGATTTCCACGGCAATATTAAAGGGTAAAGATCCCATGCCAACTGCTGCACGGGTGTGTTTACCTCTGTCTCCAAAAACGGCAACCATGAGATCGGAGAAACCATTGACAACCTTGGGATGCTCGGTAAAATCGGGAGTAGCATTCACCATTCCTGTAGCTCTGATGATTCTTTTGACTCGGCTAAGATCGCCTAATGTTGTTTTTAGAATTGCAATCTGGTTGATGCCTGTAAGCCTTGCGGCTTCGTATCCTTGTTCAATATTCAAATCGGCACCCAGTTTTCCGGTGATAAAATTACCATCTGATTTTAGAGGTCCGTTTCCAGAGAGAAAAAGCAAGTTTCCCACTTGAACAGTATTGACAAAATTGGCAACAGGAGTAGCGGGTTGGGGAAGAACTATCCCCATGCTGTCCAATTTTGCCTCTGGATTGTAATGGACATCAACTTTTACCGACTGGTTTTCCTCTACAGGTGAGTTACAGCAGACGAAAAATAGTCCAAAAGTTAAGACCCCAATAAAAGCAATCTTCTTCATAATATTCATTTAAACTGCGGACGATAAAATTTCTTTCACTCTTTTGGCAACAATACGCTCTTGTCCGGGTACCATCATCCAGGTAGTCATACCAACACTTTTGGCATCTCCCACGGTTTGAATGGACGGATGTCCTTCACTGAGTTGTTTACGCACTTCGTTGGGGGTTATCTTTACTTTCTTTTCGTCCCAACGTATGCGTAAGCTGGGTACGTGATTGGCGTATTTAGGCACATGAATTTCTGTACTTACTCCCTCAATTGAAGTGGCACTATCACTGATCAATTGGATTTGCGATTCCCACATTTCCCACTCTTTGGCGTGATCCTTTTGCAGGTACAACTCCAGTGCGGCCAACATCCCTAAAACTTCTTCTTTATTGACTTTCATTCCTCGACCAATGGTTTCACCTCTTGGAGGCGTGTGCATTCGTGCAGCCTCAATATACTTTCTTTTTCCCAAAAGCAAACCGGCACTCTGAGGACCTCTCAACCCTTTCCCACCAGAAAAGGCGACTAAGTCAAATCCCATTTTGGTAAAGCGGAACAGATTTTCTACTGGCGGTACATCTGCGGCACAGTCGATAAAAGTGGGAATATTGTGTTTTTTACCTAAGGCAATAAATTCTTCCCATTTAATTTCTCCTTGATCTGTATGAGCATTGAGGAACCAAAGCATGGCTGTTTTCTCATTGATGGCCTTTTCCAATTGTCTGGCAGTTTTTATTTTGATCACTTTGGCCCCAACATTGGTAAGTGCCTGAGCATATCCAATGGTATGAGACTCTTGGATGATGACTTCATTTTTCATGCCATCGGTATTGGGAAGTTGTTTTACTTTTTCGGGGTCCATTCCCGACAGTATTCCTGCCATTCCTATACTCATGGCGCCAAAGCAGCCAGAAGAAACGGTAGCGTATTCGCAGTCCAACAGTTCGGCGATCCTCTCTCCAACTTTATCCTGTAAATCGTCCAAGTTGACGTATTCTGTCGCTCCATAGCTGATGGCTTCGATCACCTCTTTGGGCATCAAGGAGCCTGTCATTGAAGTATAAGTTCCTGCGGCATTAATAAATGTTTTTAGACCGAGTTCCTTGAAAAAGTCTCGTCTCATACTTGAGACTACTGCTGCGGTACTGGGTTGAGCAGAAAGTGAGTTTGTGCCAAATAAACTTCCTGCAAAGGGCAGGGTGGCCAACGATTGAATTACTTTTCTTCTGTTAATCATGAGTTGTTTTTGTTAGGGTTTAGTCTACTGCTGCGATACAATCTATTTCTACCAATGAGTTTCCAGGGACACCTCCATAGGTGGCTACTGTAGTTCTTACGGGAGGATTTTCACCAAAACGACCGCGGTAAACTTCATTCATTTTGTGATAGTCTGCAAGATCTGCCAAGTACACATTAACTTTTAAAACTTGTTCCATGGATGACCCGTTTCTCTCCAGTTCTTTTTGTAATTCATTCAATACATGGTCTGTATGTGCCTTGATGTCTCCATCAAAATGAGCTCCTTTTCCCGCTATATACAAAGTATTTCCGTGTCTTACTGCACCAGAAAATAAAGGCATTTTCTGATCTTCAACAATTTCACCTACTACCTCTTTTTGGCTTTTTTCTGGGGCTGCTTTTACCGTGGCAGCTCCAAATAGGGCTGCGACTCCCATTCCCATTTTCTTTAATACTGATCTTCTTTTTTCGTTGTGTTTCATCTTTTTAAATTTTATGGGTTAAACCCTTACCACATTCTTTTTTTAATTAATTCTTTTATTTGGTCTTTAGGAACGGGAAGTTCGTCCATATGGTCTCTGATCCATTTGGAAAAATCTTTTTCGATAGCTTCAGACCATTTATTATCAATTTGTCCTGGGGTGTATTTTCCTTCTTTTAAGCGTGTGATCCCGAATAAATCTCTGAGTCTTACAACCTCGGAGGTAACAACCACTTTTTCAGCTAAATGAGCGGGGATAAAAATCACCCCTTCTTTTTTGGCCAGTACCACATCGCCGGGCATTACTGTAGCGGCTCCTATTCTAATGGGGTCGTTGATGCTCAACAACATCACCTCAGTGAGAAATGAGGGATGCCATGCCCTTACAAAAGCGTTAAAACCTTCAATTTCAGATAGACCTTCCATGTCTCTACTGGAGGCGTTGAAAACTACACCTGTTTTTGACTTGGCATAAATGGAATTGCCTAAATTATCTCCGATTAGTGTTCCGTCTACAATTTTACCAAAGCCATCGGCTACATATACGTCGTGTTCTACCAAACGGTCAATGGGCCAGGAGTTGGTATTTCCTATCTCACCTGCTTCCAAGCCTTTTTGTTTGATTTGATCTGCTACATCGGGTCGATTGGGCATGTATTGAACCGTAAGTGCTCTTCCTACCACCGTTACATTGTCGTGAAGCGGTTGCCACCCTCCCTCAAACTGGTTGTGGAATCCTTCGTTTCTCAATACTCCCCATGCTTCCTCTATGGTGACTTTTTTCATTCGCTCTAAGAGGTCTGCAGCTACTTTGGGTCGCCCGTCCTCAAAACGTTCTCCTTCCCACTGGTGGGTTAGAAATTTCATTTGATCTGCACTCAAGCTTTGGCCAAATCCACTGTTGAGTATCAATATGCAGATGAGCCATAATGGGGTAGTGATTTGTTTTTTAAAATTCATTGTTTTTCATTTAAATTTCAATTTTTCTTTTTGGGATCTTTGTCTCTCCACCATGTAGCCAAAGAGGAACCAGAGATATTCATCCAAGGACCAAATACTGCTGGAGCCAACCCTACCGTAGAAACCTTACCCATTTCGAGAGCTATGCCTGAGGCGAGACCTCCATTTTGCATCCCTACTTCCAGCGCAATGGTTCGACAGTCTTGTTCTTTCATTTTTAACAATCGACAACTCCAGTACCCCAATAAATATCCCATTAAATTGTGGATGATGGCTGCTATAATGAGTAAAATTCCAATGGACAATAATGAGTCTCTCCCAGCAGCAGTAATGATTACAATGATCAATGCAATGGCCGACATGGATACTACTGGCATGGCCTTGTCCAACCATTTTGCTTTTCCATGGAAGAAATGGTTGAAAACCAAGCCCAGAATTACTGGAAGAATAACCATTTTGACAATGCTGAGCATCATGGCAACAAAATCAATGGGGACAAAGGCTCCAGCAAAATACTTCATCAAAAGTGGAGTCATAAAGGGAGCGACAACGGTGGCTACTGCAGTGAGTGTTACGGAAAGGGCCACATTGGCTTTGGCTAAATAGGCCATTACATTGGAGGCCAAACCACTGGGAGAGGAACCTATGAGTACTACTCCGGCGGCGATCTCAGCTGGGAAATCAAATAAGGTAGCGAGGCTAAAACCTAAAAAAGGCATGATGCTGAATTGACAAATCAAGCCCACCAGAACTCCCTTGGGCATTTTGATTACGCCATAAAAATCTTTAAAACTCATGGCAGTCCCCATTCCAAACATGATGATTTGAAGTAAAGGAACGATGAGCTTTTTGAGTTGAAAATCTCCCCATTGTAGGAAGGTTTGGGGATAAAAAAGAGATAGGCTTACAGCTGCAAAAATCAAAACAGTAAAGGAAAAACCTTTCAAGTTTTTGGTGCCTCTCATGCCCAAGGCCAAAGCCAAAAAGGACAAGATGAGTGGTGGGCCAGTCATGCTAATGTTTTCCGAAAAGTAGAGACCAATCGCAATGACCAATAAAAATCCAGAAAGTGCAAAAAGATATTTAGAGAGTATTTTCATTTTTATTTCCAATCACTACTTGCCAAGCCGTTTAAGTCGTAAACTACATTTCCCGCTCTAAGTGTCAATTCACATTCTAGTTTTTGATTGCCTTTCATTCGTTTACCACTGGTATCGATGAATCCGAAATCTCCTTTTCTTATGTTAAGTACCGTTACGTCGGCGATGGCACCCACTGATAAATTTCCTATATCCTTTCTTTGCAAATGTTGGGCCGGTTTTGAGGTTGTGGCACTAATGACCTCTTGGATGCTCAATCCCATATTTAAGAACTTAGACATCACATTGTTGATATTTTTCATTCCTCCATTCATACTTCCCGTATGGAGATCGGTACTGATCACATCGGGTTTTAACCCTTGTTTTATGGCCGGTACAGCCTGTTCGAAAAGAAAGCTTCCGCCACCGTGTCCTACATCAAAAACAATACCTTTTTTTTGAGCTTCAAAAATGTAGTCTCTTACTTTTCCGTTTTCGGCTAAAATGGGAGTTCTTCCATTCACATGGGCATAGGTATGAGTAAAAATATCTCCGGGTCTTAATTTTTCAAGTAATAATTGATCAAGAGGGAGCTCAGGATTGCTTCCACCAAAATCAATCATTACCGGAATATTGGCCATTTTTCCTGCTTCGACGACAAGATTTGTTGGGGTCCAATCAAAACCCATAAAATGTGCCAGTTTGATTCCAACGATATACTCTTTGTTTTGTTGAGCGACTAGAGCAGTCATTTTAGGATTCATATCCTCAATATTCTGCTCCCGCGCTCCTCCACTCATTCCCGATCCGATAATATTGAGAAAGGAGAGAACGCGGGTTTTTGATTGATCGATCACTTGTGATTTGAATAGCTCGAAATTTTTCCATCCGGCTCCTCCTACATCTACAATGGTAGTAACACCTGAGCGGAAACTAAAACCGTCGGGGGGGAGTGCGGTGAAACTATTGCTGAGATAACGGTTGGGAACCGTGCCGTGAAAGTTGTGACTGTGCATGTCGATCAGTCCAGGACTGACAATCATACCCGAAGCATCAATTACTTTTTTGGCATGTGAAGTTTCAATATTCTTTTTGACGGCGGCAATTTTATTTCCCTTAATACCAAGATCCATGATCTGATCGATATGGTTGACGGGATCGATGATATGTCCTCCTTTGATCACGATGTCATAGTCCTGTGCAGAGAGTACCCCACTCATCCATACAAGAGCCAAAGACATTAATTTTAATTTTTTCATATTTCCTGTGTTTAAGTTTTAAATTCTTCTGTTTATTTTTTATTCGATTTTCTGTAATTTTCTACTTCTTCAGCCGAAATGTTTCCCGCTTGATTGCCAAAATGTGTTCTGATGTAGGACAAAACATCCGCGATTTGGTCGTCATTCAAAAAAGAATGTTGGGGCATTAGGCCGTCGTAAATTTCCCCATTCACTTCAATAGCTCCTTCCATTCCATTGAGGACGAGGTGGACCAACCTTTCTTTATCACCCGTTACCCAATCGGTACCATTGAGCGGTGGAAACCTACCCGAAGCACCCAAGCCATTGGATTGATGGCAAGCCATACAGTATTGATTGTAAATTTTTTGACCTATGGCCAAGTCTTTGGGTTCAATTCTGTCGTTGATAATATCAGGAGTTCGAATATGGCTTAGCGTTTTTCTTTTTTCCATTTCGGCCAATGCTTCAGGGCCAAATTTTTCTCGATCTCCTTTGAATTGGACTTTCCAAATCCTGCCTTTTTCTGTTTCTCCAATATACATGGAACCGTCGGGTGCAAAAGCGATACCCATGGGTCTGAATTCGGCATCTGCTGTATTGACAATGGGATCTACTCCGGCAAAACCATCGGCAAAAATCTCATAGGCCCCTGAAGGTTTACCGTTTTCGAAAGGTACAAATCCGATGAAATAACTCGATTGGGGATAGGGAGCTCTGTTGGTAGAGCCATGAAAAGCGATAAAAGCTCCGTTTTTGTAATGTTCGGGAAAGGCATCTCCTGTGTAAAAAACCAGATCGTTGGGAGCCCAGTGACCAGGGAATCCAATCACGGGATCTTTATAATCTGCGCATCGACCAATAATGGTTCCGTCTCCTCCGTATTCTGGAGCCAATACTTTTTTACCCTGTATTTGATCGTAAAAACAATAGGGCCAACCAAAATGGTCTCCCTTTTCTATTTTAACAAATTCTTCGGAGGGGAGAACAGCACTTTCCCACTGGCTGAAATGATTGGGCCATAGGCGGTGTAAATCGTCTCTGCCATGAACTACAGCGTATAGGCTTTGATTTGAGGTATTCCAATCCAATGCGACTATACTTCTCAATCCACTGGCATAAAATTCACCATCTTTTTGAGTTTGTCCTATTTTTTCAGCATCGAAGCGCCATATCCCTCCATGGTCTTCCAATAATGGACAGGGATCTTGACCCGCCGCATAGGGTGTTCTTTTGGGATTTTGGCAAGCATTGTTGGGAGCGCCAAAGGGAACAAAAATATGACCCTCGTCGTCGAAAGCTATAGGCTTTCCAATGTGTTCGTGCGAACCATGAGGGTGGTCGTCGTCAACAATGATCTCAATTTTTCCTGTAGGAACAAGTTTTTGATCGTCCAATTTGATCCGGTAAACAGTGAGTTGGGAACTAAAGTAGAGGTAACCTTTATATATTCTGGCGCCAGTAGAATAACTTCCCCTTTGTGGTTGATGGTATTCTCCGAATTTTACTAAGGAATCTGATATACCATCATTGTCTAAATCTCTGATGGCAGCCAGAACTCCTGCTTCGCTGGGTCGTTTGAACTTTGCATACAAATCCCCATTTTTGCTGACGGCCATGTGGCGAACAGTTTCTGTGATACTGTCAACAAAAACGGTGGATTCAAAACCTTGAGGAAGCAGGAGTGAACTTTTGGAAGGAGGTGACTCACAACCCAACAGTTGGATTAATAAAAAAACAGATATAATTCTGAAATTTACAAGTGGAGTATTCAATATTCTATTCATCATTCAATTCATCATTCAAACTTAATGTATAAAACTAATTTTTTCATTCGAATTTTAATACCCCAAAATATTCGGGACGATGAAAATCAGGGTTAGGAGTTTTTACGGGGTTCCAACTCAGATAATGGGGTTTAGAAGTATCATCCCCACATTTATAGAAATTGGCATTAGAAATGAGTTTTGAAAAACGCAATCCCTCGTTGTGTGAAAAAATTGACGAAGGGATGACAATTACCATTTCCCATTCGAAGATTCCTGATTTTTCTTCAAAAGCGTTTTTGCCCAATGTGGACCATGTTTTGATTTCACTTTCGATCTTGTTGGCAGGAACAAAAGTGCGCTCTTTTCGGTCAGGTCCATAGGCCAGATGAGTCGTGCCAATGCAGTTGAATTCAAAATTGTAATAGTTTCCGTCTTGAAGGGGATCGACAAAAAACTCGACGCAGCTGTCTCGATGAACCGCAGTGTTGGGTTGGGTTTGTCGCGCCAATATATGTTCTTCTTTTACGTAATATTTTAGAAACAAAAGACTGTCGTTGTGTGCGATCCTAAAATGAACCTCGGGTTGATAGGGAAACTTCTCCCATTCCCACCAATCTACTTTATTGAGCGTAGTGTTTTTCTCCAAAACTTTTGAAACATTTTCGAAGTCTAAACGGTCCGTAATTGAAATTTTGGGCACAACAATGCTCTGGGTTTCCGTTTTCATATTTGAACAATTGAAGAGAGGAAGAAAAAGCAGTAAATGGATTATAAAGGGTTTATTCATTTATTAAAGTTAATTTTTTTAATTTACAATTTGAAATTTTAATCTATGAAGTCCAAATTTTTTAAACAATTTATTGTGGGCTGTCTTTTGTTGGTCTCTTGCAAACAAAAGGAAGTGTACTATCAATCTGAAGATTATGTTTTTGTCGGCGAATACACTTCAGGGCTCGAAGGCCCTGCAGTTGATCATGATGGAAACCTTTACTTCGTCAATCCTGTCCACAGTGGTTCTATAGGAAAAGTGGATTCCGAGGGAAAATTTAGTCTGTTTATTGAGCATTTGCCTGAGGGGAGTACTGCCAACGGAATACGTTTTGGTGAAGACCAAAGTATGTATTTGGCGGATTATACGGGTCATAATGTACTCAAAGTCAATGTTCAAACTAAGGAAGTCAATGTATATGCTCATGACTCTTTATTGAATCAGCCCAATGATTTGGCCATTTGCTGTGAGGATCGGATGTTTGCTTCAGACCCCAATTGGAAAGAAGGTACAGGGCAACTTTGGAAGGTTGAAAATGGAGCATTTCAATTGTTGGCAAAAGCTATGGGAACAACCAATGGAGTAGAGGTCAGTCCCGATGCCAAAACATTGTATGTCAATGAGAGTGTGCAAAGAAATGTTTGGGCTTTTGATTTGGATTCCAAGGGAAACATTTCAAACAAAAGACTCTTCCATAAATTTAACGATTTTGGAATGGATGGTATGCGATGCGATGCGGCGGGTAATCTCTATATTACGCGTCATGGCAAGGGAACGGTGGTCAAGTTGTCTCCTCAAGGGGAATTATTGTTAGAAATTCAACTCAAAGGAAAAAAACCCTCCAATATTGCTTTTGGAGGAAAAGACGGAAAGACGGCTTTTGTTACGCTTCAAGACAGAGGCTATATTGAAACTTTTAGAGTTGAAGTGGCCGGGAGGTCATTTGTGAAATAAGATATCTTTTGAGTTACTGATGCATCTCAACGGCTTAGATTATACCATTATTATTTCCTATTTCATCATTGTATTGGGTGTAGGTTTTTGGATTTCAAAATTTGCAAGAAATAATCTGGATCAATATTTCCTAGGGGGGAACAGAATCAAATGGTATTTCTTGGGTTTGTCTAATGCTTCGGGAATGTTCGATATTTCTGGGGTTATGTGGACGGTTACGCTATTGTTTGTGTATGGCCTAAAGAGTGCTTGGATTCCATGGTTGTGGCCCGTGTGGAACCAGGTTTTTGTCATGATTTTTTTGGCGGTTTGGATAAGGCGTTCCAATGTGATGACGGGTGCCTCATGGATCCTTACTCGTTTTAGTGGGAGAGGAGGTCAGCTGTCGAAAAACATCATTATTCTTTTTGCAGTCATTGGAGCCATTGGTTTTATTACTTACTTTTTTGAAGGTATTGGAAAATTTTGCGAGGCCATTCTTCCATGGGATCTCTCCATTCAAAATCAGTTTCTTAGCATTAGCTCGGAAAATGTGTATGCCCTTTTCATTATTGGAATCACCACTTTATATACCCTTAGAGGAGGGATGATGAGTGTGGTGGCTACTGAGGTACTTCAGTATCTCATCATGACTATTTCCAGTATAGTGATTGCTGTCATTGCATTTAATGCTGTGAGCCATAAGGAGGTTATACGGGGAGTTCCTGAGGGCTGGGACGAAATGTTTTTTGGTTGGAAAATGGATTTGGATTGGTCGGGCATATTGCCCCAACTCAATGATAAGATAGCCAGTGACGGTTTTGAATGGATCGCCCCTCTTTTTATGATGATGTTGTTCAAAGGTTTTTTTTCCAGTTTGGCAGGTCCAGTCCCTGGTTATGACATGCAGCGATTGCTGTCTACAAGGTCTCCATTTGAAGCAGCAAAAATGAGTGCCTTTACCATTGCGGTTTTGTTTTCACCACGTTATCTTATGATTGCTGCCTTTGCGGTTTTAGCCATCGTATTTCTGACCCCAGAGTTAGCCTCTAACCCACAAATTGATTTTGAAACCATATTACCCACTGCTATAGCCACCTTTCTCCCTGCCGGGCTCAAGGGGCTTCTTTTGGCGGGACTTATGGCAGCTTTTATGGGGACTTTTGCTGCGGTAATTAATGCTGCTCCAGCCTATATTGCCAACGATCTCCTCAAAAACAGCTTGTTACCAGGAAGATCAGAAAAAACTTATGTCCAATACGGCTATCTGTCCTCTTTTTTATTGGTATTGATCGGAGTGTTTTTTGGCTTTTTTGCTACTTCTCTCAATGCCATAACTCTCTGGATTACTGCTTCTTTATTTGGTGGTTATACTGCAGCCAATGTCTTGAAATGGGTTTGGTGGCGGTTCAATGGTTATGGTTATTTCTGGGGGATGTTAGCAGGACTTTTGGCTTCCACTGCAAAGTTGATTTTTTTTGGCGACTGGATTGATATTTACTTTTTTCCCGTCATTTTTTCTTTTTCCATTTTGGGTTGTCTATTTGGTTCATATTTCACAGCACCAGATAATTTAAATGTCTTAAAAAGTTTTTACAAAAAAGTCAGGCCTTGGGGTTTTTGGAAGCCTATTTTAATTGAGGTCCAGAAAGACGATCCTACTTTTTTACCCAATCAGATGTTTGTGAGAGATATGTTAAATGTAGTGATTGGGATTGTATGGCAAATGGCCTTGGTGGTTTGGCCTATCTTTTTGATAATCAAAAAATGGGATGCACTGGCCTTATCTATTGTAGTGGTTGTAGTTACTTCCATAGCGTTGAAGTATTTTTGGTATAACCCTTTAAAAAAAGAAGTGTTTTAAAATGGCCAATAAAGTCTTGATCAAGGGTACCTTTTTGGATGAAATCAGTCACGATATTCCCCATCAAAACTGGAGTGAAAATGAATGGTCATTGGACTTCAAATACATGAAGACTGCAGGCATCGATAAAGTGATTTTGATCCGTAGTGGTTACAAAAATTGGATTACTTTCCCCTCAAAGGTTTTGACTATAGAGGAAAAGGCGATTCCTCCTCAGTCAGATCTAGTGGCCCTGTTTTTGCGTTTGAGTGAGGAGAATGATATGGATTTTTATTTTGGCTTGTACGATTCTGGAAAATACTGGACTTCTGGAGCATACGAAAAAGAGGTAAGCCTCAACCAAAAAGTAATTGATGAGGTATGGGAGAAGTACGGAAACAGTAAAGCTTTCAAGGGATGGTATTTATCTCAAGAGTGCAATCGGAATATAGGGGGGATCATTGATCTTTATGCTGGACTAGGGCAATATTGTAAGCAAGTTTCAGGAGGATTGCCCGTACTAATCTCTCCATATATTGATGGGGTAAAAAATATTTCTCAATATACTAGTCAAAGTCATCGTGAAGAATCGATATCACTCGATGAACATTTTAAAACTTGGGAAGCTATTTTTAAGGGCATCCAAAAAAGTGTTGATATTGTTGCATTTCAGGACGGTCATGTGGATTATGACCAATTGGAAGAGTTTATCGAGGTAAATAAGTCATTGGCAGATCAAAATGGCATTGCTTCTTGGATCAATTCAGAAACTTTTGATCGGGATATGCCCATTAAGTTCATGCCTATTAAATGGGATAAATTGAGATATAAGCTGGAAATAGCAGCTGGAGCAGGGATTTCGGAGGCCATTACCTTCGAGTTTTCTCATTTTATGAGTCCCCAATCGGCTTATCCTCAGGCTGGGCATCTTTACCGTCGTTATCTTGAATATTTAAACCTCAATAAATGAGTAGTTCCTCTTATTCAAAATTGTATTTGAAAGAACTGACCAAGGAGGTCATTCCTTTTTGGGAAAATTACAGTATTGATAGACAGCACGGAGGATTTTACACCTGTATTGACGATCAGCACAAGGTTTTTGACACGGACAAGTTCGTTTGGCTCCAAGCCCGACAAGTTTGGACTTTTGCGAATTTATACGATCGTTTGGAACAAAAACATTCTTGGCTTGAGATTGCCCAATCTGGTGCTGATTTTTTAGAAAAAAATGGTCACGACGGTAATTACAACTGGTATTTTTCTTTGCAAAGATCTGGGGAACCATTAGTGGTGCCTTACAATATATTTTCCTACACTTTTGCCAGTATGGCTATGGGAAAAATGTATCATATCACAAGGCAAGAAAAATACAAAATTATAGCTCAAGAAACATTAAATAAAATTACAGAGCGTATTGCAAAACCTAAGGGCCAATGGGATAAATCCTATCCCAATACCCGCCCTCTCAAAAACTTTGCGCTGCCCATGATCCTCTGTAATCTTTATAACGAGTTGGGAGAATTGGTGTCAGAGGGAGAAAAAGAACGGCGATCGCAGGAATGTGTTACCGAAATATTTGATCTTTTTTGGGATGACCAAAGAGGGCTAATACTTGAAAACGTTTCTTCCAATGGGGATTTTTCTGACACTTTCGACGGTCGTCTTGTTAATCCTGGACACGGTTTGGAGGCCATGTGGTTTATCATGGATTTGGGGGTTCAATTGGATCGAAAGGATTGGATCGACCGTGCGGTAGAGATGGCGCTGTCTATTGTCGAAAAAGGTTGGGATAGTGAACAGGAGGGGATTTTTTATTTTATGGATGTCAAGGGTCACCCTCCACAACAATTGGAGTGGGATCAAAAATTGTGGTGGGTACATTTAGAGGCTATGATCTGTTTTTTGAAAGGCTTCGAACTGACAGGTTCAAATGCCTGTTGGGAATGGTTTGAGAAAATTCACCAATATACATGGCAACATTTTAGAGACAAAAAGAGTGGAGGTGAGTGGTATGGCTATTTGAATCGATCTGGCGAGGTTTTCCTTCCGTTAAAAGGTGGAAAGTGGAAGGGATGTTTCCATGTACCCCGAGCTTTACTTCAACTTAATGAGATTTCAAAACGACTTAAGATATGAGAACAAGAATAATCATTTTGGTCTTGGTATTCTGCTTTATGGGAGTTTCTTGCGAGAAGACTCTTGTGGATACAGATGTATTGGTCATTGGCGGGAGTGCCAGTGGGGTAGCGGCGGCACTGTCGTCTTCTCGACAAGGGGTAAGGACCGTGCTTCTAGAAGACGGCCCTTGGCTGGGAGGTATGCTTACCGCTGCTGGGGTTAGTGCCGTGGATGGAAACACAAAATTACCATCAGGAATTTGGGGAGAATTCAGAGACAGTTTGATTCATCGCTATGGCAGTAAAAAAGCCCTTCAGTCGGGTTGGGTAAGCAATCACCTTTTTGAGCCTTCGGTGGGCAATCGTATTTTTCAAAATATGGTCAACAAAGAAGCTCATTTAACAACCTATTTTAGCACTCGAGTTACTGGTATCGAAAAAACACACCAAGGATGGAAAATTCTGGCGAGAGATTCCAGCCAAACATTTACCATTAGAACTAAATTGGTTATTGACGCTACCGAATTGGGAGATATTGCAGCTAAAGTGGGTATTCCCTATCATGTGGGAATGGACAGTAGAAAGACCTACGGCGAGGATATAGCCCCTGAGGTGGAAAACAACATCATCCAAGACTTGACCTATGTTATGATTTTGGAGGATTATAGAAAAGACATGACCATTGATAAACCCAGGGGCTATGATCCGCAAGTTTTTTATTGTGCCAGCCAAAGTGATCGGTGTAAAATGGGTGAAAAAATGAACAGAACCCTATGGCCCAAAGACAGTTTATTAAGTTATGGTCGTTTGCCGAATGGTAAAGTGATGATCAATTGGCCTATCAATGGCAACGATTATTATGTCAATGCTATCGAGCAAACCTCCGAGGAGCGGAGCAAGTCTTTTGAAAAAGCCAAATTGAAATCCTTACAGTTTTTATATTATTTGCAGACCGAATTAGGATTTAACACCTATGGTTTGGCTAGAGATGAATTTCCCACTGACGATGGTTTTCCTTTGATCCCTTATCATAGAGAATCCAGACGTATTGATGGGATCACTACACTAACGGTCAATCATATCGCCAAACCCTATGACCAGCCGCAACCCCTTTATAGAACGGGAATCGCCGTGGGTGACTACCCCGTCGATCATCACCACGCCAGCCATCCTGATACCGAAAATTTTCCTGAACTCCATTTTTATCCTGTGCCTTCATACAGTTTGCCGATAGGTTGTTTGCTTCCTCAAAGCACTGAAAATTTTATAGTTGCAGAAAAATCCATTTCTGTAACCAATATTGTGAATGGTACTACCCGATTGCAACCAGTAGTTTTACAGATAGGACAGGCAGCAGGGGTCATTGCGGCTCTTAGTGTTAAAGAAAACCTTCCCCCTGCAGAGGTGAACATAAGGAAAGTACAAAGCCTGCTTTTAGAAAATGGCGGCTATCTTTTGCCTTACATAGATGTCCCAAATAACCACCCTCGTTTTAAAGTTTATCAGAGAATAGGGGCTACGGGCATTTTGAAAGGTACTGGAATGAATGTGGGTTGGGAAAATCAGACTTGGTTTTTCCCTGATCAAGAGTTGGTACAGACCGATTTGGATCACGCCATTTCTATATTGAAACAATTCTATGCTTTTCCAATCCCTAAGTCTACCAAAAATAAAGATATGATGCAATGGTTTTGGGAATTAATTACACTAATTGAACCAGAGAAGACAAGCTATAATTCGAGGATGGAGAGGAATTTTCTCACAGAAATTTTAGGAGAAGAAGTGATGTCTGATGACATCATGAAACGGGGAGATTTTGCGATGCTTTTAGATACGTTGTTTAATCCCTTTCAGCGTTATAATATTAATGTTTACGGTGAATTTGTTATAAATCAATGATTGATTTGCTGAAGATTTTTTTATGAGGTCTTTTAAAAAACAACTTAAAATTAGAAAACCATTTGGTTTTGTAGGATAAGCCAATAAATTACTTACTATAATAATAATAAATTACACATAATACTCTGATAATCAAATCATAGTCATAGGTTTTTTTTAAAATTTTACTTGAATAATTATGTCAGATTCCATTTAAAAATTAATTTTGGAACTCTATCTTATATTTATAAAGTAGTGCCATTCATAATTTTAATAAAGACCTATTGAAAAAGATCTTTCTATGAACTACTCTTAATGGAGCTTATCCCGAAAGAATGAAGTATGGAAGTGGTGCATATAGCACCAATGGGGAAAATGTAAATGCGGCAAACAGTGCTCAAGGTCCCGACATACAAGGAACCAAATTATGGTGGGCTAAAAAATAGCTTAAAGGAGTTATAATTCGATTGAAAAGCCTCTGGTTTTACTATGGGCTTTTTTATTTCATATTGTAAACATTTGAATTAGTATTTTTATACTTTAAAATAAATAGATGTCAAAAAATCTTCAAAGAAGGCAAGCCTTAGTGTATCACGCCAAACCTCGACCAGGAAAAACAGAGGTCGTTCCTACCAAAAGTTATCGTACCCAAAGAGATTTGGCATTGGCCTATTCTCCTGGTGTGGCTATTCCCTGTGAGGAAATTGAAAAAGATATTGACAATGTGTACAAGTACACCAATAAAGGGAATTTGGTAGCGGTTATTACCAATGGCACTGCAGTTTTGGGTTTGGGAGACATTGGTCCCGAAGCCTCAAAACCCGTTATGGAAGGAAAAGCACTACTTTTCAAAATATTTGCTGACATAGATGTTTTTGATATAGAAATCAATGAAAAAGATCCCGAAAAATTCATTCAAACCGTAAAAGCCATTGCCCCCACTTTTGGAGGGATCAATCTAGAGGACATCAAAGCTCCAGAGGCTTTTGAAATCGAAAACCGACTCAAAGCAGAGCTTGATATTCCATTAATGCACGACGATCAACACGGTACAGCTATTATATCGTGTGCGGCACTGATCAATGCTTTAGAATTGTCTGATAAAAAAATAGATAAGGTTAAAATTGTCATTTCTGGTGCGGGTGCAGCTGCCATTTCCTGTACTCGTCTTTATCAGTCTTTTGGAGCCAAAAAAGAAAATATTGTCATGTTGGACAGCAAGGGAGTCATTAAGAAATCCCGATCAAATTTGAGCTCGCAGAAAGCAGAGTTTGCAACCGATCGCGAAATCGACACCCTATCGGAAGCCATTCATCAAGCCGATGTTTTTATTGGTTTGTCTCAGCCCAATATATTGGATGAAAAGATGTTGTTGTCGATGGCAAAAAACCCGATCGTTTTTGCGATGGCCAATCCCATCCCCGAAATTGACTATGATTTGGCCTGTCAGACCCGATCGGACATCATCATGGCCACTGGAAGGTCTGACCATCCCAACCAAGTAAACAATGTTTTGGGATTCCCCTTTATTTTTAGGGGGGCCTTGGATGTTCGGGCAACCAAAGTCAACGAACCTATGAAAATGGCTGCAGTAGAGGCTTTGGCTCAACTCGCCAAACAATCGGTACCCGAACAAGTCAATATTGCGTACGAAGAAACCAAACTCAATTTTGGTAAAAACTATATCATTCCCAAACCTTTTGATCCCAGATTGATAGTTGAAATTCCCGTTGCGGTTGCCAAAGCAGCTGTTGCATCGGGTGTAGCCAAAGAACCCATAGACGATTGGGAAAAATATAAAGTGGAGTTGGCGGAGCGATTGGGAGGACATCAAAAAATTCTCCGAATGATTCACGACAGGGCCAAATCTGATCCCAAGCGCATTGTTTTTGCAGAGGCGGATCAATTGGACGTGATCAAAGCGGCCCAAATAGTGGATGAAGAGAAAATCGGTATTCCTATTTTATTGGGGGATAAAGAAACGATCGAAAATTTGATGAAGTCTATCGAATTCGAAGGAGCGGTGAGCATCATTGATCCCAAAAGCGAGGAACACATGGCAAGTAGGAAGCGATATGCCAAAGCGTTTTGGGAAACGCAAAAAAGGAGGGGAAAAACCCTGTACGAGTGCGAAAGCTTGCTGAAAGAACGCAATTACTATGCCGCCATGATGGTCAGGGAAGGTGATGCAGACACTATGCTTTCTGGCTTTTCAAGAAAATATCCGGCAGTGGTCAAACCCATTTTGGAAGTGATGGGAAAAGCCAAAGGAGTGGATCGGGTAGCCGCTACCAACCTTATGCTCTCCAAGAGAGGAATGCTTTTCCTCTCCGATACCTCCATTAATGTGGACCCTACGGCCAAGGAATTGGCCAAAATAGCCCACATGACTGCCCAAACAGTCAAAATGTTTGGGGTAGAGCCTGTTGTTGCGCTTCTATCTTACAACAATTTTGGATCTTCTCCTTTTCCTCAAGCCAAGAAGGTGTCTCAAGCCGTCAGTTATCTGCATCAAAGTTTTCCCGATTTGATTGCCGATGGTCCAGTTCAATCTGATTTCGCTCTGAATAATGATATGTTGGGGGCCCGCTTTCCCTTTTCTTCCCTCAACAACAGAAAGGTCAATACCCTAATTTTCCCCAATCTTGATGCCGCCAATATCACCTATAAAATCATTAAAGAATTGGATGACACACTGTCCATTGGTCCAATATTGATGGGTCTAAAGGAATCTGCCCATATATTACAATTGGGAGCCTCTGTCGATGAAATTGTCAATATGGCCGCTATAGCGGGCATAGATGCTCAAGAAAAATTAAAATCAATTAAATGATCACACAAATCAAAGGTAAGCTGGTTGAAAAAAATCCCACTCAGGTGGTGGTAGATTGTAATGGAATTGGATATGAAATCAATATATCGTTGAATACCTTTTCCAGTCTTTCTTCCGATGAAAACATCAAACTTTTTACCCATCTTCAGGTCAGGGAAGACGCTCATATTTTATATGGTTTTTTTACAGTTTTAGAACGCGCCGTTTTTAGATTGTTGATTTCGGTATCGGGTATAGGAGCGAGTACCGCCCGAACCATGCTTTCTTCTCTCACTCCATCAGAAATTCAACACGCAATAGGGACTGAAGATGTCGCTACCATACAGGGGGTAAAGGGCATTGGACTCAAGACAGCTCAACGGGTGATTATTGAGCTGAAAGACAAAATGAAAATCTTAGAGGGTGGGGATGAAATTCCACTACATAAAAGCAATACAATCAAAGAAGAAACGTTATCAGCTTTAGAGGTTCTTGGCTATTCGAGAAAAACCTCTGAAAAAGTTATTGATAACCTGATTCAAGGTAATCCCGATAGTACCATCGAGGATTTAATTAAAGCGGCCTTGAACAAACTTTAAATTTCTTTGATCTGTTATAAAAAGGATAAATATTTAAGTGTAAATTATTTTCTACTTTCCCTACTTCTGATCTGTAGTTTTTCGTTGTGGAGTCAAGAGGAGAGTGGCTATGATTTGTCCAAATCGAAAATTACCCAGTCCACCCATATCACTTCAAAATACAGATACGACCCCAGATCAGGAATGTATATTTATACCGAAACCATTGAGGGTTATTCGATCAATACTCCTTTGGTTATGTCTCCCAAAGAGTTTCAAGTCATGGTATTGGCAGAACAAATGAAGGGATATTTTAAGGAAAAAATTGCAGCCCTTTCTGGAAATTCTGAAAACCTGAGTGAAACGCAGAAAAATCTTCTTCCAGAGGTTTATGTCAACAGTAAATTTTTTCAATCCATTTTTGGGAGCAACGTTATTGATATCGTTCCCCAAGGTTCTATTGGAATAGATTTAGGAGTACGCTACCAAAAAAATGACAACCCAGCAGCATCGCCCAGAAACCGACGTAGTTTTGGCTTCGATTTTGACCAAAGAATTAGCCTTAGTCTTTTGGGTAAAATAGGGGAAAGGTTACAAATTACGGCCAACTATGATACGGAGTCCACCTTCGATTTTCAGAACCTGGTCAAAATAGAATTCAACCCCCCCCAATTGGCGAACCTTTCCGAAATCATCCCCGAGTCGGTAAATGCCCAAGGTGATGTTATCCAATCCAGAGCCCAAAATATTCTTGATAGAACGCAAAATTTAACCGACAAGGCTGCCGGAATTCAGCAAAAAATAGGAGATTTTCAAAGTACTTATGATGAGGCGCGACAGAAAATACTGAGTCTCCAATCTAAAGCCAATGATGCTTCCAATCAAATGATGGGTTTGGGCAATAATGTCACCGACTATCTCAATGGTAAGGTAACGGAGGATGCCATTTTACAGAACATCAGTATTGGAAACATCAGTATGCCCCTCAACAGCAATCTTATTCGAGGAGCGCAAAGTCTTTTTGGGGTCAGAACCGATCTGAAGTTTGGAAAAACTACAATTTCGGCAGTCTTTTCGGAGCAAAGATCTCAATCCCAAAATGTAGTAGCTCAGGGAGGAGGTACACTGCAAGAGTTCAATATTTTTGCCCTGGATTATGAAGAAGATCGGCATTATTTTCTGGCACAATACTTTAGGGATCACTATGATCAATTTCTCAAAAACTACCCCTACATCAATTCACCGGTTCAGATTACTAGAATTGAAGTATGGATCACCAACAGGGGTTCTCAAACCAGAAACATCAGAAACATTGTTGGTTTTCAAGATTTGGGGGAAAGTGATCCAAGCAAAACAACACTGGACGACAGGATTAGTAATTTTTTTATTAAATCAGGCTTTTCAAACCCTCCCTCCAACGAAAACAACCGTTTGAACCCCGAGACGATTGGTGCAGGCGGAATTTTAGGTAATGACATCAGGGACATTTCCTCAGTTTCACGCTCTTTTGGATCCTATTATAATGCGGTCAATGAAGGTTTTGACTATGCGGTATTGGAAAGTGCCCGAAAGCTCAGTCAGAATGAATACAAGTTAAACCCCCAGTTGGGCTATATCTCCCTTAACCAGAGATTGAGTAATGACGAGGTTTTGGCCGTTGCATTCCAATACACCTACAGGGGAAAGGTTTATCAAGTGGGAGAATTTGCCAACGGCAGTATAGAAACCACTTCTATAACTCAAAACACTGAAGGAGAAACGCAAACCGTAAACAACAATAACTTGGTGGTAAAACTCCTTAAAAGTAACATCACCGATGTCCGTCAACCCCTCTGGGACCTGATGATGAAAAACATCTACAACACTGGTGCTTTTCAACTTGCAGAGGAAAATTTCAGACTCCATATTCTTTATTCGGATCCTTCGCCTATCAATTACTTGACTCCTGTTGACCCTTCGATTTGGCCTGAGGAAATGGACAACAGAATACTCCTGAATACGTTCAATTTAGACAAGCTCAATTTTTATCAAGATCCTCAACCCGAAGGGGATGGTTTCTTTGATTATATTCCGGGAGTCACCATAGAGCCACAATACGGTAGGATAATTTTCCCCAATGTAGAACCTTTTGGAGCCCATCTTTTTGAGCTTTTAGACGATCCCAATTCTCAAAGAGAACAATATAAAAATACAGAAACCTACAATGCCAATCAAAAAAGGTATGTTTTTGATGATATGTATGTTAAAACGAAAGCAGCTGCTTTAGAGACTACCGAAAAAAATAAATTTCAATTGAAAGGCCGTTACAAATCGGAGGGAGGAGAGGGTATTCCCATTGGCGCCTTCAATGTACCTCAAGGCTCTGTAAAGGTTACAGCAGGGGGGAGAGTGCTCCGTGAAGGAATCGATTACACGGTCAATTACGCCATTGGTAGGGTGAAAATTTTGGACCCCGCACTTCAAGCTTCAAATATACCCATCAATATTTCGGTAGAAAATAATTCTTTTTTCAATCAACAAAATAAAAGATTCTCAGGATTCAATCTGGTTCATCAAGTGAACGATAATGTGGTTTTTGGTGGAACTCTGTTGAACTTAAGCGAAAACCCACTCACTCAAAAAGCGAATTATGGCACTGAACCCGTCAACAATACAATGATTGGATTCAATACTAATTTTTCTACCGAATTGCCTTTTTTGACCCGGTGGGTCAATAAAATTCCTACCATCGAAACGAGGGTTCCTTCCATGTTATCTTTTAGAGGAGAGATAGCCAATCTGATTGCAGGAAACCCAAAAAATACCCAGCTTCAGGGAGAATCCAATGTTTATATTGATGATTTTGAAGGAGCACAAACCAATATAGACATCAAGGGTTTTAATTCATGGAAACTTTCCAGTATTCCTTTTAAAAATTTTAAAGGATCAGAGAGCAGAGATAATGATATAGGTGGAGGTTTTGGGAGGGCCAAGCTCGCGTGGTATTCTATCGATCCCATTTTTTATGCTGGTGGAAGACCCTCTGGAATCAACAACGACGACATATCCCTCAACACATCCCGAAGGATTTTTATCCAAGAAATTTTTCCAGAACAGGATCTTGTTCAAGGAACTACAACCGTCCAAAACACACTCGATTTGGCCTATTACCCAGAGGAAAGAGGCCCCTACAACAATGCGAAAGAAGAAGAGTTTGAAAGAGATACGGAAGAAAATTGGGCAGGGATCATGCGGCCCATCAACGCTACTAATTTCGAACAATCCAATGTGGAATTCATCGAATTTTGGTTGTTGGATACCTTTAATGAGGTGCCAACAGAGGAAGACGATTTGGGGGAACTGTATTTTCATTTGGGGAATATCTCGGAAGATATTCTCAAAGACGGCCGAAAACAATTTGAAAACGGCTTGCCAGGCCTTGCCTCGCAAAATTTGGTTTATGAAACTGCTTGGGGAAAAGTACCGTCAACCCAATCCCTTCTTTATGCTTTTAATACGGTTCCCGAGGACAGAGCGTTACAAGATCTTGGACTTGATGGTTTGGACGACAGTCAAGAACGGTTGATCTATACCAATGGACCTCCTGAAGATCCTGCTGGAGACAATTATGAGTTTTTTGTAGCCGCCAATGGAGGCGTATTAGAGCGATACAAAAATTACAATGGATCCCAAGGCAACTCACCTATTGCTTTTTCTGACACCGACAGAGGAAATACGACCGAACCCGACTCCGAAGACATCAACCGAGATCAGAGTATGAATACTATCGACAGTTATTTTGAATATCGAATTCCCATTTCAAAATCAATGGGGGTTGGGAATCACCCGTTTATTACTGATGTTCGTGAAAATGTGAAAGTATCGGTTCCCAATGGTCAAGAGATCACAACCCGATGGATTCAATTCAAAATACCTGTTCAAAAAGGCTATTACGAAGACACCCAATTTGATGAATATTTTGAAGCCATCAATAATATAGAAGATTTGCGTTCCATTCGATTCATGCGAATGCTGCTCAAAGGTTTTTCTAAGCCCGTTGTGTTGCGATTTGGGACCCTTGATTTGGTGAGAGGAGATTGGCGCAGATACAATCAAAAACTCAATAAAAATTTGACCAAAAACAATAATACTACCGTCGATATCAGTACGGTCAATATTTTGGAAAACGAGAATCGAATTCCCGTCAATTATGTTTTACCACCAGACATTCAAAGGGAACAGGTCAACAACAACAATACTATAGTCCGCCAAAACGAACAATCGTTGTCTTTTAGAATATGCGACCTTCAACCCATGGACTATAGGGCCGTTTATAAAAATGTGAATATTGATATTCGTCAATATGAGAATCTTAAAATGTTTTTACATGCCGAATCTATCGTTGGCCAAAAACCTTTGCCTGGAGAGGGAACTGAGGAAAACTATGACCGACGTATGGTAGCTTTCATTCGTTTGGGGACCGACTTTTTGGACAACTATTACCAGGTTGAAATTCCACTGAAACCCACCGAGTACGGGGGAGATTTAAGTAATAAACTTTCGGCCGAAGAAGTTTGGCAACCGGAGTCCAATGCTTTGGAGGTTCCGATTAAAATACTCGCTAAACTTAAGGCAGCCGCCATCAACAGTGCCAGTATGGGAAGGGTATCCTATTTTGACGAGGAGCTCAACCCGGTCAGCGAATTTTCACCCATCAGTGCTTTGCCAGGGTTCAAGAAATACAAGTTTTCTGTAAAGGGAAATCCTTCACTCGGTTCTATCAAAACCCTTATGATTGGCGTAAAAAACCCTTCCCAACAGCTGGGAGACGATTTGTGTGGTGAGGTGTGGTTCAACGAATTAAGAATTGCTGGAATCGATTCAAAAGGAGGCTGGGCAGCTGTAGGCGCTATGGATGCCAACATTGCTGATCTGGCTACTGTAGCGGCTACCGCACGAATGTCCACGGTAGGGTTTGGTGCAATAGATCAAACCCCCAATCAGAGCAATCGTGAGGACATGAAACAATACGATGTGGTAACCAATATCAATTTGGGTCAATTGCTCCCAAAAAAGTGGGGCGTTCAACTGCCTCTTAATCTCAACCTAGGGGAAACTTTTATCACCCCAGAATACGATCCTTTTTATCAAGATATTTTGTTACAAGATCGTTTGGACGCCTCGGAAAGAAAGTCTCAATCGGACTCCATTAACAATCAAGCCATTGATTATACCCAAAGGAAGAGCATTAGTTTAATCGGGATGCGCAAGAATAAAACAGGAAATAGTCCCACCAGGTTTTTCAGCCCAGAGAATTTTGATTTTTCCTATGCTTACAATGAGCTGAACCATCGCGATTATGAGATCCAGAATCAGACCGATAAAAACCTTCAGTTGGGGGCCAATTACGGACACGCATTCACCCCCAAGGAAATCAATCCCTTCAGGAAAATTGAAGCTTTAAATCGAAAACGGTATTGGCAATGGCTTAAGGAATTGAATTTTAATTTGGTGCCTAATAATTTGGAAATCACTTCAAACATCAATCGTGATTTTAGCAGTCAACAATTCCGTCAAGTTTATATGGAGGGCATTGATTCCTCCAAACAAATTCCTTTACCTGATCTTCAGCTCAGAAATTACCTTTTTGATTGGTCGTATTCCATCAATCACAATCTGACTCGCTCTTTACGATTGAATTTTACTGCTTCCAACAATAACATAGTCAGAAATTTCTTTGAAAACGATCCCAATAATCCATTGGGCAAGGTCAATAAAAGTTTAGATATATGGGATGGTATATGGGATACCGGCCAGACCGATCGTCATTTTCAATCCCTTTCACTCAACTATAAAATTCCATTGCGATTGATTCCATTTCTTAATTTCATAGACGCCAATTACAATTATACGGGTGATTTTAGCTGGCAAAGAGGATCCACCGCCATGGCCAGTGTAACCAACGAAGAGGGTCAAGCCTTGGGGCAGATCAATACCATTCAAAATGCCAACACCAAAAGCCTTACAGGATCCATTTCATTTGAAAAACTTTATACCCTATTGGGCTTAAAGTCCCAAAAATCTCCTTTCAATCAACCTTTTACCAGAGCAACCAATTCAGCAACACCTCAGTCCAAAAAAGACGATAAGAAATCAAAAAATACAGCCGTTAAAAAAGGAGCTACCTACTTGGTGGACATACTTTCTTCTGTCAGAAGGGTTCAGTTCAACTATTCCGAAAATAACGGAAAAGTACTTCCCGGCTATCTCCCCAATGTTGGTTTTTTGGGAACCGTGGACCCTTCTTTTGCTTTTACCTTTGGGAGCCAAGCCGACATACGCTATGAGGTGGCCAAAAGAGGTTGGCTCACGGATTTCCCAAACTTCAACGAGCCTTTTGTTCAAGTTCACAACAACAAACTCAATATTTCCGCTCAGATATCTCCCCTTAAAGATTTGACCATAGATCTGAATGCCGAGCGCAATTTTTCAAATAACTTATCAGAAAATTATCTCATTGAGAACCAAAATTATCTTGCCCTAAACGCCAACGAATACGGGAACTTTGGAATGTCCACTATTTTGATTAAAACGGGATTTTCAGGGGCATCCGATGTTGTCAACAAAAACTTTCAAGATTTCAGAGAAAACCGCTTAATCATTGCCAATCGTTTGGCCGCTGAAAACGGATTCTCAAATGCACAAAGGGATGAGAACGGTTTTCCAGAAGGCTACAGCAAAAATCATCAAACGGTTTTGGTTGCGTCTTTTCTCTCGGCTTATTCTGGAACCGACCCCAATAAAATATCTTTTGACCCCATTCGAAGTACTCCATTGCCCAATTGGAACCTCAAGTACACAGGTTTAACCAAAATTAAATCTTTGGCTAAAATTTTCAATCGACTTTCTATCGCTCACGGCTATCGGTCCAGCTATACGCTGACAAATTATCAAACCAATTTGGAATACGATCCTATCCAACCCTTTCTCAAGGACCGATTGGGAAATTATATGACAACAAAATTTTATTCCAACATCAACTTGGCAGAACAATTTAATCCTTTAGTAAGGCTCGATATAGAATTTAAAAATTCCCTTAAAATTCTTGCGGAGATGAAAAGAGATCGAAGTCTTTCTCTCAGCTTGGACAATAGTTTGCTCACCGAACAAAGCGGAAATGAATATATTATTGGAATGGGGTATCGGCTTAAGGATTTAAGAATCAGAACCAGTATGGGAGGAAGAAGAATCACCCTTAGTGGAGACCTCAATTTAAAAGCAGATTTTTCGTATCGAAAAAACATCACTCTGCTGCGTAATTTAGAATATGATAATAATCAGGTAACCGCAGGGCAAACCCTAATGTCGATAAAGTTTTCGACGATGTATAATTTGTCAAAAAACCTAACCAGTTTACTTTTTTACGATCACAATTTCTCGGAGTTTGCCATTTCAACTGCTTTCCCACAAACCTCAATACGATCCGGGATTACCATCCGATATAATTTTGGAAACTAAAAGTGAATTGCATTACTTTGCGATTCAAATTTAAACCCGTTTTTATGAACATACCCTCCGAACTCAAGTACACTAAAGATCACGAGTGGGTCAAAATAGAAGACGATATAGCAACAGTAGGGATTACTGATTTTGCCCAGCGGGAACTGGGAGACATTGTATACATCGAAATAGAAACCTTGGGAGATAATTTGGATGCGGAAGAGGTTTTTGGTACAGTAGAGGCTGTCAAAACGGTATCCGATTTATTCATGCCCCTGAGCGGGGAAGTTCTGGAATTTAATACTTCCCTGGAAGACACTCCAGAAGCCGTTAATAATGACCCTTACGAAACGGGATGGATGATTAAAATTAAAATGCACGATCCTTCCCAAATCGAACACTTATTAAGCGCCGAAGGGTACCGGCAATTAATACAGCTATAGAAACAAAATGTGTTGGTAAAAAAAAAGTCTTGTTTATTATCGATTTTTTTTTAGTTTAGCATACTAAATATATTCGACAAAATGCAACCCAAAAAGAACGAAAAATCTGATTTATCTAAGAATAGCAGTCTCTATTTTATTATAGGTTTGACCTCTATTTTGTTTATCTCATGGCAAGCTATTGAATGGAAAACCTATGACAGAAGTGGTTATGGATATGAAGCATTAAACGTTCAAGACGACGACGACGAAGAAATTCCAATCACCGAACAAATTAAGGTTCCCCCTCCACCCCCTCCACCCCCCCCAGCTCCTGAGGTCATTGAGGTCGTAGAGGATGAAGATGAAGTTGAGGAAACTGTAATCGAATCGACCGAAACCGATCAAGAAGAAATTGTAGAAGTAGAAGAGGTTGAGATCGAAGAGGATTTTGAAGACGTTGATGTTCCTTTTGCCGTAATTGAAGACGTTCCAATTTTTCCAGGTTGTGAAAATGTTTCCAAATCCAAAAGAAGAGATTGCTTTCAAGAACAAATCAATCAGCACATCAGAAAAAATTTCCGATACCCCGAGATTGCCCAAGAAATGGGTATTCAGGGGAGGGTATATGTAAACTTTATTATTTCTAAAGACGGATCCATCACCAACATCAGAATGCGTGGTCCGGACAAAAATTTAGAGAAAGAAGCAGCAAGAATCATTGGTAAATTACCCAATATGACTCCCGGAAAACAAAGAGGAAGACCTGTTAGGGTTCCCTTTAGTATTCCGATTACTTTCAGGTTGCAATAGCTGCATTCCAAACCTTTCTAAAAGTCTTAAAGCTCTGGTTTTAAGACTTTTTTGTTTCCCACGAGTTTTTTGGTCTGATTTTTGATTATTATTTATGGAACCCCAAATGCCATGAAATTATGTTACCTAAAAAAAACCCTAAGGTTGATTTAAGCAAAAACAGCACCACCTATTTTCTAATAGGGTTGGTTTTGGTTCTTTTTCTAACTAGGAGAGCTATTGAGTTGAGAACCTATGAATCAGAAATCAAACTGGACTACCTCAGTATTCAGGATGATGACGAAGAGGAGATCCCAGTAACAGACTTGAAGACTCCTCCTCCCCCGCCTCCGCCTCCGCCTCCTGCTGCTCCACAAGTCATTGAGGTCCTAGAGGATGAAGAGGAAGTTGAGGAAACTGTAATCGAATCGACCGAAACCGATCAAGAAGAAATTGTAGAAGTGGAACAGGTGATCATTGAGGAAGAAGATGAAGATTTGGAAGTCCCTTTCGCGGTTATTGAGGACATACCCATTTTTCCCGGTTGTGAAAATATAGCCAAAAAAAAGCAACGCGACTGTTTTCAGGAACAAATCAATAAGCACATTGTAAAGAATTTTAGATATCCAGAGATTGCCCAAGAAATGGGTATTCAGGGTAGGGTTTTCGTTAGTTTTTTGATCGATGTGAAGGGAAATGTGGTAGGAGTGCAAACCCGTGGGCCCGACAAAAATTTGGAGAAAGAAGCCCAAAGGATCATTGAAAAATCACCAAAAATGATCCCCGGTAAACAAAGAGGAAAGCCGGTGAGGGTGCCTTATTCCATACCCATAACTTTTAGGCTTCAATGAGACGGAAAAAAGGATTTTCAAAATCGTCATAGAGTTTGCACAAGGATGATTTGTAGCCTATCTTTGCGCAAGGATATTTGACGATGAAGACCCACTCTGACCGTTTACCCATAGTTTCGTTCCATCTTGCCTCATTTGTAAGTGACTTTCTGCAGCTCACCAAGTTTCGTTTGGCAATAAGTGTCGTTTTCTCTTCATTGGCAGGATATTTACTTGCTGTAGATCGAGTCGAAATTTCGACACTCACGGGCTTGTTTTTCGGAGGTTTTGCAATGGTAGGGGCCTCTAATGCCTTCAATCAATGGATTGAAAAAGACAAAGATGCATTGATGGATCGCACTAAAAATCGTCCTCTTCCGGCGGGACGTTTGAATAATTCCACAGCCATTCTTATTGCCAGTCTGCTCACCCTGGCGGGAATCTATATTTTAAACAACATCAACTTTAAGACCGCTATTTTTGGTGCTGTATCCCTACTGATTTATACCTGTATTTACACCCCATTGAAATCCGTTACTCCACTCTCTGTTTTTGTTGGAGCTTTTCCTGGTGCCATCCCCTTCATGTTGGGTTGGGTGGCGGCTACGGGTAGTTTTGGAATCGAACCCGGTGTGCTATTTATGGTTCAGTTCTTCTGGCAATTTCCACATTTTTGGGCCATTGGTTGGATGATGGATGAGGATTACAAAAAGGCAGGCTTTAAAATGTTGCCTACCGGAAATCCAGATCAAGCAACTGCATTTCTAATGGTATTCTATACCTTTTGGACCATCATCATTTCCGTAATGCCTTATACTCAGTACACGGGTGAATTAAGTCTCTCCGTAGGGGCCGTTATTTTATTGATATTGATCGGCATTTATTTTCTTTATTATGCCCTTAAGTTGATGCACAACAAAACCAAAGAAACTGCTCGTAGATTGATGTTTACGAGTATAGTTTACATAAGCTTATTACAAATAATATATGTGATTGACAAATGGATGTAGCGATGGATGAATTAGAAATTAAACATAACAAAGCCAAAAAAATGATGCTTTGGGGGGGGATGATCAGCATGTCGATGACTTTTGCGGGTCTCACCAGTGCCTATGTAGTGAGCAGTACAAGAACCGATTGGTTGACAAAATTTGAGGTGCCCACAGCCTTTGCCATCAGTACTCTACTCATACTGTTGAGTAGTGTAACTTTTTTTCTGGCCAAAAAATCATTAATGGTAGAAAACATCAAGCGAGCCAAGACTCTAATTCTTACTACCTTTTTATTGGCGGTATTATTTATTTATTTCCAGTTCACAGGTTTTGCAGAAATCATTGCTCAAGGATATTATTTTACGGGAGCAGAGAGCTCCATTACCACCTCATTTTTATATGTTTTGGTCCTGTTGCATTTGGCCCATCTATTTGCTGGAATGGTGGTATTGTCGGTGGTTTACTTCCGACTTCTTCAAGGGCGCTATTCGGCATCCCATACATTGGGGTTTGAACTGGCTCATTTATTCTGGCATTTTCTTGATGTGTTGTGGATATATTTGTATCTATTTGTTCTGCTTTACAGGTAAAATATTTAAATTTGTATGACTAATTTGAATTTGACTTTATGGAATTAACTGCAGCTGAAAAAGAGACCAATCTTTGGGCTGGAGGTAGGCGGCCCCTCAACGCCAGTTATGGCAAACTGATGATGTGGTTTTTTATTGTATCTGATGCACTTACCTTCTCCGGTTTTTTGGTTTCCTACGGTTTTTCACGATTTAAGAATATCGATTCTTGGCCCATTGCCGATGAAGTGTTTACCCACTTTCCTTTTTTACATGGAGTAGATGCTCCGATGTACTATGTGGCATTGATGACTTTTATCTTGATTTTTTCGTCTGTAACCATGGTATTGGCTGTAGATGCAGGACATCATATGAACAAAGCTAAAGTAACTTTCTACATGTTATTAACCATTATTGGGGGTGCTATTTTTGTAGGTTCACAAGCATGGGAATGG
>JAURMQ010000018.1 GCA_030830625.1 Flavobacteriaceae bacterium
AATTTGAAAATAAAAAAATTCGCAGCCATCGATATTGGTTCCAATGCCATACGAGTCTTGATTTCAAATGTTATTGAGACCAAGGAGGGTGTTTATTTTCAAAAAAATGCTTTGGTTAGAGCTCCCATTCGTTTAGGAGAAGACTCTTTTACCTTAGGGGAAATATCAAAGAGGAGTCTGAAACGCATGGTGAAAGCTCTAAAAGCTTTCAAGCTTTTGATGAAAGTTCATGGAGTTTCACATTATCAAGCCTATGCTACTTCTGCTTTAAGAGAGGCAAACAATAGTCGTGAAATTGTAGAACAGATCAAGAAAAAAACAGATATAAAAATTGAAATCATAGACGGTAGAAAAGAAGCTGAAATCATCTCTAATAGTAAAATTTCAGAGTTTTTAAACACCCAAAAAACGTTTCTTTTTGTTGATGTGGGTGGAGGAAGTACTGAATTTACATTTATCAATGAAGGTCAACGAGTTGCTTCAAAATCATTCAAAATTGGTACCGTAAGACTCATCAATAACTTGGTTGATGAAAGGATCTGGGATGCGATACAAATTTGGATCGTTAAAAATGCAAAACCCTATCGAAAAATTACTTTGATGGGATCGGGAGGAAACATCAACAAGCTATTCAAACTTTCGAACATTAAAGAGGGCAAGCCCATATCTAATCTCAAGCTCAATCAAATTTTTTTAGAATTGGAAGCATTGACCTATGAAGAACGAGTATTGAAGTTTGAACTCAATCCCGACCGTGCCGATGTGATTATTCCAGCAGCAAGGATTTACCTTAAAGCATTGGAGTGGAGTGGAGGTCAAAAAATCTATGTCCCCAAATTTGGATTGTCGGATGGAATGATCAAATACATGTACAATAACCTCAAAATGAACTCTTAACCATGCATGGTTTCTTTTTTTCCAAGCTGGACCATTAATTTTGCTTCAAAATTCAATAAAGATTCCCATTTTTCATTGACTGATTTTTCATTTTTACCATATTGTCGGGCTAATTTTAAAAAAAGGGAATAATGATGGGCTTCACTGATCATTAGTTTTCTGTAAAATTTTTGTAGCGCCTTATCCGCTATAGATTCCGAAAGTAATCTGAATCGCTCACAGCTTCTGGCTTCAATCAGGGCAGCATAAAGCAATTGAAGAAGCAGTTGATCCCTTCGACTTCCCCCTTTTGGAAAAAACATTTGTAAGTTCCTTACATATTCATCTTTCCTTTCTCTTCCCAATACCCAACCTCTTTGGAGAATGAGTTGATGAACCATTTCAAAATGACTCAATTCCTCTTGTGCAAGTGCGGTCATTGATTTAACCAATTCGCTTTCTTCAGGATATCTAACAATCAAGGAAATGGCAGTACTTGCTGCTTTTTGCTCACAAAAGGCATGATCGGTTAAAATTTCATGTATGTTTTTTTCAACGATATTTACCCAGCGGGGGTCAGTAGGTAATTTGAGTCCAAGCATGTCTGAGATTTATTACAGGTCCAAATCGAATTCTTTTTTCAATACTTCAATTTCAGGATTTATCTTCTTAAGGTATTCATATTTACCTCTTATACCAAATACATATTCTTCACTTTTGCGCTCCTCTACCTCAATTTCAATAGAGATTTTATAGTTCTTGACGGCCTTGTTTAAATAGGCGAGGAGGGAAGTCAGCTCTTTGGTCAATTCCACCTTACTGAGTGTGCTGCTGGTTTTTAGTAATATTTTATAGTCTTCCAGGAGTTTGGGTTGACTCATTTCCAGAAGTGCAGCAATATTATTTTCTCCTTGATTATTTTTTTCTAGGGTATACGTCTTCCAAAGTTGAGTTAGTGTTTCTTGACTGAATGCTTGTTGGGCAGTGTTAACTATTTCTTTTTTGGCCGATGAATTTCTTTCTGCCTCTTTTTTTAGTTGGATACTGGAAATAGAGAGGCTCGATACTCCCTTTCTTAAGGCTGGATTTTCGATTTGAATTTGAGGAGTGGCAATGGGTCGAGTTTTTTCTTCCTTTTGTTTTTCTCCTTCTATTTGTTCCTTTTTATTTGAAGCATAACCAGGAGTAGGTTCCATAGCTACTGATTCCAGTGGTATTTGAGCTGAGGGGATAGGCCTAACAAAATACGTTACAGGAATGATAAAACGGTTTATTTTTCCCCGAAATGGAGAGAGGCCATTTGCATAAGACATAATTCAATCAGCAATCGTTTGTTCTTAGTGTTTCTATAATCCAGTTCGCATTTGCTTGCTAAGTCAATGGCATTAAGCAATAAGGACAGAGGGGCTTGAGTGGTTTGGTTTTTAAACTTCTCTTCTGTTGCAGTACTTACTTCCAACAAGTGTAGTGTTTTATTTTCTTTACTGACCATTAAGTTTCTGAAATGAGACCCTAAGCCTGTAATAAATTGCAGTTCGTCAAATCCTTTTTGGAGCAATTCATCAAAAGCCACTAACAATTCAGGAATATTGTGATTTAATATCAATTCTGTAATAGAAAAAAAAGTATCGTGATCCAAAATGTTTAGATTTTCAGATACGGATTTTACAGTAAGACTCTGGTTGGTGAAACTTACCATACGGTCATATATGGATAAGGCATCTCTTAGAGCGCCATCTGCTTTTTGAGCGATTAAATTTAAAGCCTCCTCTTCGAATTCTATTTTTTGATCTTCTGCTATTTTTTGCAAATGATCCTTACAATCTTTTACACTGATTCTTTTGAAGTCATAAGTTTGACATCGGGAGAGTATTGTGGGGATGATTTTTTGCTTTTCGGTAGTGGCCAGAATAAATATCACATGTTTGGGAGGTTCTTCTAATGTTTTAAGAAACGCATTAAAAGCACCCGTAGAGAGCATATGAACCTCATCTATGATGTAAACCTTATGGGTACCCACTTGAGGGGGTATCCTTACTTGCTCGTTTAACGAACGAATATCGTCAACAGAATTATTGGAGGCAGCGTCTAACTCAAAAATGTTAAAAGCAAAATCTTCATTGGGGTCATTTTCGGATTGACTGTTAATTTTTTTGGCCAGTATTCGAGCACAAGAGGTCTTTCCTACCCCCCGTGGACCGCAAAAAAGTAATGACTGCGCCAATTGATTTTTTTCTACTGCATTCTCTAATGTCTTGGTAATGGCCCTTTGCCCTACTACTTCGTCAAAAGTTTGAGGGCGATATTTTAAAGCTGAAACAACGTAAGTTTCCATATGATCTTGCTTGTAAACAAAGATAAAAATTGAAAAATGTCTCCATAGGAGTCGGCCAACAATTTCGCTGTAAATTATCAACAAAAGACTAACTTTGCAAAAGGCAGGCTGTCTTATTGCTCTTATTTTTAAGAGAGGAAAGTCCGGACACCACAGAGCAGTATAGCGGGTAACGCCCGTCGTTCGCTTAGGCGAATAGGACCAGTGCAACAGAAAGCAAGTACAGTTCGGCTGTAGTGAAATCAGGTAAACTCTATACGGTGCAACGCCAAGTATGATTGCGTTTGAGGACGGCTCGTCCAATGTAATTGGGTAGGCGGCTAGAATGTTGTAGCAATGCAACATCCAGATAAATAATAAGACTCGACAGAATCCGGCTTACAGGCCTGCCTTTTTTTATTATTCAAAAAAACTGAACACATTACTCCCATATTTTCTATACTTAGAAAACCTTGGGTGATCTTTAAAGATTTCCTGTCCACCATGTTCTATAATAAACAACCCTCCATCTTTTAGTATTTTGTGATCAAAAATTGTTTCTATCAACTCAATGTAGTTTTTATCTCCCAAATTGTAAGGTGGATCTGCAAATATTAAGTCAAACTGAGTTTTCACAACAGTTATAAACTTAATGGCATCCATCTGAACGGGCTGTAATTGTAAATCCAGTGATTGAGCCGTTTTTTGTATAAAATCTATGCACATTTTGTTTTGATCCACAGTAGTGATTTTTTCCACTCCCCTCGATGCAAACTCATAACTAATGCTTCCTGTGCCTGCATAAAGATCTAAAACAGAAGTATCTTTCCACGGGTATTGGTGTTGTAGGATATTGAATAAAGCCTCTTTGGATCGGTCCGTAGTGGGACGAACGGGAAGCTTTTTAGGGGCGATGATTCTTCGGCCTTTATGAGAGCCGGAAATGATTCGCATTATTGATAAAGGTTGAGAAAATAGGGTGCAGGATGTTCTTTTTCGTCAAATGTAACCAACTCATTCTGATCGGAAAATTTGATTTTTTCATGATAATTGGCCAAAGCAGTATAATACTTTTTATAACGCGAAAATTTTCCAAAGAATACGATGGTATAAGCCTCTGGAGGAAGAGATAATTCTTCAGCTACTGCCAATACGAAATAAAGAAAACCCGGTTCATTTTTATAGGGATAGGTATTATAGAGTAGGAGTTGCTCGTCTTTAAATACCAATACGTCAAACTGATCATCTAACATATGAATATTCATCACAACAGAGTCCTCGAAATTGGTCAAACTCGAGCTGAGGTCGTAAAGAATTTGAGCGTAATGGGTAAACGAAATACCTTTAAAATAATGTTTTAAAGTTGCCTCTATTTGACCATCAACCGCATAAAGAATTTTGATTTGATCGTCTTGAGTCTGATTTTCGACAATACTCCAACGCTCCTCAAGTGCAACGTTGTAATGGAGATAGGTTTCTTTTTGAACAGGGCTGTACAATGAACTCGGCACAAATGTGGCAGAAGTATTGAAATGAATGCCTTTAATTTTTTTATAGCCTAAGAAAGAATGTGACTCCAACAACCGTTGGAAGTTGTCTCCTTGTTCAATACGGAGGTTATTAAAATTAAAAAAAGACCGGGTATTGGAAGTACAAAAAGAAAATCCATCCTTGAAAATTTGGATGGACAGTTCTTGATCTTGTATATTTTTTTTACTGAACGGCATCAAAAATAGTGGGCCAGTTTCCATTGGTACTTACATCGGTAAGAGAACCCAGAATGATTGCTGGACCATTGACTCCATCTACAGAAACGGTTTCGTTCTCTGCTTTTAGTAAATCTTTATCTTGGTCGTGGAGTATGATATTCTTACCCACTTTGACTTCGAAGACGGGTACTTTATAACCATTCTTATCAATAATGTTGGCGTTGATCTCAAAATTAGCATTAACTCCCTTGACCGGAACCGATGCAAAGTCTTTGTAGGCATTAGAATTTTTAAATAAAGAGTCTTTCACAGGAACAAAACCCAAAGTATCTACAACAACGACTTCACGAAGTATGTCAATTCTATACGTACGATCGTATTCCATGTAGGAAGAGTCTCTCTTTTCTATCAAGGTAAATATCCCGTTGTCAATAAATTTCACTAAGCTGTCAAAGTTATTGCTGTATATTCCTTTAACGTCCTTGTGAGCGATTTGGGCTTTTCGAATCAATTTTAATTTATTGATTACCACGGCGTATCGTTCATTCTTGATTTTGTTAAAGTTGATTGGCCCACTGATGGAGTCATAAATCTTGTAACTAAAGAATACCGCAAGAATCCATAGTACTACTTGAAGCGCTATTTTCATGGTTTATTATTTTTTACTATTAACAAATCTACAATTTTTTTTGAATCGTAAAAGTTTTACAAATGAATTATCTTGGTAGAAAATAAGCCACATGCCAAACCTGTCTTTCCATAAGATTTTAACTGAAAAATTTAAGTTCGAGCCTACAGCTTCCCAAGCCATTGGTTTTCAAAAAATTGCTCATTTTCTTTCTGATGCACAAGACGATTCCTTGTTACTCATTAAAGGCTATGCTGGAACCGGAAAAACCACCTTGATTGG
>JAURMQ010000151.1 GCA_030830625.1 Flavobacteriaceae bacterium
CTCTCAAGGTTTTATTTATTAATGGTTTTTTAAATTTACTGAAATATACTTTTCCATTGAGACAATTAGCAGAAGAAAAATTCAACAAACGAAGGTTGATCTCCGCCTATTTTTCGGTGGTGATGATCATTTCCTTGGTTCTTTTTTTGACTGGAATCTTGGGCATTTTGTTGGTCAATTCCAGAAAAGTGGCGGACCATTTCAAAGAACAAATCGTAATGAGCATTTACGTTAAGGACTCTGCAAAAGAAATTGAATTGAAGCAGTTGCAAAAAACTTTGAGTTTGAACAATGCGACAAAAAATGTAAACTACGTATCCAAGGAAGAAGCCTCCAAAAGACATGCTAATGAAATTGGTGAGGATTTTATGGAATTTTTGGGATACAATCCCCTTCTGAATTCAATAGATGTCTATTTTAAAGCGAGTTTTTTAAACCCTGCTATGGTCTCAAAATTGAGTAAAGACATCGAGCTATATCCCTATGTTAGTGAGGTAGTTTACGACAAACCTCTTCTTGAATTATTGGATCAAAACATCAAAAAAATTACGTTTTGGATGCTATTGGCCAGTGGCATCTTTATTTTTGTTGCCGTACTTCTGATCAACAGTTCCATTCGGCTTTCCATCTACTCAAAAAGATTGATCATCAAAACCATGCAATTAGTGGGAGCCACCAAAACCTTTATCCGAAGACCGTTCATTAGAATCCATCTTCTGATGAGCACCATGGGTTCCATCATCGCCATGACTGGAATGGCAATTGTCCTCTACGAAATGCAAAAACGTTTTCCTGAATTGGATATTTTTCAAAATCCTTTGGAACCCGTATTAATTTTTGCTGGGGTCTTCCTTTTGGGTTTGGGGATCACGCTAATAAGCACTTTCTTTGCTACTCAACGCTATCTGAACCTAAAATCTGACGCCGTAAATTAAAATCTTATTATGATGGAGGAAAAACCAAAAAAGGAATTTCTATTCGGAAAAAGAAATTACAAATTTTTACTACTCTCATTGGCTGTAATCACCTTGGGTTTCATCCTCATGGCAGGGGGAGGCAGTGATGATCCGAGTGTTTTTAACCCTGAAATTTTTAATTTTCGCAGAATCAGATTGGCCCCAACCATTGTATTGGTGGGTTTTGGACTTGCGATATACGCCATTTTAATTCCCTCAAAAAAGACGAAATGAGCGCTCTAGAAACCCTGATTCTTGGCATCGTTCAAGGTCTGACAGAGTTCTTACCGGTTTCTTCAAGTGGTCATCTGGAGCTGGTCAAAACTTTTTTTGGAAGGGATTATGAACAACAGCAAGGTTTGTTATTGACCCTTACACTTCATGCTGCTACAGCTTTCAGTACCCTTTTTGTTTTCAAAAAAGACATTGCTGTCATTCTTTCCGATTTGATTCAATTTAAAAAAGGGGAAAGTTTGGATTTTAGCCTGAAGATCATTCTCTCGATGATTCCAGCGGTTTTCGTTGGGCTCATGTTTGAAGATTTTATCGCCACCCTATTTGATGGAAAAATTACCCTCGTAGGTGTTTTTTTAATCTTTACCGCTGTACTCTTGTTTTTTGCAGATCGGGTCAATCAAAACCCTAAAAAACTGAATTTCAACCATGCATTCTCAATAGGGGTTATCCAAGCCATTGCCATCCTCCCTGGAATATCTCGAAGTGGCGCTACCATAGCATTGGCTGTTTTACTCAAGATTGACCGAGACAAGGCCGCTCGCTTTTCTTTTATGATGGTCATTCCGCTGATTCTGGGCAGTATGGCTAAAAGCATCATAGACGGCGACTTATCACAAAACGAAGCCTCAATCTTCCCCTTGGTGGTAGGTTTTGTAAGTGCATTTGTCACTGGAGTTTTTGCATGTCGTTGGATGCTTGCATTGGTCAAAAAAAGCCAACTCAAATACTTTAGTTTGTACTGTATTATTTTAGGCACATTAGCTATACTACTCCATTTATAATATGAATTTATCCCTGAATTCTATCTTGGAAGGCCAGCTCTTATTGCTGGATAAACCCATAGAATGGACCTCTTTCCAGGTGGTCAATAAGCTGAGGTGGGCCCTTAAAAAAAAATTCCAACTCAAAAAACTTAAAGTAGGACATGCCGGTACGCTTGATCCATTGGCTACTGGGCTACTGATAGTCTGCACGGGAAAAATGACCAAAAAAATCAGCGAAATTCAAGCCCTTGAAAAAGAATACACTGGAACCATTAGCATCGGAGCGACTACCCCATCTTTTGATTTGGAAACGCCTTTCGACCAACATTATTCCACCGATCATATCAAACAGGAGGACCTTTTTCTGGCCAAAAAACAGTTTGAAGGCCTTATCGATCAATACCCACCCATTTATTCAGCCATCAAAAAGGAGGGCAAACGCCTCTATGAATACGCCCGTCAAGGAGAAAAAACAAAAATTGAAGCCCGAAAAGTAACCATCAATACATTTGATTTGTCACAAATCGAACTTCCCGATGTGAAATTTCATATAAAGTGTTCAAAAGGTACGTATATTAGATCTTTGGCTCATGATTATGGTAAAGCACTCCAATCGGGAGCCCACCTGAGTCAATTAAGAAGAACAGCAATAGGACCCTACTCCGTTGAAGATGCCATGACCCCGGAACAAATCGTACATAAATTGATTGGAATATCGTCATAGGATCAACCGAGAATCCTTGAATTTTAATAATTTTGTAGTAAATCAATTGGATATGAAGCTCCCCTCCAATGAGGTGAAAAAAATGTTGAACCAACGAGGTTTTCTTGATTTGGAAGTCCCTAAAGGAATCGATTTGATTGGAGAAATCAAGCGACTCAAAAGAGAAAAAAAGGCCGTACTGTTAGCGCACTACTACCAAGACGCTGAAATTCAAGAGTTGGCAGACTATTTGGGAGACAGTCTCTACTTAGCCCAAGCGGCAGAAAAAGTTGAAGCCGACATGATTGTCTTTGCTGGAGTGCATTTTATGGCAGAAACGGCCAAAATCATCAATCCCACCAAAAAAGTAATCCTACCCGACCTGAATGCCGGATGCTCATTAGCCGACTCTTGCCCGCCGGAAGAATTTAAAAAATTCATTGATCAATATCCAGGAGCACATGTTGTAACCTATATCAACTGCTCTGCAGAAGTGAAAGCACTCAGTACCATCGTATGTACTTCAAGCAATGCCGTAAGGGTTATTGATTCCATACCTGAGGAAGACACTATCATTTTTGCTCCCGATAAAAATTTAGGGCGCTACCTGATAAAGGAAACGGGAAGAGACATGATTTTATGGGATGGTTCTTGCATCGTTCACGAGGCTTTTTCATTTGAGAGAATTGTAACACTTGCCAAAGAGCACCCCAAAGCAAAGTTCATCGCACATCCTGAAAGCGAATCTCAAGTCTTGGAAATTGCCGATTATATAGGCAGTACTTCGGGTTTATTGAATTATGTCCAAAAAAATACTGCTGAAACCTTTATCGTTGCAACTGAGGCAGGGATTCTTCATGAAATGAAAAAACGTTGTCCCGAAAAAATATTCATTCCAGCACCAGTAGAAGATGAAACCTGTGCCTGCAGTGAATGTGCCTTTATGAAACTCAACACACTAGAAAAATTGTACCTCTGTTTGGAATATGAAAACCCAGAAGTAGTGCTCTCTGATTCCTTAATCGAAAAAGCCAAAAAACCCATAACGCGAATGCTAAAGCTGGGGTAAGATTATGGATAGCAACATACTCGTCATCGGAAGCGGTATTTCAGGATTGACTTATGCCATTAAAATGGCCGAACAAGATCCTAATTTACGCATCATCATCATTTCGAAAAATAATCTCCTTGAAAGCAACACAAAATATGCACAAGGTGGGATTGCTGTAGTTTCCAATTTTGAGAAAGATTCTTTTGATAAACATGTCAAAGACACCCTAATTGCCGGAGCAGGAGTATGCAACAAGGAAGTGGTTGAATTTGTCGTGAAAGAAGGACACGAAAGGCTGAAAGAATTAATCGAATGGGGAGCCCATTTTGATACACAAAGCAGTGGATTACATCTCACCCAAGAAGGAGGTCATTCCGAAAAGAGAATTGTTCATCACAAAGACAAAACAGGGCTTGAAATTCAGAAATCCCTGATCAAAAAAATCAAAACCTTCGGCAATATCTCTCTTTTGGAAAATCATACACTGGTAGATCTGATAACCGATCACCACAGTGGAAGTGATTACAAAAGATGCTATGGTGCCTATGTGATTTCCAATCTCAAACAGGAAATAATTAAAATTTCTGCTCAAATCACGGTACTGAGTACAGGTGGGGCAGGACAACTTTTCTCCCATACCACCAATCCGAAAAATGCTACAGGCGACGGATTGGGTGCAGCCTACAGAGCCAAAGTTTTTATGGAGGGGCTCCCCTTTGTTCAATTTCATCCTACTGCTCTATTTCCCAAAATAAAGGGAAATACTTTTTTAATTTCGGAGGCTGTTAGAGGGGAAGGGGGTATTTTGAGAACCCAATCGGGCAAAAGATTCATGACCGAATATCACGAAAAAGCCGAATTGGCTCCAAGGGATATAGTGGCCAGAGCGATAGCCGAAATCGTGAATCAATCTGGTGATGCATTTGTCTATCTGGATTGTCAAGCCATTAGTGAAAAAGATTTTATCCATCAATTTCCCACAATCAAAGAAAATTGCCAAAAAATAGGGGTTGATCCTCCTAAAGACCCCATACCTGTGATTCCTGCTGCACACTATTTTTGCGGAGGCATCAGTGTAAACCAAGTTGGAGAAACAAAATTAAAAGGTTTATACGCCATCGGAGAATGCAGTTATACTGGCTTGCACGGTGCCAATCGTTTGGCTTCAAATTCACTTTTGGAATCGCTTGTATTTTCTCATCGTGCAGCGATAGACTCCGTTGAACAGTTGAAAGGACCCCTTCCTCCCCAAGATTTTTATGAACACCTTCCTGAATGGGAAGAAGAACACTTTATATCCAATGAAAAAATAAGTGCCATTGGAAAAGTGAAAAAACAGCTTCAAAAATTAATGACTTCTAAAGTAGGAATTTTCAAAACTTCACAAGGGTTGATTGAAGCAGAATTGGAATTGAAACAAATCTTTATGGAGACTCAGGAAATTTACCGTCAGAACAAATTGACCCTTGGAATTTGTGAATTGAGAAATATGGTCAGTGTAGCCTATTTGATGATCAAACAATCACAAGATTTGAAGTATAACATTGGAGTATTTTATAATCAAGACTACGTTGAATAATTTTTACGAAAAACATAAATGGGCCATACACGGCTTTATTGAGCAAGCTCTTACAGAAGACATTATGGGAGGGGATCACACCAGCAATGCCTGTTTTGAGGGTATAGCCGACAGAGAAGCTGTCCTTATGGTGAAAGGCGATTGTGTAATAGCAGGGGTTACACTGGCGCAAAAAATATTTCACCATGCCGACAATTCTCTGAAAACAGAGCTGTTGGTAAACGACGGAGAAAAGCTTAAAGCAGGAGCGATTGCATTACGAATAAAAGGCAATGCCAAATCATTATTGGCTTCGGAGCGATTGGTTTTGAACTGCATGCAAAGAATGAGCGGAATTGCAACCCTAACCCACAGATTAACTGAAAAAATAAAGCATACCTCCTGTAAACTCCTAGATACACGCAAAACCACTCCAGGTTTTCGTTATCCTGAAAAATGGGCCGTTGCTATTGGTGGGGGTCAGAATCACAGAATGGGATTGTTTGATGCGATCATGATTAAAGACAACCATGTTGACTTTTGTGGTGGCATAAAACAAACTTTGGATAAAACCAAAGCGTATTTGGAGCAAAATCAATTGGATATTCCTGTCATTATTGAAGTACGTAATGCAAGAGAAATTGATCAGGTAATGCCCTTTTCTTGGGTAAAAAGAATCCTTTTGGACAATATGTCTCCAAAGATTCTCAGAGAAAATATTGATCGTATCCATGGGGAATTTGAAACAGAAGCATCAGGAAATATAACGGAGGATAATCTGGTTTCTTATGCAGAAACTGGAGTTGATTATGCCTCCATGGGAGCATTAACCTATGCTGCTGTACCCGTAGATTTGAGTTTAAAAGCCCTATAAAGTTTACCTCGATATTTGCTATATTTGTGGAATTCCAGTCTATGAAATACAAAAGAATTCTTCTCAAGCTTAGTGGTGAAGCACTAATGGGGCAACAAAATCATGGCATTGATCCCATCAGAATTGATGATTATGCCAAAGAAATCAAGGAAATTCAAAAAAAAGGAACAGAGATCGCCATCGTCATTGGTGGTGGAAATATTTTTAGAGGGGTTTCTGGAGCAAGTAAAGGTATGGATCGCGTGCAAGCCGATTACATGGGAATGCTTGCCACCGTAATCAATGGTTTGGCATTACAAACTGCATTGGAAAACAATGATGTACCAACAAGATTGCAAACGGCCATTAAGATTGAAGCCATCGCCGAGCCTTTCATCAAAAGAAAAGCTACGCGACATCTGGAAAAAGGCAGGGTCGTTATTTTTGGATCGGGAACAGGAAACCCCTATTTCACAACTGATTCTGCTGCTGTACTCAGAGCTATAGAAATCAATGCCGATGTGATTTTGAAAGGAACACGAGTGGATGGTATTTACAATGAAGACCCCGAGAAAAACAAAGCTGCTGTCAAATTTGACAACTTATCATTTGACGATGTACTGAAAAAAGGACTTAAAATAATGGATTCTACTGCTTTTACTTTGAGTCAAGAGAATAAACTTCCCATTATTGTGTTTGACATGAACACCAAAGGGAACCTTAGCCGAATCATACAAGGTGAACAAATAGGAACCCGAGTTGACCTTTAAAATTCCATAAAATGAATGAAGAAATAATAATCATCACTGAAACCGCCAAAGAGAGTATGGATATGGCCATACGACATTTGGAAAAAGAACTGCTAAACATCAGAGCAGGTAAGGCAAACCCTGTTATGCTGAATAGTGTAGTAGTCGAATACTATGGCTCACCAACACCAATCAGTCAAGTAGCCACCATCAACACCCCAGACGGGAGGACCTTGAGCATTCAACCATGGGAAAAATCATTATTAGCCGAAATAGAAAAGGGGATACTTCAAGCCAATCTGGGATTTAATCCTATGAACAATGGTGAATCTCTGATCATCAATATCCCTCCACTTACCGAAGAACGCCGAAGGGATTTGGTCAAAATGGCCAAATCAGAAGCTGAAAACGCTAAAGTGGGTATTCGAAATGCACGAAAAGAAGCCAACAACGAAGTTAAGAAAACGGATAGTTCAGAAGACTTACAAAAAAATGCTGAGATTGATATTCAAGAGCTTACCAACCAATATATTGAGAAGATAGATCACATTTTGAGTATCAAAGAAAAAGAAATATTAACGGTATAGTTTCTGCTCTCAGTGGTGCCTAAAAAATAATGAAGCGTAAAATAAATTTTTGGGGCATCGTAGCCAACCTCATACTGAGAAACCGATTTTTGATCGTAGTAGGCATTGCTGTGATTACTCTTTTGTTGGCCTCCCAATGGCAATACATGCGCTTTACTTTTACGGAGGCCAATCTTTTACCCAGCAAACATCCCGAAAACATTTTATACGACGAGTTTGTAAAAACTTTCGGAGAAGAGGGGAATCTGATGGTCATTGCGATCAAAGATGAGCGGTTTTTTGAACGGCATAACTTTGATAAATGGATTGCTCTGAATGAAAAAATTGAAAAATATCCTGAGGTGGATTTCACTCTATCGATCAATAACGTACAAGAATTGGTTAAGGACGATACGCTTAAAAAATTTGTCTTAAAACCTATTTTTGATCCAACCGATTACGATTCTCTTGCCATAGAAAAGTTTAAGCAAAAACTACTTTTAGAACTTCCATTCTACAAGAATATACTCTATGACAGAGAACGGCAAACCATCAGGTCGGGCATTTATTTGGACAAAAAAATCATCAACACTGTTCAACGAAAGGATTTTATTTTTAAAACCTTCATTCCTCTGATAACTGCTTTTGAAAAAGAAAGTGGTTTAGATGTTAAAATTTCAGGCATGCCCTACATCAGGACTTTGAATGCCCAAAATATAGTTGACGAAATCGGTGTATTTGTCCTTTCAGCCATGCTTCTCACCAGTTTAATATTTTTTCTATTTTTCAGATCTTTTAGAGCGACTTTTATCTCCATGTTTGTAGTGTTGATTGGAGTAATGTGGGCTTTTGGAATTTTGGGATGGCTCCGATATGAAATCACCATTCTAACGGCCCTCATCCCTCCTTTGATCATTGTTATTGGAGTCCCCAACTGTATTTTTCTGATTAATAAGTACCAACAAGAAGTTGCCAAACACGGTAATAAGGTCAAATCACTGCAAAGAGTAATCATGAAAATTGGCAATGCCACCTTGATGACCAATCTGACTACTGCCTCAGGTTTTGCCACCTTTATTCTGACAGACAGTAAGGTGTTAAAAGAATTTGGTATTGTAGCTTCCATCAACATTATAGCCATTTTTTTACTCTCGCTTTTGATCATTCCTGTAGTCTATAGTTTTATGAGAAGGCCGAGTCAAAAACATTTAAAGCACCTGAACAGACTTTACCTAAAAGAATTTGTTAAGTGGATGGAAAACAAAGTGAGGTACAAAAGAATTAATGTTTATATCATTTCTATCTTCAGTCTGATATTTGGAATCATTGGTATTTATCAAATCAGTATATCAGGAAGTATCATTGAGGACATGCCCAAGAAATCAGATTTTTTTAAGGACATTCTATTTTTTGATGACGAATTTAATGGCATAGTACCCATTGAAATCATTGTAGATACCCAACGCACAGGAGGAGCCACAAGATTGTCCACACTTAAAAGAATTGACCAACTCGAAAAAATAATAGTCGATATTCCAGAACTTTCCACACCCATCTCGTCTGTTAGTGGGATAAAATTCATCAAACAAGCCTACTACAATGGCAACCCCAACTACTATAAACTTCCAACATCTCAGGAAAATTCTTTTATTGCGGGTTACCTCAAAAATGTAACAGAATCGAAGGGTTTAATGGAAAACTATGTGGACAGTACGGCTCAATTCAATAGAGTTACCACTTTTATGAAAGACATTCCCACAGAACGCATAGAGGAAATCGAGGAGGAGTTATTAAAAGAAATTGATAAACTATTTCCTACCGATCGTTATCAAGTCAAATTAACAGGAAAATCACTCTTATACCTCAAAGGGACTCATTATCTCATCCGAAATTTGATAATTTCTCTTTCGTTGGCCATCCTACTGATTGCGCTTTTTATGGCCTATATGTTCCGATCTTTCAAAATGATTGTCATTTCACTCCTCCCCAACCTATTGCCTTTAATCATTACTGCAGGGGTCATGGGCTTTTCGGGTATACCCCTAAAACCCTCTACCATTCTGGTCTTTAGTATTGCTTTTGGGATTTCAGTTGACGACACCATCCATTTTCTTGCCAA
>JAURMQ010000152.1 GCA_030830625.1 Flavobacteriaceae bacterium
AAAAAAGTAAAGGACGAAACTACCTTACTATAAATGATTTACTATAGGTTTTGCCTCCATTGACTTTTATTTTGTAAAAATACTGTCCCGGTGCAAAGCGATTTTTGTCCTTGTCCAACAGATACATGTTATGCTGACCCGAGCTCAAACGGGTAGTAATGGTCGTTCCAACTTTTCTTCCCAGTATATCAAAAATATCTACCTCAACATGAGCGGCTTCGTTGATCGTTAGATACAAACTGACCCCTTGGACATCATTAACTGCTGCATGCAAGGGTAATAAAGGATCGTTGGTTAGCGGTAAATTTTCAGTTCCGTTGCACCCCAGACCCAGACCCAAAAGATCAAAATTGGAATCCGTAATGGAACCGCTCACTTCGCTGGAATCTGCACACAGCCAATCGGTTAGAACGGAAGCATATACCGATCTGAAGTCGATCGTATTGTCCATATTCCCTTGATTGTTTAGGGCACGCAAATCGGGGTGTTTGCCTATAAAACCGTTCCCTCTAAGGGCCGGACCAAAAAGCATAATGGGAGCCGCAGAACCATGATCTGTTCCATTGGAACCGTTTTCGGCCACCCTTCGTCCAAACTCTGAAAAAGTCATGGAAAGTACCTTATCGGCCATTCCAAATGCTCCGAGATCTTTGTAAAAGGCTTCAATGGCATGACTCAGTCGCTTCATCAAGGTTTCGTGCCGGGTGGGTTGATTGGCATGGGTGTCAAATCCTCCCAGGGTAACCATATACACCTTGGTGCCCAATCCTCCCTTAATAAAACGAGAAACCAAACTCATTTGCACATCAAAATTGTCATTGTTATAGGCATTAAAATCTTTTGAATTTTCATAAGCCTCATGGATCACCGAAGCATAACGAAAGGTAGTGTTTGAAGCCTCTCTTAAAAAAGAAACTTGATTGCCATGAAGACCGTTGGTATTGTTTTGATTGTCGAAGAGGGTCCCATTTTCTGCAACTCTTTTGAGGGGTTCAGGGCTCGAAACAGAAAAAGAGTAAGTGGTGAGCTCTCCATCAAAAATCAAATCTCCCCCACTGCCGATTTGAATGGCTAAAGGTTTTTCGGGGGGGTTCAAGCTATAATCGGAGTACTTTCCTTCATAGTATCTTCCCATCCATCCGGAGGTGATTTGGCTGTCTGGAGTAGTGGTAGCCCAAATTTCGGAAGATTTAAAATGAGATAAATTTTGGTTTTCATACCCAACCCCGTGAATGACTTTCATGGCTCCTTCGTTCCACAAAGGGGCAATAGGATTCATGAAATTGGGGATTCCAAAGTCATCGCTGAGCTTATACAGATTGTTTTGGGGAATGTGAATTTTGGGTCGCTTCTTGGCATACAAATCAAAATCGTAAAGGGGAACGATGGTGTTGAGCCCGTCATTTCCTCCCTTCAAACGAATGAGCACCAAAATGCGATCGGAATACGCATCGGAGAGGGCTTGGTTGAAGAAGGGAGACTCGACCACAGAAAGAGCACTGTTTCCGAATGAGATGGCTCCGGCACCTGCCATGCCAAGGGTTCTCAAAAAACCACGTCGATCCCAGTGCGCGTGTTCGCGATCGTGAGACTGTGAGTACAATTCATTAGGCTTTTGGTGCTTCATCTTTACTTTAATTGAAATTCAGGAAGGACTATCAAAAAGCGCATGAGATCATACACCTGGCTCGAAACAGATGCATCATTCAACGACCAAGTGCCGTCTTCAAAATAATTTTCTGGTACTTCTCCTTTGAATACTCCAATGGCGTCTGCCATTTCTTCTTCTTTCATCTCATAGGGACAAAACATAAAATCTTTCAATTTAGTTACAATTACCCTCAAGTCAGTTTCATTTTTCCCTACCAATGATTGGATAAAGTTTTTGAACTGGTTTTTATTTTTTTGCCAATATTTTATCAATAAATAATCGGCATATTCCCATCGCTTGGGCAAAGTTTCTGAATTGATCCATTCCTGATTGCCTTGCCATCCTGCCACATCGACAGGAGAAAATAGATGTTGCCCCATGTCTCTGCATTTGTTTCTAAAATCCAGTTCTATGTCTAAATTATCATTGTATTGAAAAGAAAGAGAATGATGCAAACCTAACATGAGGTCGATAGGACTTTTGATCATTACATTGCTGTTGACCGCATCAAAAAAATGCTCACTTTTGAACAACTGCTTGAGTACAGGGAATAATTCAAAATCGTTTTTTATTAATGTTTTGGACATCTCCAAAACAATAGATTTGTCTGGCTGTGGACTCACAAAATAGCGGTATATTTTGGTAGAAATAAAATCGGCAATAAGGTCTTTTTTTTCTTCGAAGAGTAATTGGATTACATCTTGGTAACCCCAATTACCTGTTCGACCAAAAATGGTCTTTGACCCCTGGTCGAAGGTGTTTATATTGAATTCAATTTCTCCGAGATACGTCTTGTATTTGTTATAGCCCGTTAGTGCTCTTGCGGTTTCAGTAATATCCTCCTGGGTGTAGCCGTTGCCTTCTCCAAGGGTAAAAAGTTCGTATAATTCTCTGGCATAATTCTCATTGGGATTGTTTTTATTATTGTCATAACCGTTGAGATAACGCAACATAGCCGGGGCGAGTCCCATTTCACTGACAAGGGTTTTGAAGTTCCCCAAGGCATGGGTTTGAAGTAGGGCATAATATTGGTATAAATAGGCCGGCTGATTGACGTCTAAATATTCCACAACAAAATGATTACTCCAAAACAGGACCATTCTCTCCCTAAAACCATTATTGAGAAAATCAGAGAATGCTTGTTTTTGCCAAAGGGTGTGATAATAGTTTTTATTGTTTCCCGAATTGTTGAACTGCTTGTTGTCCCATTTTCCCCATTCGGGAGCAGCGGTAACCGCCATATTTTTGGCTCCCCCTACGATATCATCGATCACCCTGTCAGGGGTGGATTTTAGGTAAAGATTGATGTCGGATAAAGAGCAGCCAAAACCCAATCTTCTTCTCAATAAATTGATTTTTTGAGCATTCCAAGGATGGCTACTGGAGGGAGTATAGGGTTTCAATTCGATTTATGGTATAAAAACATAATTATAGATAATCAAATTTAATTTTTTTATTTTATAAAATCATCAACAATTTTATAGGCATCGATTACCGCCCTTTCCCCTTCCTGGTCAGGTCTTGAGTTTCCATGTTCCATACCCAAAACTCCTTCAAAGCCTCTAGAATGTATGTACTTGAAAATATTTTTATAATTGATCTCGCCTGTGGTCGGTTCCTTTCTACCAGGATTGTCTCCAATTTGAAAATATGCGATTTCATCCCAGCATTTTTCAATATTGGGAATCAAATTGCCTTCTTGAATTTGCTGATGATATATGTCAAAAAGAATTTTACAAGAGGGCGAATCCACCGCCTTGCAAATTTGAAAAGCTTGTGGGCTTTCCTTTAGGAACAATCCAGCGTGATTTCTGAACCAGTTGAGCGGTTCCAATACCATAACAATGCCTTGAGGTTCGAGTATGGCTGAAGCTTGTTTGAGGCTTTCAATGACATGAGCGGTTTGATAATCTTCCTCCAGTTTCAAGTCGACTGTTCCAGGAACCACGGTCATCCACTTGGCATTCACTCTTTTGGCAACGGATACAGAGGCGTCAATTTGTTTTAAAAATTCCTTGCGGTCCTCTTCTTTTCCACCAGTCAAAGTGGGGTTTTTAAAGTCTTTGTAGGCCACAAAAACCCCCATCGTCATATTTCTTTTCTGAAGGGTCGCAGCCATTTTCTCTTGAAGGGCAACTGGCCTGGTATTCATGTTATTGTCCTCGAAAGCCGTAAAACCTTGATCGGCCATAAAGTTGATCTGATCAATAGGGTCTTCTCCGGCCAAGTGTTTGAACATCCCTAAATGGGGTCCATAATTTAAATTGAATCGATGAGGAGCGGCTCCTCCTGATTGGGCAAAAATACTTGGCATTACCGCCAATCCCAGTCCGGCTGCTGCAGCAGACTGGGCAAAATTCCTTCTGTTCATGTGTAGCGTTTAAAATTCGGTAGTACCTGGGGTGGGTATGGGATACATTCCATTGCTGTCGGGCATGCTGGGTGGATTGCTGTTCCAATCTACATATTCGGGCATCAATTGTAAATCAGAATTCATGACCTGATCCCAAGTAATGACTTTTCCAGAATAGGTTGCCATTCTTCCCATAATCGCTGTGAGGGTACTTTTGGCTCCATTCTCAGCGTCGGCAATAACTCCTCCATTTCTTATCGAAGCAAATAAGTGGTCGTGCTCTACTTGATAGGGATTGGGTTCATTCAAGGGATCACTTTTGTAATTGTAAATGTCATTTCCATCCAAATCCGTAAAAGCTCCTTTTCGAGTGCCTACACTGGCTAAGGTTCCTTGAAAAGTTTCATCAACTTTTCTCATACAACCCGGTTGGTGACGGCACTGACTGGATATGATTGCTCCCGTATCGTAGGTGAACTCCACAAAGTGATGGTCAAAAATTTCTCCGTGATCTTTTCCATTTCTCACTTGTCTTCCCCCCATTCCTTGAGCTTGAGTAGGATAGCCCCCGATGAACCAGTTGGCCACATCAATATTGTGAATGTGTTGTTCCAAAATGTGATCTCCACAAAGCCAGTTGAAATAATACCAATTTCGCATTTGATATTCCATTTCGGTTTGTCCCGCTTGTCTTTCTCTTACCCAGACTCCTGGACTGTTCCAATACACCTGTCCTCCTGTGATTTTTCCCATTTTACCTTCTTTAATTTTTTGGTACAAATCGAGGTATTTTTTTTGATAATGGCGTTGAAGTCCTACCACTACATTGAGTTTGTTCTCTTTGGCCTTTCGGGCAACCTCCAATACTTTCCTGACTCCAACGGGATCTGTGGCTACAGGTTTTTCCATGAATACATGCTTACCATTATTGATGGCATACTCAAAATGATAGGGTCTGAAACCCGGAGGCGTAGTCAATATGACCACATCGGCTAAATCTATCGCTTTTTTATAGGCATCAAAACCAGAAAAAAGATTTTTAGGGTTGACTTTGATTTCCTTAAGCCCGTCGAAATGTTCTTGAACGGTTTTAAGGCTTTTTTCAACATTGTCTTGAAAAGCATCGGCCATAGCAACCAGCTCAACATTATCATCTGCCTGTAAGGCCTGTACAATTGCCCCTCTACCTCGTCCTCCACAACCCACTAGGGCAATTTTTAATTTTTTGTTGCCCAATACATTGGCCATTGCTCCTACAGGGAGTCCAGCCGACAGTATTCCTGTTGTTGCCAGTGTCGAGTTTTTCACAAAATTTCTTCTGCTCAGTCCAGTGTCTAGTTTTGATTTCATTGTTTCGTTTTTTTTAATTCCAATATTGTTTTTGTTCCTCAGCTGTAGGGGTTTTAATGGGTCTCACCACTCTGAATCCTACAAAAGGAGCATCGGTGTGCCACCACAAACTTTTCGGGATCTGGGGATCTCTTTTTTTCCATTGTTTGGAAGACGGCCTTCGTGTAGCACTTCTCAATCTACTCGATTGGTCAGTCCAAGCCCCTCCTCTTACCACACGAGGATAGGTTTTGGTAGGTTTTTCTAAAGGATTTGCGGTTGTCTTGTTTCTTTGCTTATAAAGGGTGGGGACATACTGATCCAACGTCCATTCAGAAACATTTCCATGCATGTCGTACAATCCCCACAAATTCGGTTTTTTTTGACCCACTTTGTGATAAGCACCCTCGCTATTTCCTTCATACCAGGCATAAATATCTAAATCTGCGGGATCATCTCCAAATGAATAGGCTGTTTTTGTTCCCGCTCTGCAAGCGTACTCCCATTCTGCCTCGGTAGGCAATCGATAAAAATTACCTGTCATGGCAGAGAGCCACTCACAAAATTTAGCTGCAGCGAGTTGCGTCATACAGATGGCCGGATAGCCATCTACCCCCATGCCAAAACTCATTTCGGTGTAGGGCTGTGTTGCTCCAGAAACTGCATCTACATCTATATTAACCTCGTCTCCCAATGGAGTTGGTGGTTTTTTAGCATCAATTTGTCGAGCGACAAAGAGTTCGTATAAGTCCCAAGTAATTTCAAATTTTCCCATCCAAAAAGGATCAATCTCTACCTCGTGTTGTGGGCCTTCATCTCCAAAATGACCTTTTTCCAATTTGGGACTTCCCATGGTAAATGTTCCTCCAGGGATGAATACCATTTCTATTTTTTCTTGAGTTCCTGGAATAGACTGAATGTATTCTTTTTCGTTTTCTTCAAAAGAGAGAAAAAGAAAAAGAATCAATACGGTGGATATTACTTTTTGATACATGCAGTAAATCTATAAAAATATTCTTTTTAGAAGTAATGGAATTCCGACTTCTATGATTTCATGACCGTATCCCCCAATTTCGATCAATTCGTTTTGAGTATGCCCATTGATTTTTAGCATTCTTCTCAAATATGCATTTTCCTCGTACATGCCGTAAAACTCATTTTCTCGATCTCCCGTAATCAAGCATATGGGGGGGGCATCTGCTCGCGAATAATATACTGGGGCATAGTGATCAATCAAAGGTTGCGTAATCTCCATACCGTACTCTTTCCTTATGGTATGGTTGGTAAAAGTGGTCGCCGACAAAGTGACAACCCCTTTGATCTCATTGGCATCAATACCGTGTTTTTCTAACCATTTTTGATCCAAACTGACCATCAAAGACAAATAGCCTCCCGACGAAAAGCCACAAACGTAGATCTTAGATCGGTCGCCTCCGTATTGTTCCATGTTCTTGAATGCCCATGCCACAGCGGTTGCGGCATCCTCTATGTATTTGGGCGCATTGACCTGAGGGTGCAGTCGGTAATTTACAGCCACCACTGCTATGCCTTTGTCTTTCAGTTGATCAGGAATGGCTTTTGATCCACTTGTGAGTCCTCCTCCATGAAACCAAATAACCGTTGGAAAATTTTTAGTATCGGTTGGATAGTATAAATCCAATTTGCAACGCTCGATTTGATAAGTTCCCTCGACTGGATTTTCATAGTAAGGAAGATCGCTGATTGTTTTGTAGGGGGATTGCTGTCCAAAACTCAGACTAAAAATCATCCCCATGAATCCCTGAAATATTTTATTCATTATATTTATGAGTGTTTTTGGTTGGATTTTGTGCTTCCATTTGCATTACCCATTCTTCCATTTTTTTTTTCAATTCTTCCAACTTGGTCTTTTCTTGATCGGCCAAGTCCATTTTTTCTCCTGCATCTTTTTCGAGGTGATAGAGTTCATAACGATCTTCTTCAAAAAAATATACCATTTTCCAAGGGCCTTTCCGCAGCGCTCTTCCTGGGGTCCAACCACTGCCGTGATAGTGGGGAAAATCCCAAACCATGATGTTGTGGCCGACATCGCTTTTACCCTCCAAAAGGGGCTTTAGACTTATTCCATCTTGGTGTTGTTGGGGTTTAAGGGGAAGATTACTGTATTGCAAAATGGTAGGGTAAAAATCCATACTCACGGCCGGGACATGAATGACCTTTGCCTGATTTGATTTTGGGGTTTTGATGATCAAAGGAACCCTAATTCCTCCTTCATAGACCCATCCCTTTCCTGCTCGAAGGGGTAAAACACTGGTGGGTGCTGTTCGCTGTTCATTCTCGAGGGTGGTCAATCCACCATTGTCAGAGGTAAAAATGATGAGGGTATTCTCCAAAAGGTTGATAGCTTCTAATTGATCGATCAATCTTCCCACGTTTTTATCCAACGCATAGACCATGGAGGCGTAATCTGCATTGTATTGATTTTGTACGGTATAGCCATTTTGTTCTTTAATCTTGAAGCCTAAAGTGTCTTTTAGGGTTTTCTTTTTGGCTTGAAAATGAGGCAGGTGATCCCGATGGGCTTGAATGGGAGTATGCACCGTATAATAGGAAAGGTAGAGTAGAAAAGGATTGTCTTGATTCTGCAAGATAAAACTCAGCGATTCATCTGTTAGTCGATCGGTCAACTGCTCTCCTTGGGGGCCATCCTCCAATTTGGGGTTTTTATAAGGGGAGTAATATCCTCCAGGTGGTGATCCTTTGTCGTGTCCTCCTTTGTTGATTTCAAAGCCTTGATCTTCAGGAAAAAATCCTTGGTCTCCTAAGTGCCATTTTCCTGCAAAAAAAGTTTTGTACCCCTGTTTTTGCAGGGCCTCAGCAAGGGTCGTTTCTTCCAGCGGGAGGGCATGAAGATCGGTAGGCCCCAACAATTTTCGATTTTTGGGATCTTGTCCTGGTATCCAATCTGTAATTTTTAATCGTGTGGGGTGTTTTCCCGTCATGATCGAAGCTCGGGTAGGCGAACAAACAGGATGGGCAGAATAGGCTTGTGTAAAACGATACCCCATAGAAGCCAACCGATCTATATTCGGGGTTTCGTAGAAAGAACTGCCATAGCAGCCCAAATCTTTCCACCCCAAATCATCTACCAATATAAAAAGAACATTGGGTCGAATCGCTGTATTTTTGACGTCAATGGAACAACCCCAAATTAAAAGCAATAAAAGACAGCCTATACTTTTCCTCCGCATTTTTAGAGTTTTACCTGTACAGGCCAACCGGCAAATTGTTTCGCATCAGGCAGAGATACATCTGCATCGCGTGGCCAACATTCGAATGTTACCTCATTCTTTTGAATATCAAACCGAATAAAGCCAAATCCTGCCCCATGGGATTGGGTATCGGGATTGGCATAGGCGTGCATGGTAATCTTGTTTTTAAATCCATCCAGATAACGTCCTGTCCAGGGAAGGATACCATTGGAATTGTCCCCAGGCATTTCATCTTCGGGCCACCACCATCTGCTGTAGTAGTTGTTTATGATGGCTGGAACTACAAATGCCCAAGGGCCATCTTCAAACTCGTTTATGCCGTGTTGGATTACAGTGGGCAGGTGTTGATCTCCAGCAATATGAACGGCTCCAGCGGCTTGAATGAGGCTTAAGGCTTTATTTCTTCCGTGTTGCGGCCACCCATTGGAGTCCAAATCTGCATGGAGTCGATTGCTGGCGTTTCCATGCAAATGCGCCCCCCCACAAAATCCAGTAGCGGAGAGTACTGCTTTCATATCCGAACTTTTGTCAGCACCCCACTCCTCTAAAAATTGATGCTGGAAATCTCCCAATAAAACCAATTCGGGAAGGTTAATACTGTCGGGGTCATAGTTGGGGTTATTGATATGGTCTGGTCTTGGACCTTGTTTGGGAACTTTTCCATTGGGACCCGATTTGAATTTGCGATCTTCAATAATGGCAAAATCTACTTTTCCGATTTTTAAACTCGTAAAATAGGTTGTGATGCCTTGTTGTAATGGTGCCTTATGATAGGCGTCGGGCAAATGAGCGGTTTGGACTCTTTCCACCATTTTTACGTATTCGGGATGAAAAAAGTACCCTCCATCGTTCCCATGAGGGCCCATAGATTTTTTACCTCCTTCTCCCCAAAGATTGCCTTGGCCAATATCGTGATCGTCGGGAATGGTAATACAAGGCCTATTTCTAAAAACCTCTCTGAATTGCATACCAAACTTTAACCATGCGGCCGTGTGCTCTTTGTGATCGTAGGATTGATCTCCAGCAAAAAACACAAGGTCGGGGTTGAGCGTATTGATGTTTTTCACATACTTTTCTCGATTTCCACGATCTTTGTTGCTATTGCACGATAGCGCTGCCAAAGTGATCTCATTTTTGTCTTTGGGGTCCTTGCGGATGGTTCCCTCAAACTGGGCATTTTCGCCATGCAATAGCCTGTATTTTACAGATTTACTCCTATCCCAATCTTCAATCCTAAACAAAGTTGACCAACCAATTTCATTAATCTCTTGTGTCTGAATTTGCTCCCATTGATTGTTTTGAAACAGCTCCAATCGCACTGTTCGAGTTTCCTCAGGATAGAGAGGGAAAAGCTGAGCAGAGAGCTTGAGTGTGTTTTTTGAAGTCGTATATATTCCAAATGCAATCACCTGATCTCTGGGCACTTTTAAATCAATGATCTTGGTGGTTTTACGGTTCCACCAGTCGTTGGTGGACAAAGTATCCAGTGCAGTAAAGGGAGCCTCTACATATTTATGGGGGGGAGATTCACAGGCGCCTATCAGCATTAGAATCATCAGTAGGGGCGCAAAAAAGGCATGAATCATTTTAGTCATCTCAAGTTTTTTCTAAAGATAATAAACTATTAAATATGCAATATTTAGAGAGAAGAAAAAAAACCGATGGAGAGAGAGATATAGCCACTGGTATCTATATCGATTTCACTGGGTAATGCCTTGGGAAGGTTAAGATGATAAGACAATTCAAAATCCCAATTTCCTATGTCCAGTTGGATTGGAAAGCTGATTTGCGTATTGATCAAATCGAACACATCCCGATCTATCAATTGGGAATTGAAAAAGCCTGAATTGATTTGTTCGCTAACAGTTTGTTGGCTCATCAAAAAACTCAATTGAGGATTCCATGAAACTTTCCATTTGTCCTGGTCTATCACTGGGATTTGGTAACTGCTGCTCGCTGTAGTATAAAAAGAGGGTGATCCACCAAAAAGATATCCTGCAGAGAGTTGCATCCCCCATTTATTTTTTCGATAGGCCAAAGCGCCAGAGAATCGGTTGGGATTGAGTTCTTCAGCATCCGCCAAAAAAAAGATGCGGCTATAAATACCGGTGATGCTCAAACGTTCTTTTGGATCCAAGAACAAAGAGTAACCACTACTCACGGAAACAAAATCCCATTTGGGGTCGAGTTGACTAAAATAGGCCGTTCCCAAGCTCACAAAAAAACTTTTGCCTCGAATGTAACTGATGCTGGGGGTAAAGCCAAACTGATTGATGTCAAAATCTCTGCCCGCAAAAAAAACACTTTCGTCCATTGAAAGACTCGCATATATATAATGGGATGGAGATGGGTCGACCCATGAGACGTCTGTTTCAAACCATTCATCCAAGACACGCTCTAAGATGGCATCTTCGTCCTCTGTTTGAGGGAAACAATTAATGGAGAATAAAATTAAACCAACGAAAAGGAACTTTTTCATTGATTAAATATACTAAAAGGGGAAAGTGATTTAAATAAACCTTTATAAAATTATTTATTGGGTTTGATTTTTTTGGCGCGCTCTCTGAAGTTTTGTTGTTTTTCCTTCAACTTTTCTCTTCGTCCGTCAAAACCCGACTGGTAATCTTTTAATTTTTCTCTGCGCTCTTTTATATTTTGCTTCCGCTGTTTTAGGGCCTCTTTTTGTTTTGGTGTCAACGTTTTGGAAAAGGCTTCTTTGAGATTTCTCGAAGATTCTCGATTCCCTTTGAGCACCTCTCTTTGAGCAGAGGACAGCGTCTTCATGAGGGCTTGCTGTCGTTCTTCGAGAGACAGAGAATGGTCCTTGAGAATGTTTTTTTGATCCTCAGATAGGGAATTTATGAAAGCCTCCCTGTTTTGCCTTACCCTATCCCTTTGCGCCTCAATCATTTCCAACTGCTTAGGAGTATAGATCTCATTGGGGGGGAGATCCTGAGCCCGCAGGCCTCCTCCAAACCACAAGGTGTTGAGGAAAAATAGGAAAAATAACGTTTTTTTTCTATCCATTTTTTTAGTTAACTGAACTCAAAACATATTGTTCTTCAAACCACTCGTCAAAATCGTTGTCTTCTACAAAAAGAGATTCAATCATGGTTTGATCTGCGAGTAAATCATGCTCTGAGGAATCCAAAACTTTCAATACGTTGGCTTCTTTTTGTACTGGATTTTGAGACCCCAAATAGAACCCTGCAGCCATGAGTAGCGCAAAGGAGGCAACCATCCCATAACGCCAGTACAAACGAAAAACTGAAGGTCCTTTAGAGGATATCGGTTGATCGGTATTGACCAGGGATTCAAATTTTTCAACCCAAATCAGGTCTTTATCTTTTCCTAATGGAATTTCCACCTTGTTGAAAAAATCATTGATCTCCTGTTCCGAAAACTCTTCTTTATGGTTCATCGCTGGTTGAGGTTTTGTTTTAAAGTATTCAATGCTGTACTGATTCGTTTTTCAATTGCTTTTTGGGACAAATTTAAACTTTCTGCAATTTCTTTGTAAGTAAGTGCCTGCATCTTGTTCATTAAAAGGGCTGTTTTTTGTTTTTCGGACAGCTGGTTCAGGGCTTTTTGAAAATGATCTTTTCTCTCCGATAGACTGTCGTTAGTATCCGGTTGTTCGATCAAGCTCAACTCTACACTGTTGCTGTAATCTCGCTCTACTTTATTTCTTCGAATATGGCTGATGAATTCGTCGGTAGCCATTTTAAAAAGCAAGCTTTTAATATTCCCCGTGTTGACTTCTATTTTTTTGGACCAAACTTTCATAAATACATTTTGAGTGATATCTTCGGACAGTTGCTGATCTCCCGATCGGTAGATAAGATATCGTCTGAGGTTATCAAAGTGAGCATCATAAATCCTTTTAAAATCTTTAGCCGTCAACTTTCAACTCCTTAAATCCAATTCCTAAGATAAGTTTTATCGTAGGAATTGGAAAGAAAATTCATTTGGAAATTTTGAATCGATTTATTTCTTTTTCTTTTTCAATATATTTCTAAAACGACCTCCTCTTTTAAGATCTTTCAAATCAACTGTTTCTACTTCACCGTCTTTAGTGACCTCTACAAGAGTATCACAGTTGCCGTCTCCAAAATCGATGGTAGTCGTCTGATCCCCGTCGGTAGTCACTTGAATCCCTTCTACAGGAATTTTTCCTCTTTTTCTTTGTCCTTCTGGATTACAGTCATAAACAAACTTGATAGGAGTGGTAATTTCCATAGAAAATTGGACCCCTTCGGTACTGACTCCAGATTTTCTTCCGCTCAAGGTGCTGTATAGTTTTTCATCATTTTCGACATGAGTATAACGGGTCATTGCAGCGCTTTTGGTTCTGAAGGTTCCATCTTCGTAAATCATTTTTCCATCGGTTACTGTTGTGATCATTGTTTTACTTCCACTCTCATCAATCGATAGAATTTCTATTCTTCGAGTTCCTTCAATTTTTACACCGTTGAGGTAAAAGTTGTCAAAAGTAACTTGTCTAAAACTCCCCGCTTCTCCTCTTGTCGAGGAATACGAAATGATCATAGTTCCACTTCTTACCTGACCGCGTTTTCCTTCACATTCTTCGGAGAAAGTAATGGTTTTGGTGTTGTTTTCTTCGTCTTCCACAACAGTGGCACAACTACCGTATTTGTCTCCCTTAAATTTTTGGGGATCCTGATTGGCACTGGAATCGGCAGATCTTGCACTCGAGGAATTTGAAGTTAAGCTCATACTTTCTGATACCAGATCGTCGATGTCTTCTTCAAATGCGATTGAATTGATGGTTTCCAATACAGTGGTGGTACTCAAGTTTTCAGAAAAGCTGCTATCTGCATTTTTGGAGCAAGCTGTCATCAAACCTATGGCCATTAATACTAAAGTTAATTTTTTCATTTTCATAGCAATTATTTTTTTGATTACACCCATAACCCGACTGAGGAAATCGATACCCTACTTTTTTTTTAAAATTAAATAGTGATGGATATTGCTTTCTATCGATTTAGGCCAAAACTATGGAAAAAAGCCAGTAAGCCTTATCTTTGAATAATATTACAATTTATGGATTTTCGTTATAAGGAATTCCTTGCACTATTTTATCGCATTTTACTGGTTTACATCTGCTATTTCTTTTGTAGGATACTTTTTGTTTACTTCAATAATGATTTGGTTCAGGTTACCTCCATCTCTCAGCTGGCAGAACTGTGTTATTACGGCCTCCGTTTCGATAATGTCGCCATTGTGTACTCCAATATGATTTTTATTCTATTTTCTATAATTCCATGGAAAAAAACCACATATCCTTATTACCAAAAAGTTGTTTTTGGGGTTTACATGCTTTGCAATGCCTTTTTTATCGCTCTTAATTTTATAGACTTTGCTTATTATCGTTTCAATCAAAATAGATTGATGAGTAATTTTTTGGAAGTCGTTGAGTTTGAAAACAATAAAAGTGCACTTTTTTTTCATTTTGTTGGGGTTTATCTGCACTTATTTATTCTGTATTTCGTCCTTTTATTTTTCTTGGCAATGGCCTACAAAAGGGTTAAAATATTTCCCCTTTTCATTCATAAGCATTGGCGCTACAGTCTCAGCTCTGTCGTTTTATTTTTTGGAGTCATAACATTATTTATTTTAGGAGCCCGTGGGGGTGACTTTAAAAAAAGTACCCGTCCCATTACTCTGATTGATGCCATGGATAATGTGAAAATCCCTCAACACGCCGACATCATTCTCAACAGTACTTTTACCTTGCTCAAAACATTAGGTCAAGCGGGTTTTGAGGTTGTCGATCGCCATTCTGATGAGGAAATGGAAAAAGAGCTGAATACAATCAAACAGTACCCTCCTTCGAATCGATTTGGAAAGAAACCCAATGTGATGATCTTTATTTTGGAGAGTATGGGAAGGGAGTATTGGGGAGCATTGAATGAACCCTACAATATTCCCAATTTTGTGAGCTACACCCCTTTTTTAGATTCGTTGGCGCAATCCAGTCTTATATTTCCCAATGCCTTTGCTACGAGCAGAAAATCGATTCACGGTATGCCTTCCATTTTGGCAGGCATCCCCTCCTTTGAAAAATCCTATGCATCTTCCCTCTACTCGAGACAAAAAATACCCTCGGTAGTCTCTGTGGCGAAGGAATTGGGATACAATAGCTCTTTCTTCCACGGAGCCGCAAACGGGTCCATGGGATTCATGGGATTTGCCAACACCTTGGGATTTGATCAATATTACGGTCGCAATGAATTCAATAATGATGAGGAGTATGATGGATCATGGGGGATTTGGGATGAGCCCTTTCTGCTGTATATGAAATCGGTTTTGGACACTCAAAAAACCCCTTTTCTGAGTACCGTTTTCACCGTCACCTCGCACGAACCTTATGTGATTCCTGAGGCATACAATGGCAAATTTGACAAAGGCTACCTCCCTATGCACCAATGCGTTGGCTACACCGACAATGCACTGCGAAAGTTTTTTAAGGAAAGTAAAAACGCTCCATGGTTTGAGGATACCCTTTTTATATTTACTGCCGACCACAGCAATCAAGTCCATTTTCCTTTTTATGAAAAAACGGTCAATCGATTTGCAAATCCTCTGATGATTTTCAAACCCAATAGCGATATCAAAGGGGTTGATATGAAACTGGCGAGTCATATGGATATTTTTCCTACTGTGGCCGATCTCATTGATTACCCAAAACCCTTTAAAAGCTGGGGAAGAAGTTTAGTTTCCGATCAAGAATTCGACCCCTTTGTCATCAATTATTTTAGTGGAGGAAGTTATTTCATCATGGATGAAAATTTCATTTGCGTTCATAATGGAAAGAAGGCCATAGGCTTTTATGATTTAGAAGATCAAAACATGGAGAAAAATCTGATTCAAGAAATGACTCAGGAAATGATAGCATTGGAACGCAAGTGTAATCTATTTCTTGAAGATTATTTTGAATCTTTGATGTCAGGAAATAATGCTTCCCAAACGGCCGAGAGATGAAAGTGATTTTCATAGTTAAACCCATTGGGGAAAACAAACTGAAACAATTGTCAAAGACCATTGAGGCAGCCTTTGACCCCGAAATAGATTCATTCTCCATATTCGAGACAAGGAAAAAAGGACATGCCATCTCCTTGACCCAAAAGGCCATCGATGAAAAGGCCGATGTGGTAGTCGCTTGTGGTGGAGATGGAACAATCAACGAAGTGGCGAGGGGATTGGTCGAAACAAATGTCGCATTGGGAATCATTCCTTTGGGTTCTGGAAATGGGATCGCTCGTCATTTCAAAATTCCTTTTGGTTTTACCCCGTCTATCGAACTCATCAAAAAATATCCGCCCTCAAAAATTGATGTAGGGGTTGTCAATGGAAATTACTTTTTGGGCAATATGGGTTGCGCCTTAGAATCTCATTTTATCAAACAATACCAAAAAAATGAATGGCATGGGATCTGGGCCTATGGGGTTGCTTGTTTGGGTGCCCTTCTCTCTTTTAAGCATCAAAATATTCTCCTAAATCTCAATCAGACTACCCAAAAAATAAGTCCTTTTGTATTTCTTATCTCCAACACCAATCAACAAGGATATGATTTCACACTGACCCCAAATGCTGTGGCCAATGACGGTAAATTGGACTTGTTTTGGATGGATAAATCAAGTGTGATGAAGAGACTGAAATTTTTACTTTACGCTGTATTGAGACGAAAATTATCCGCTCCTGAAATTAATAGGGCCCTGATTTCTGAATTGAAAATAGAAATGTTTGATGCTGAAGATTTCTGTGTTCAGGTGGATGGAGAACACATTCCCATCTCAAAAAAAACGTTGGAGGTTAAGGTCCTGCCCAAACAATTGAATGTCATTGTTCCTCCAATCGCTTAAAAGTTTAGTTTAATGGAATCCTATTTGAAAAAATGGCTTAACAAAAAAAAGCTCCCCGATATACTGGAAAGCTTCTCATCAGTTGCTAATGGATTGGTTTCCCAATATTAACAACACACAACATTTTTATATTGTAA
>JAURMQ010000153.1 GCA_030830625.1 Flavobacteriaceae bacterium
CAAAAAAATGAGAATTACCATCAATGGGACCCTCCAAAAAGGAGTTACTCCCAAAGATGTTGCCCTTTTCATCATTTCCCAATTGACTACCTCTGGTGCAACTGGACATTTTGTAGAATATGCCGGTAATGTTTTCGAAAACATGAGCATGGAAGGCCGAATGACTGTATGTAACCTCAGTATCGAAATGGGGGCAAGAGGGGGAATGATTGCTCCCGACGATAAGACATTTGATTACATCAAAGGTCGAGAGTTTACTCCCAAAGGAGCCGATTGGGACAAGGCTATGGAATACTGGCAAGAATTGTACACCGAGCAAGGTGCCGAATTTGACAAAGAATTCTTCTTCATCGGTGACGAAATAGAACCCATGATTACTTTTGGGACCAACCCGGGAATGGGAATAGGAATCAGTAAAGACATCCCCACCACCGCAGAGATTGAAGGAGGAGCAGCGACCTATCAAAAGTCGCTCCAATATATGGGCTATAATGAAGGAGAAAGCATGATCGGAAAAGACATCGATTTTGTTTTTATCGGCAGCTGTACCAATGGAAGAATTGAAGATTTTAGAGCCTTTACAGAAATTGTAAAAGGACGTAAAAAAGCAGACAACGTAACCGCTTGGTTGGTTCCTGGATCACACCAAGTAGAAAAAGCCATCAAAGAGGAAGGCCTTTTGGACATTCTTCAAGAATCTGGTTTTGAATTGCGTGAACCGGGTTGCTCCGCTTGTTTGGCGATGAACGACGATAAGGTACCTCAAGGAAAATATGCTGTAAGCACTTCCAACCGAAATTTTGAAGGACGCCAAGGGCCGGGTTCCAGAACTCTTTTGGCCAGTCCCATCATGGCCGCCGCCGCCGCCGTAACCGGAAAAGTAACCGATCCAAGAACTCTAATCCACTCCTAATGGCATACGATAAATTCAATGTACTCAACAGTACGGCCGTCCCCTTGCCGATTGAAAATGTAGATACCGATCAAATCATCCCTGCACGATTTTTAAAAGCCACCGAAAGAGTTGGTTTTGGAGACAATCTCTTTAGAGACTGGCGCTACAATAGTGATGATAGCCCAAAAGCTGATTTCGTATTGAACAAAACCACTTATAGGGGGAAAATTCTTGTGGGAGGAAAAAACTTCGGCTCTGGTTCGTCTCGCGAACACGCTGCTTGGGCCATCTACGATTACGGTTTCCGCTGTGTAGTTTCTAGTTTTTTTGCTGACATTTTCAGAAACAACTGTCTCAATGTAGGCATTCTGCCCGTTCAGGTGAGTCCCGAATTTTTAGAACAAATCTTTTCGGCCATTGAAGCAGATCACCACACTACATTCACCATCGACCTCCCCCAGCAAAAGATCACTATCGATGCCACAGGGAACGCTGAAGGTTTTGAAATCAATCCCTACAAAAAAGAAAACATGACCAATGGTTTTGATGATATAGATTACCTGCTGAATATCAAGGAGAACATCAGAACATTTTCAAAAGACACGCCCCTGTAAAGCTACACGCTCAATTTTAGGCGATGAAAAAAAGAACGATTGAGATCATGGATACCACCCTGCGAGACGGGGAACAAACTTCTGGTGTGTCTTTTTCGGTAGCCGAAAAACTCGCTTTATCAAAATTGTTATTGGACGAACTCAAGGTAGATCGCATAGAAATTGCCTCTGCCCGCGTATCGGAGGGTGAACTCAAAGCCGTAAAAGAAGTAACCCAATGGGCACAATCTGAAAAATACCAAAATAGAGTTGAAATATTGACTTTTGTTGACGGTGGTACCTCCATCGAATGGATGCACCGAGCAGGAGCCAAAGTTCAGAATCTACTCACCAAAGGATCGCTGAATCACCTCAAACACCAACTCAAAAAAAACCCCGAAGAACACTTTAAGGCCATAGAAGAAAATGTTTTGGCTGCACATAAGGAAGGGATCATTACCAATGTATATTTGGAAGACTGGAGCAATGGTATGCGCAACTCCCGCGAATATGTCCATGAGTATTTGTCTTTTGTATCGACACTCCCCATCAAAAGAGTATTGCTTCCAGATACCTTGGGGGTGATGACCTATTACGAAACTTTTTCATTTGTTTCCGAAATGGTCAACACTTATCCCGAAATACATTTTGATTTTCACGGACACAACGATTACGACCTCAGTGTCGCCAATGCCATGGAAGCGGTCAGAGCCGGTTGTCATGGTTTACACCTCACCGTAAACGGTATGGGCGAACGTGCGGGAAATACTCCTATGGCAAGTACAGTGGCTTCACTCAAGGACTTTTTGCCAGAAGTTGAGATTAACATCAACGAATCTTCCCTTTACAAGGTGAGTAAACTGGTGGCTACTTTTACAGGTTTTAGAATCCCCGACAACAAACCCGTGGTCGGCAAAAATGTATTCACCCAAACCGCAGGCATCCATGCCGATGGGGATAAAAAGAAGAACCTATATTTTAATGACCTTCTCCCCGAACGCTTTGGGAGAACGCGTGAATACGCCTTGGGAAAAACTTCGGGAAAAGCCAATATTCAGAAAAACCTTCAAAAACTGGGAGTAACACTCAACGATGAGGAAGTGAAAAAAGTAACCCAACGCATCATTGAGCTGGGGGATAAAAAAGAAATCGTCACCACCGAGGACCTCCCTTTTATCATCTCGGATGTACTCAACAGCAATATCGATCCAAAAGTGACGGTCAAGTCGTACGTATTGACCCATGCCAAAGGCTTGCAACCCAACACCGTAGTCTCGCTGGAGATGGAAGGAGAAATTTTAGAAGAAAACGCTTCTGGCGATGGGCAGTTTGACGCTTTTATGAACGCGATCAAAAAAATATACTTCAAAAAAGCTATGAAATTACCTCACTTGATAGACTACGCCGTTCGCATCCCCCCAGGAAGTAATTCCGATGCCTTGTGCGAAACCGTTATCACTTGGAAAAACGATAAGAAAGAATTCATTACCCGCGGATTGGATTCCGATCAAACGGTATCGGCCATCAAGGCCACAGAAAAAATGTTAAACATCATCTCAACCTAATGCAATTAAAAATAGCCCTTTTGGCCGGAGACGGTATCGGCCCCGAAGTCATTGATCAAGCTGTAAAAGTATGCGATGCCATTGCCCAAAAATTCAATCACGACATACAGTGGATGCCTGCTCTTACGGGAGCAGCTGCCATCGATGCGGTTGGAGAACCCTATCCCGATGAAACCCACGAAATTTGTGCCAATTCCGACGCGGTTTTGTTTGGAGCAATTGGCCATCCGCGCTATGACAACGACCCCTCCGCCAAGGTGAGACCCGAACAGGGACTGTTGAAAATGCGTAAAAAATTAGGGCTTTTTGCCAATGTTCGTCCCACTTTCACTTTTCCTTCCCTCATCGATAAATCTCCCCTCAAAAGAGAACGCATTGAAGGAACCGATTTAATCTTCCTCAGAGAATTGACAGGAGGGATTTATTTTGGAGAAAGAGGACGTAAAGACGATGGCCATACGGCTTTCGATACGTGTACCTATACCCGAAAGGAAATTCAACGTCTGGCCAAAAAAGGTTTTGAATTGGCCATGACACGTGGCAAAAAATTGTGTTGTGTGGACAAAGCCAATGTACTGGAAAGTTCCCGACTATGGCGTGAAACGGTTCAAGCCATGGAAAAAGACTATCCCGAAGTGGAAGTGTCCTACGAATTTGTTGATGCGGTTGCCATGCGATTGGTACAATGGCCAAACAGCTATGATGTATTGATCACCGAAAACCTTTTTGGGGATATCCTCACCGACGAAGCTTCGGTAATTTCGGGTTCTATGGGCCTGATGCCCTCTGCCTCCGTTGGAGCCGATATAGGTTTGTTTGAACCCATTCATGGTTCTTTTCCCCAAGCCGCCGGGAAAGACATTGCCAACCCACTGGCTACGGTACTGTCTGCTGCCATGATGTTCGAAATGTCATTTGGCCTCCACGAAGAAGGGGCCTTAATCCGAAAAGTAGTCGATCAATCCCTGGCTGAAGGAATCGTAACCGAAGATTTGGTAGAAGGCAATGATAAGGCTTATAAAACCAGTGAGGTTGGAGATTACTTGGCCTCAAAGATTGTATAAAGATTCTTGTTTTTTTAAAGCAAAACCCTCCCAAGCGGAGGGTTTTGCTTTAATATCTAATACTATCGTTTCAAGTAAGATAAAATAATCAAGCTACCAAATGCCCCGTGAATAGACTTGAAATTAAACTTTATTGTATTCATCCTTTGTTTCAAAATTCTCCCCTTCAAAATCCTCCCCTTTAAAAACAAGCAATAAATTTCCTCCTGACAAAGTGATTGCATTGTTAAAGTAGTAGTCAGGATCTCCTTCTTCTCCTTCTATTTTAAATCTGTAATTATTATTCTCATTTAAATTCTCCCAGGTTCCACTGAACACGCCTTCAAAACATGCTCCATCTTCTTCCTCCTGTTCTTTATCGATGGCTGAAAAAGTTCCGTCTTCTTTAAATTCGATGGTAGTTCCTTTCTCACATTCGGTCATTGTACTAGCGACTCCATTATAATAAGACTGCTCTAATGACCATTTTCCAATAACAATATCTGCGGGAGTGTCGTCTGCGTCTTTTTTACAACTCAAAAGCGAAATGGATACGCATAAAAAAATAAGCGATTTGGTAATGGTTTGCATAAGATTTGGGATTTATTCAACATTTATTTTAAAGTTAGTATTCGGAACAGAAGTTTATAAGCTTCCTATTTGTCAGTATATTTTTTGTAGGTATTGAAATTAAACAAATTTTATTTGATTCAAATTTATAAAAAAACTGCTGTTATTGATTTTATATTTTTATTAAGTCATTATTTATGGGTATTTCCAAGCCAAAAGGTTCGTGGGATGATCGCGTAGGATCATTCTCTACCTGACCTTATCCTTAACAACACACTCAGCTCAAGATGGCAATTCGTGACGTACTATATGCATCATAAAGTAAACAGCGTGGAAAAATTAATCCAAAAAGTATTCATACCCAACGTGAGGAATTAATTAGATCCTACAAAAATTACTTTTTACCAATCGAATTTTATAAATTGAGCATAAAAAATGGTTTTGATCAAAAGAGGAATTTTATTATTATGCTTGAGTGTTCTCCACCATTCAATTGCTCAGAATTCAACGCCTGTTTATGTCATTGTCCATGGTGCTTGGGGAGGTGCTTGGGCTTTCAAAGAAGTAGATCAATTACTTACAGCTACCGGCAGTAACGTTTACCGACCCAGTCTCACGGGACAGGGAGAACGGGTACATTTAGCAAACCCATCGGTGGGCTTGGAAACCCATATCATGGATGTGGTCAATACCATACAGTTTGAAGAATTAAAAGAGATTATATTGGTTGGGCACAGTTATGGAGGCATGGTGGTCACGGGAGTAGCCGATCGCCTCCCTCAAAGGATTAAAAAACTGATCTATCTCGACGCATTTGTTCCCCAAAACAACGAAAACGTCAATGGCTTTTTTAATGACCCAAAGGATTACATCATTAAGGATGGAGGGATTGTTCCTTCATGGGTAGCCGCACATCAGCCCCCGCCAACTGATGTTCCCCACCCCTATAAAACCTTTACCGATCGAATTGTTTTGAAAAATCCTAAAAGACTGGAGCTTTCCACACATTACATCCACACCGTGGAAAAAGGAAAAAATCCAGAATCGGACGATTTTATTTTACATGCCAATCGCGCCAAAGAAAAATCTTGGCCCGTTTATATTTTGGAATCGGATCACAACCCTCAGTGGTCTGCTCCCAAAGCCTTAGTAGAATTACTTAAAAAAATTGAAAAAAATGACTTCTAAAAATCTTATTCTAGCCCTCTCTCTCTTCATTCTGAGTTGTGAGAGCCCTCCTCCACCCGACCTGATTCCCAATGCGGTAGTTCCTTCACCAACATTGATCCGTTATCAACAAATGGAACTGATCGGTTTTATCCATTTTACCGTCAACACCTTTACAGATAAAGAATGGGGTTATGGAGACGAAAGCCCAATGATCTTTAATCCAAGTGCACTGGATGTTGAGCAATGGGCTAAAACTGCTCAAGCAGCGGGTATGAAACAATTGATTCTGACTGCCAAACACCATGATGGGTTTTGCCTGTGGCCCAGTAAATATACTGAACACAGTGTCAAAAACAGTCCTTACCAACAGGGTAAGGGCGATGTAGTGGAAGAGTTTGTAGCCGCCTGCAAAAAATATGGTCTCAAAGCAGGACTTTATTTGTCTCCTTGGGACAGAAACCATAAAGATTATGGAACTCCGGCCTACATTACCTACTACAAGAATCAATTAAAAGAATTACTCACCCAATATGGAGAAATCAACGAAATTTGGTTTGATGGTGCCAATGGCGGTGACGGTTACTACGGTGGAGCAAATGAGGTCAGGAAAATCGATCGAGACACCTATTACGGATGGGAAGAAATCATTGCTTTGGTAAAAAACCTTCAACCTAATATTAAAATCTTCTCCGATGCAGGACCTGATGTTCACTGGATTGGAAACGAAAAAGGGTTTGCAGGAACTACTTTTTGGTCAACCATCAGTACAGAAAATCTCACGATTGGAGCCTCAAAAACAGATTATCTCAACAGTGGAGATCCCGAGGGTACCAAATGGATTGTTGGACAGTGCGATGTGTCGATTCGCCCAGGATGGTTCTACCATGCCGATCAAGACAGTTTGGTAAAAACGCCCCAACAATTGGCCGATATTTACTACAAATCTGTTGGGCGAAATGCATTGTTATTACTCAATCTTCCACCAGATAAGCGCGGTATTATTCACGAAAACGACGTAAAATCCCTTACCGATTTCAAGACCTTGATCGACACCTCACTTGCAACAGACTTGGCAAAAGGGCAAACGGCTACCGCAAATAACTACCGATTAAAGCACTCTAAATTCTCTCCTCAAAACACCCTCGATGATGATCCATTGACCTACTGGGCTACTGACGATGATATTTTTCCTGCAAGCTTGGAAATTGAATTCAATAACAAAATAAGTTTCGACCGTATTATGATTCAAGAACCCATTCATTTGGGACAACGCGTAAGCAAGTTTGAAATCGATATAATGGGAACCGAAGGATGGATGACTATCGAAACAGGAACCACCATCGGTTACAAAAGGATTCTTAGAATCCCTGAAGTCAATACCCGTAAAATAAGGTTGCGAATTACTGAAGCAAACAATACCGTAGCCCTATCCAAAATAGGGCTTTTCAAATCCACAAGCAATGAAGCATTACACTAAAAAAACCTTTACAATGAAAATCAAAATTCTCATCCTACTGACCGTATGCTTAAACCTTTCCTGTGATCTCCAAAATCGAATGGGAGATTTTAGGCTACTCCCTCATCCTCAAGAATGGAAAATCAATGGCAATAGTGAGCTCAATACTTCTGATCTAAAACATTATTTCAGTCCCTCTGGACTCCCACTCCCTCCTGGAAGTAGCTTTTTGAAGAACGTCACCCTTGCCGATGATAGAGAACAAGCCCAATTGGTATATGCCATTGACAGTACTTTAAACATCAAAGCAGAAGGCTATTTGATGGACATTAAGTCCGAACAAATTCAAATCACCGCCAAAGATGAAGCAGGGTTAATATACGCATTGGCTACTCTTGAGCAATTGATGGAGGATGCAGAAGAACAATCGGTAAAACTCCCCTTATGCCAAATCAAAGACTACCCACTCCTCTCCTATCGGGCCATTCATTGGGACATCAAACACCATCGGGAGACCCTGGAATATTATTACGGTCTTATCGATAAACTCAAAAAATATAAAATCAATGCTATCATTGCCGAAGTAGAGGACAAAATCAAATACAAACGTCAGCCCCTGGTTGGATCTTCCGATGCATTGACCATTGAACAATGGCAAAAATTAAGTGAATATGCTCAGGAACGAAACATCTCAATTTCTCCATTGGTTCAGGGCTTGGGTCATGCTTCTTTTGTTCTTAAGCACGAGAAGTATAAATCCCTACGAGATGATCCAGAAAGCGATTGGGCTTTCAATCCACTCGACCCAAAAACCTATGACGTACAGTACGATCTTTATCGTGATGCATTGGAGGCTTTTCCGCATGGAAAATACCTTCATATAGGCGGTGATGAAGTGAATACTTCGGGAAGAAACAGCGGGAAGTCAGCCTTAGAATTACAATTGATCTGGCTCAATAAAGTATGTCAATTTGCCGAAGAGGCGGGGAGAACCCCCATCTTCTGGGATGACATGCCCCTAAAACAATCAGGGGTGTATCGCCCCATGTTCAGACCAGAGATGAAGGAAGCAACAGTGGACAGCATTTGGGAAGCCAACCAGCAAAATCTTGAAGCTTTTTTACCTCAATTTCCGAAAAACTGCATTTACATGCGATGGAATTACCACAGTCCTGAAGCCTATGGAAATACCAAAGCCATGCAATGGTTTAGAGATCGTGGATTCAAAGTAATGGGGGCTACTGCTGGACAAACCCGTTGGGTGTTGATGCCTCAAAGAGAAAGCAATATGGACAATATTCGCTCTTTCGCCCTTTCGTCTATTGAAACAGGTTTAAACGGTCTTTTATTGACCTTATGGGATGACGATTCTCCCCATTTTGAATTGTACCACCGAGGTATTATCGCCTTTGCCAACGATACTTGGTCTGGAGATCAACTCAGTAAAAACGACCTGAAAAAAGCCTACCGCCAAAGGGAGTTTTCCCATTCAGTATCAGATGATGCATATGCATTTATCGATTCTTTAGAACAACCTGTAGGGCAATGGAAAAATATTTTACTGAAAGGAAACAAAAGAAACTACCTGAAGGAAATGGGAGAATCCAGTCGGGAAACTTTGATCGAATTACCCAATACTGCTCAGCCTGGGCAATGGTCTATTGATCATCAAGAAAGACTGGCTCTAGCTGAAAAAATGATCGAAAGCACAAAGCAAATTCGAAAAAAGATTGAGCAAATGCAAAAGCTATCCTCAAGGAATTCCTATACATTAGAGGTATATCAAAGGGTAAACGAAATAGTAGAACTGACCCCTAAAATCCTTTTGGCGCTGAGAGGGTTTGACCACGCTTCCAACGTAGAAGAACGGATCATTGAAAAATCGAAAATACTTCAACTGCAAAAAGATTTTTACAGATTAAGAGACGAAGTCGAAAAAACCTACTCCAAAACAAGGATCATTCATAAACCAATAAACTATATATTGGATCAAGACCATCATCATCATCTCGCCAACCAATTACACGCTTTTGATTGGCAGTTTTTTCCAGAGTTACTGCTATTCGATATCATCAGTAAAGAGCTTTGGTAGATGGATCGTAAAATAGACTAAACCTTTGAATCGAATGTTGTTTTCAAAGTATAGGATACCCTCCTATAATGTACCCCGGAACTGAAGAATAATAGGGCGCAATTATCATTGGTTCCGGTAATGGAGGGTGGAAATCTGAGGATTTTTATCCAAAAAAGGTTAAAAATCTATCGAATCAAAAATTGAATTCTACTACAAAATGTAATCCGAAGAAACAAAATTGGACTCATTGGAGTTTAACAAAGTTTCAAGGATTTCGTTGTTGTATGGATTGTCTTTGGAGGCGACGAAAGATCGAATTGAAAAAGATCTCAGCGCATCGAAAACACTTAAAGTGCTCACTGCAGAGTTTTTTCTTCCCGTAAAAGGGTAAACATCTGGACCTCTTTGGCAGGCACTATTGAGATTGACACGGCAAACCAAATTGGCTAAAATATCGATCAATGGACCAATTTTACGAACATCTCTTCCAAATAAACTTACTTGCTGACCATAGTCAGAAAGGGCCATAGCATCCAAGGGTTCGTTAATGTCTTTGTACGAAATGATGGGAACTACGGGTCCAAATTGCTCCTCGTGGTAAAGATTCATAGAATCATTAACGGGATAGATCACTGCAGGATAAGTATAATTATCAGACATCTGACCTCCTTTTTTATTCATCACTTTAGCTCCCTTGGCAATAGCATCATCAATAAGGTCTTTGATGTACTGGGGTTTATTGGGCTCAGGAAGAGGGGTCAAGAAAACATCTTTTTCCCATGGCAATCCGTATTTTAATTCGTCGACGGCTTCTGAGAATTTTTTATTGAACTGATCGATGATGGATTCATGAACGTAAAGAACCTTAAGAGCAGTACAACGCTGTCCATTATAGGAGAGGGTCCCCGAAATACACTCCTTGATGGTGTGATCCAAATCGGCATCCGGTAAAATCACACCTGGGTTTTTAGCTTCTAAGCCCAATACCAATCGAAGTCGGTTTTTGTTAGGATGTTCATCCTGAAGCGCCACTGCAGAAGAGCTGTGACCGATCAAAGCCAACACATCTACATGACCCGTTTTCATGATGGGTTGAGCGATTTTTCTACCGCGTCCGAAAACAATATTCACGACACCCGCGGGAAAGCACTCTTGAAAGGCCTTCAACAAAGGAGTAATCAAAAGCACCCCGTGTTTGGCCGGTTTGAATACTGCTGTATTTCCCATAACAATGGCGGGAATGAGCAAACAAAAAGTTTCGTTAAGGGGATAATTGTATGGACCTAAACACAATACAACACCCAAGGGGCTTCGGCGTATGTGCGCATAAATCCCCCCTGCTTTCTCAAACTTAGCACTCTTTTGATCCAACTTTTTATATGCCTCGACCGTATCGTAGATATAGTCAACCGTACGATCAAATTCTTTTTCAGAATCACCGAGCGATTTACCAATCTCCCACATGAGCAATTTGACAATTTCCTCACGGTGTAATTTCATTTTATCAGCAAATCGTTGCAAACAATTTAAACGTTCTCTTACCCGCATGGTAGGCCATTGACCTTTTCCCCTATCAAAAGCTCTTTTTGCGGATTCTAAGGCCTGAAGAGCGGGTTCA
>JAURMQ010000019.1 GCA_030830625.1 Flavobacteriaceae bacterium
ATTGATTGACAAAATCATCAAGGAACCGCTTGGAGGGGCACATTACGATCGTGAAGAAGTTTTTCTATCGGTTCGAAAACAAATTATAGAGGCATTCCGGAAACTCGATAAAATGACCAGCGATCAATTAATTCAATCGAGAAGAGAAAAATTTTCCAAAATGGGAACTTTTCAATCATAGATCTTCCTGTACTTCTGGGTCTTATTAACAAGTATTTTTTTTTATTAACAGTCAATTTGTTTACCCCTGTAAGATAAATCACACATTTTATTCGTTGGAGGAACCTTTAAAGCGACTACATTAGCCGTCATGGAAAAAACTAAAATCATTCAAGCGAATAAGCCTTCATCCGGAACGGTAATCAGCTTACAACAGGGTAAAATTCCCCCTCAGGCTCTCGAGTTGGAGGAGGCTGTATTGGGGGCAATGTTGATTGATAAAAAAGGAGTAGATGAGGTGATTGACTTGCTGCAACCCGAAGCTTTTTACAAAACGGCACATCAAAATATTTTTGAATCCATTTATAATTTATTTCAAAATTCTCAACCCATTGATCTGCTTACCGTTTCAACAGATTTGAGAAAAAGCGGAAAATTGGAAAGCGTGGGAGGGGATTTCTATTTGGTTCAACTCACCCAAAAGGTAGCTTCTTCTGCTCACATCGAATTTCACGCACGTATTATTTTACAAAAATACATTCAAAGAAGTTTGATTCGTATTTCTAATGAGATCATTGAATCTTCCTACAAGGAATCTATAGATGTATTTGATTTATTGGATGAAGCAGAATCCAAATTGTATGATGTGGCCCAAGGCAATATCAAAAAATCTTCGGATACGGCACAAAATTTGGTCATGTTGGCCAAGAAAAAAATTGAAGAAATAGCCAGTAAAGACGGTTTGAGTGGTGTTTCCACTGGATTTGAAAAGCTGGACAAGCTTACCTCTGGTTGGCAGCCCAGTGATTTAATTATTATTGCGGCAAGACCGGGTATGGGTAAGACCGCATTGACCCTATCTATGGCCCGAAATATAGCGGTAACCCAACAAACACCCGTAGCTTTTTTTTCCTTAGAAATGTCTTCTGTTCAATTGATCACTCGACTGATTTCTGCAGAAACAGGTCTTTCCTCCGAAAAACTGAGGACTGGAAAATTGGAGAGTCATGAATGGAAACAGCTCAATGTGAAGGTTGGTGATTTGGAAAAGGCCCCTTTGTTTATTGATGATACTCCAGCATTGTCCATTTTTGATCTTCGTGCTAAGGCGAGAAGATTGGCTTCTCAACACGGTATCAAGCTCATCATTGTGGACTATTTACAATTGATGACAGCTGGAAACACTAGCAAATCAGGGAATCGTGAACAAGAAATATCTTCCATCTCAAGAAACCTAAAGTCGCTTGCTAAAGAATTAGACATTCCCGTAATCGCTTTGTCTCAGCTTTCGAGAGCGGTGGAAACCAGAGGGGGAACCAAACGCCCTATGTTGTCCGACCTCAGAGAATCTGGTGCCATTGAGCAAGACGCAGATATTGTATCCTTCATCTACAGACCGGAGTATTATGGTATTGACGAATGGGATGATGAAGAGCATACTTCATCTGTGGGACAGGCAGAATTTATTGTCGCCAAACACCGTAACGGAGGGTTGGATAATATCAGAATGAAATTTATAGGTCAGTTGGGTAAGTTCGAAGATTTGCAATCCAATGACGCATACGAATTTCAGTCCAAGATGAATACCTACGATATGGGATCCAATACGCTAGACAAATTCCCAGCTCCTGACGATGCCTTTGACCTCCCACCAGAGGATGATACCCCTTTTTAAAGAAGAATTCCCTTTTTCTCTAAGTTTGATTTGAGATCTGCAGGATTTTTGAAATGAAGGGTTTGTAGGTCCATTGCAGAGGCGGCTTCAATGTTCCTCAGATTGTCATCAATAAATAAGGATTCGGAAGCCGTGAATCCATAACGGTCTAAAGTCAATTGATATATTTCGGGAAAAGGTTTGCGCATTTTTTCGGTACCTGAAACGACGATACCTTCAAACCGATGAAGAAATTCAAAGCGCTCCAAGGCCACAGGAAAAGTTTCACCACTCCAGTTGGTCAAAGCGACCAACCTGTAAGCAGGGTTTTTCAGCAGTTGATTTAATATTTCAACGTTCTCTTGAATGGCTTCGCCTAACATTTCCTCCCAGCGTCCGTAATACATCCGGATCCATTCCTCGTATTGAGGGAACATTTTCACCCGATCTTCTGTAGCCTGCTGGAGAGGATAGCCTGCATCCTGATTTTCATTCCAATCCATGGTGCAGATTTCATCGAAAAACCATTTCATTTTTTTACGATCCCCCTCAAAAACGTCTAAGTAAACATATTCGGGATTCCAATCAATCAGGACGCCGCCCAAATCGAAAATGATATTTTTTATTTTGCTCATCACATTAGTTTTCTTTTTGTCCCATCAACATCAAATAGCTTTTCAGGAAGGCATCAATTCCGCCATTCATTACAGCATCTACATCATTGCTTTCGGTTTGAGTTCTTACGTCTTTCACCAGTTTGTAGGGATGCATTACGTAATTTCTGATTTGCGACCCCCATTCGATTTTCTTTTTAGAGGCCTCAATTTCGTTTCTTGCGGAAAGTTTTTTCTGCAATTCGATTTCATAAAGTTGGGACCTCAACAACTGCATCGCCTTGTTTTTATTTTCCAATTGCGAGCGGGTTTCAGAGTTTTCTATGATGATGCCCGTAGGGTGGTGTCTCAGCCGTACTGCGGTTTCCACTTTATTCACATTTTGTCCTCCCGCACCACTGGCCCGCATGGTTTCCCAGGTATATTCCGATGGACTGATTATGATTTCGATGGTGTCGTCAACCAAAGGATAGACATAAACGGAAGCAAAAGAAGTATGTCTTTTCGCATTGCTGTCAAAAGGAGAGATACGGACCAATCGGTGTACGCCGTTTTCACCTTTGAGCCAACCGAATGCGAAGGTACCGTTGATTTCTATGGTTACGGTTTTGATTCCAGCCACCTCTCCAGCCTGATGGTTGAGTTCTCTAACCGTGTACTTATGTTTATCGGCCCACATCAAGTACATGCGCATCAACATCTCTGCCCAATCACAACTTTCTGTTCCTCCTGCTCCTGCAGTAATTTGAAGCACAGCGCTCAAGTCGTCTCCTTCCTCTGAGAGCATATTTCGGAATTCAATATCCTCCAATGAACTAAGCGTTTTGCTCAAGTGTTCTTCTACTTCAGCTTCGGTAATTTCTCCAACTTTGAGGAATTCTAATAAAACACCAAGGTCCTCCTGACTTTGTTTAATGCTCTCGTAATCCTCCACCCATTTTTTTAGGCTTTTTATTTCGCGCATTAGTTTTTCTGCTTTTTGAGCATCATCCCAAAAACCAGGAGCTAAAGTTTTCTCTTCAAGATTATTGATCTCTATTTTTTTGGCATCTATGTCAAAGGTACCCCCTTAACGCACCAAGGCGATCTTCAAGATTTTTTTCTTTTTCAGAAGAAATCATTTTTATATTTTTTGTAAATTAACTTATGACAAAATTAATTTTTAATTCTTTAACCCAACGAAAATTTCAAATTAAGTCACCGAAAGAATAACCTGCTTATGAAACACAAAAACTTTTACCTTAGAATTTTTTTTCCGTTGATTTACTCAATTACTTTTGCCCTTGGATGTAATTCAAACCATAAGCGCATGCCTATTTCCAACATAAGTCCACCCGTAGTGGAAGAAGTTCCACATCAGCATAAGATTCACGATCATGTCCGTATGGACCCCTATTATTGGTTGAATGAAAGGGACAACCCCGAGGTTTTGGATTATTTGGATCGTGAAAACGACTACTATCAAAAAATGACTTCCCACACTCAGTCGCTCCAAAAAGATCTTTATGAAGAGATGCGAGCACGAATCAAGGAAGACGATACTTCTGTGCCTTATTTTTATAATGGCTATTGGTACATCACTCGATACGAAGAAGGGAAAGATTATCCCATATACGTTCGTAAAAAAGAGGTGTTGACTGCAGAGGAAGAACTATTATTTGATTGCAATGAAATGGCTCAAGGGCAGGATTATTTTCGATTGGTAGGAATCGCTGTGAGTCCTGACAACACCAAGGTGGCTTACGGTATAGATACGGTTTCCCGACGGCAATATACCATCAAGGTCAAAGACCTTCAAAGCGGTAGGCTTTTGAATACAAGTCTTCCAAACACAACAGGAGGAAGCGTATGGGCTGCAGACAACGCCTCGCTTTTTTACACCCAAAAAAATGAACAAACCCTTCGTTCTGAAGCCGTTTTTAAACACCGAATTGGCACTCAAAATCAAGAGGATGAGCTGGTATATGAAGAAGCCGACGAGACCTTTTCGGTCTATGTCAATTCTTCTAAGTCAAGAAAATACATTTTTATATCTTCTCACAGTACGACTTCCAGTGAACATCGATTCATCGAATCCGATCGGCCAGAGTCCACTTTTAAGGTAATTCAGCCCCGTGCTGTCGATTTGGAATACGATGTTGAACACTTTGGAGATCATTTTTACCTACTCACCAATTTCAAGGGTGCCAAAAATTTTATGATCATGCGTACCCCAATCGACCAGACGAGCACGGATTTTTGGGAGCCTCTTCTGCCGCATCGTGAGGATGTTTTGATTGAGGATTTTGAATTATTCGACCAATATTGGGTGGTCAATGAAAGGGTCAATGGGCTGTCCACCTTGAGGGTCATGCGTTGGGATAAAACAGAAGACTACCTCCTTCCTATGGAGGAAGAAACTTACACCCTTTATATCTCGTACAATCCTGATTTTAAATCCTCCAAATTGCGCTACGTTTTCAATTCACTCACCACGCCCACTTCGGTCATTGAGTTTGATATGACTACTCAAGAAAAGACGATTTTAAAAACACAAGAAATATTGGGGGGTAATTTCTCTCCAGATCACTACACATCTCAAAGATTATGGGCCGATGCCAGAGATGGGTTAAAGATTCCCATTTCTATGGTCTATCACAAAAGCACTAAGTTGAATGAGCAAACGCCTCTTTTACTCTATGCCTATGGATCTTATGGTCATACCATTGATCCCTCTTTTTCGTCCACCCGTTTGAGTTTATTGGACCGTGGATTTGTGTTTGCCATAGCACATATTAGGGGGGGGGAATACTTGGGAAGGCAATGGTACGAAGAGGGGAAGTTGTTGAAGAAAAAAAATACTTTTAATGATTTTGTAGATTGCTCCAAATTTCTCATCGAAAAAAAATACACTTCTCCCGATCACCTCTACGCACAAGGGGGATCTGCAGGGGGGCTATTGATGGGAGTAATCGTAAATACGAATCCAGAATTGTATAAGGGCGTAATTGCTGATGTTCCTTTTGTGGATGTGGTGACTACTATGTTAGACGATACCATTCCGCTCACCACTTCTGAATACGACGAATGGGGCAATCCCAATCAAAAGGAGTATTACGAATACATGCTTTCTTATTCACCTTACGATCAAGTCAAAAATCAAGAGTATCCACATATGTTGGTGACTTCGGGTTTACACGATTCTCAAGTCCAGTATTTTGAGCCTACCAAATGGGTAGCGCGACTGAGGTCAAAAAAGACGGGGCAAAATGTATTGTTTTTGGATACCAATATGAAAGCTGGACACAGCGGTGCTTCTGGACGATTCGATGGCTTAAAAGAATTGGCAAAAAAGTTTGCCTTTATAATTGATCTGGAAGACAAATAGTCTTTAAAAAAAAGTGTTATTTTTGTAATGGAAATGATAGAAAAGAATAAAACCAACAGCAAGATGAAGGTGGAAAAAAATATCCTATCATTGATTGGCGATACTCCACTCATTCGTTTGGAAAAAATTGTTGAAGGCTTTGATGGCAGTTTCTTTACGAAATTCGAAGCTTACAACCCAGGCCACTCCAACAAAGACAGAATTGCATTGTACATTATCAATGAGGCTGAGAAAAAGGGCATTCTTAAGCCCGGCGATACCATCATAGAGACCACCTCAGGAAATACGGGGTTCAGTTTGGCAATGGTTTCTTTGATCAAGGGGTATGAATGCATATTGGCGGTGAGTTCTAAATCTTCCAAAGATAAGATCGATATGTTGCATGCCATGGGCGCCAAAGTGTATGTTTGCCCCGCCAATGTTTCGGCAGAGGATCCCCGATCTTATTATCAAGTGGCCAAGACTTTACACAATGAAATAAAAGATTCGGTTTACATCAATCAGTATTTCAACAACCTCAATATTGAAGCCCATTACAAAACCACAGGTCCAGAAATTTGGGAACAAACGGCGGGTAAAATCACCCACTTGGTGGCTTGTTCTGGAACAGGGGGAACCATTTCTGGTTGTGCAAAATATTTAAAAGAACAAAACCCAAATATCGAAATCATTGGGGTAGATGCCTATGGATCTGTATTGAAAAAATACCACGAGACTGGAGAGTTGGATACCGATGAGATTTATCCCTATCGCATTGAAGGTTTGGGTAAAAATTTAATTCCTACGGCCACAGATTTCGATACCATAGACAGTTTTATCAAGGTAACCGATGAGGACAGCGCCCATACAGCAAGGGAAGTCACTCGAAAAGAGGGGCTTTTTGTAGGATACACCTCCGGTGCTGCCATGCAAGCCGTAAAACAACTCAATAAAAAGAAGAAATTCAATCGAGACAGTGTGGTGGTCATCATCTTTCCCGACCACGGTTCACGCTATATGAGTAAAATATACAGCGACGATTGGATGAATGAGCAAGGTTTTTTTGATACTACCAATCAAGAAGCTCCCAATAAAATCGAATACATTTGAACAGATACACCCGAAGGATACAATGATTAAAGACTTATTTGACCGATTTTACGAAAATAAAGGTCCCGTTGGTAAATGGGCCGAATATGCTGAAGGTTATTTTGTCTTCCCTAAGTTGGAAGGACCCATCAGCAACCGAATGTATTTTATGGGGAAAGAAGTCATCACTTGGAGTGTCAACGACTATTTGGGTTTGGCCAACCATCCCGAAGTGAGAAAAGTAGACGCCGAGGCAGCGGCGGAGTATGGTTCTGCCTATCCTATGGGAGCGAGAATGATGTCGGGACATACCGACCTCCATGAGCAGTTGGAAAGAGAATTGGCTGAATTTGTCAGCAAAGAAGCTGCATATTTATTGAACTTTGGTTACCAAGGAATTCTTTCCACCGTTGACACCTTAGTAGGCAAAGACGATGTGATCGTTTATGATGTCGATGCTCATGCATGTATAGTCGATGGAGTTCGACTTCATTTGGGAAAACGTTTTACCTACCAACACAATGATATCGAAAGTCTTGAAAAAAATCTACAACGTGCCGAAAAGGTAGCAGAACAAACTGGAGGAGGGATTTTAGTGATCTCTGAGGGGGTTTTCGGTATGCGAGGAGAGCAAGGCAAACTCAAAGAAATTGCAGCCCTTAAAAGCAAATACAAATTCCGTTTTTTGGTAGATGATGCTCACGGTTTTGGGACCTTAGGTAAAAATGGGGCAGGAGCTGGAGTCGAGCAAGGCATACAAGACGATATCGATGTTTATTTTGCCACCTTTGCCAAGTCGATGGCCTCTACAGGAGCTTTCATTGCTGCCGATAAAGAAATCATTGACTATTTGAGATATAACATGCGTTCGCAAATGTTTGCCAAATCCCTACAAATGCAATTGGTGAAAGGAGCGCTCAAAAGATTGGACATGCTCAGAAATCAAACGGAATTTAAGGCCAAACTTTGGGAAAACGTCAATGCCTTGCAGAACGGCTTAAAAGAAAACGGTTTTGATATTGGGAAGACACAGAGTTGTGTTACTCCTGTTTATCTCAAAGGAAGCATCCCTGAGGCGATGGCATTGGTTAAAGATTTAAGAGAAAACCACCGTATTTTTTGTTCCATAGTAGTGTATCCTGTAATACCTAAGGGGTTGATTCTGTTGAGGTTAATTCCTACAGCTTCGCACACCCTTGAAGATGTAAACGAAACGTTAGAGGCTTTTGCTCACATCCGAGAAAAATTGGAAAACGGAACCTATCAAAGGAGTTCAAGTGCCCTTTCTGCGGCGGTCAAGTAACTTCATTCCTCCCCCTCTCCATTATTGGAAAACGTTGGTTTTTTTTGGAGGGTAACTGAGGCCTATACTTTAGTCATTCAGCATAACGGGCATCACCAGCATGGTAATGTTTTCTCCATCATCCACATGATCCATAGGGGTAAGGATTCCAGCCCGGTTAGGCAGCGACATGGATAATTTTATTTCATCGCAACTGATGTTATTCAACATTTCAATCAGGAATCTTGAATTGAAGCCTATCTGGAGGTCATCCCCGAGATATTCGCACCCCAATCTTTCCTCTGCCTTATTGCTGTAGTCAAAATCTTCGGCCGAAACTTGTAAATTGGCACCTGCCAATTTAAGTCGGATCTGATGGGTAGTCTTATTGGAGAAAATGCTTACTCTTTTCACCGAATTGAGAAATTCGTTACGCGCAATCTGCATTACATTAGGATTTTCTTTGGGAATCACCGCTTCGTAATTGGGGTATTTTCCTTCTACGAGGCGACAGGTCATCCTGACATTTCCAAAACTGAATTCCGCATTGGTTTCGTTGTATTCGATCACTACATCTTCCCGAACTCCCTGAAGTATTCCTTTCAACAATTGAAGGGGTTTTTTGGGCATGATGAATTCGGCATTTTTATCGGCCTGAATATCGGTGCGTGTGTATTTTACCAATTTGTGAGCATCGGTCGCCACAAAGGTCAACTCGGAGGTGTTGAATTGGAAAAATACACCACTCATTACCGGTCTAAGGTCGTCGTTGCCCGATGCAAATAAAGTTGCGTTGATGGCAGTGGCCAAAACCGAAGCGTTGATCTGCGTTTTGCTCGGATCTTTGACTTGCGTTGCTCTTGGGAAGTCCTCTCCATTGAGTGAGGCTACAGCGTATTTTCCATTGTTGGCGCTGATCTCAACCGTGTTGTTTTCTGTTTTGACAAAAGTCAAAGGCTGTTCGGGAAAGGTTTTGAGTGTATCCAAAAGCAGACGCGCCGGTAAGGCAATCAGTCCGCTGTCTTCCGACTCTACGGCTATCGTTGAAGACATGGAAGTCTCCAGATCAGAGGCTGTTAAGATCAACTGATTCCCATTCAGATGAAATAAAAAATTATCCAGAATAGGGAGAGTGTTGGTATTGTTGATGACCCCTCCTAAAATCTGAAGTTCTTTTAGAAGTGATTCGCTTGAAATAATAAATTTCATGGACTTGGATTATTTTGCATAAATATAAATCTTCACAGATTTACAAAAAAATGAAGTTATCAAAAGTTATTGACCAAATTTGCGAATTCTCAAACGGTAAAATACCCCTCCTATAAGAAAAAGAACCAACAAAGGGCTAAGCAATAGTCCTGCTTTTAGACGACCTGAAATCTTTTTCACTTTTTCTGGGTTCAGACGAGGAAGCATGACCGACTTCTTTTTAATGTTGAGCAAAGCGGTGTTGCCCATCATGTAATGAATGGATTGTTGAAGGAACACTTTATTGAAATAGAAATTATGAGTCCATTTGTCGTATCCCAATTCCAATGGTTTGCCTTTATCCACCTGATTTTCGGCAATGCTACCGCTCGAAAAAACAATCAATTCGCTATGGCCTGTGGTTTTCACTTGGTTCAATAATGTGGGTTTGATTCGGTTTTCAAAAGCAGAGTTGAACTTTCCTTTCAGTAAAACCCCCATAGGCTGTGAGCTTTGATTGAATGTAGCAGGAGCTATTTTTTTGGAGGCGTCCTGAAGCCTAATTACCCAAGGAGTTTGTAGGCTTTTGGAAAAATCAGAACTGCCTATCAATACTGTTTTCTCAGCAGGGCTTTTGAGGGTGTCGATGGTGGAGGCAAAAGACAAGATTACATTGCCTGCGTTTGATCCAAACAGTTGGTTTTCATTGGGTTTTGACAATGGATAATAGGGCCATGGATAGGGCAGGTATTGGGCTTGAGATGCTGTTCCATTCGCCAATACTATTGGCGCACAGTACAGGTCTTTGATGAGGTTTTTTTGCAATCGGAAACCGTATTTAAAAAAGAGATTTTCCAAATGGAGCGACCGTCCCATGGCAACAGCAGTACCTCCAGCACTGAACAAACTGTCTCGATTTACAGCTGTTGCATTGATGGCCCACCATTGTTTTCCTCCTCCGATCAGATGTTGATCTAACAGGTATTTTTCAGTTTCGGTAAAGGGTTGGGAAGGATTGGAGACCAGTAGTAAGGGAAAGCGTTTGAGGTTTTCCATTGTTTTTTCGGGATCGTCTTCCAACGCTTTCAAATCAAAGGAAGCCAATTGGTAATAGGGTTGTAAACTCTGCATAAAATCAGCCACCTTGATGGCCTCGGAGGTGCCATGGGAAGTCAATACAGCTAAGGTTGGCTTTTGTTTTTGAGTGATTTTATACAAGGCATCAAAAAAATGGAACTCTAATTGTGCTATCGATCGGTTGATTTTTTGGGGTTCGTCATCGCCCAAAACCTTTTCCAACAGCGGGATTCTTAAACTTTTATTTCCGTCGTTGATCATGGCCCAAGGGAAAACGACCGTTTGTTCCAAGGCTTGGTTTTGATCGGCAACAATGTATTCTGGAGGAAGACCATATTGGGACATTTCTCCGATCAGCGTTTCGGTAGGGTCTCCCCCCTCAAAAGGGTCAACAAACTCCACGATCAGTTGGTCGGTATGCTTTTCCATACTCTTCATTAATGTGGTAATTTCGCGCTGCAGTCGGAGGTACTCTGCAGGCAATTTACCCGTCAAAAAAACATCAATCTTGAGGGGGTGCTCCAGCCCTTCCAAAAGTGTTTTGGTTTTTTCGTTAAGCGTGTATCGCTGGTCTTGTGTAACATCCCATTGGTAATGAATGTCTTGTGCTGCAAAAATCAACAGCAGTGGAATGATTAGGTTTTTAAACCATCGCGTGCGGTTTTTCATGCCTAATGATTTTGGATTCGGTTCAACCTTAATGTAGTCAAATAGAGCAATATGTAATTCAATCCCAAAAAGTAAATCACATCGTCGAGCGCTATTACCCCTTGACGGAGACTGAGATAATGTTCGAACATACCGATGTGGTTGAAAAAACGATAAAATGCCTCGTGTTGCATCAGATCGGCAATGGCTTTCCAAACGTAAAACTGAACAAAACAAAGCATCAGAGTCAACAGAAAAGCAGTCACTTGATTTTTGGTGATCAAAGAAGAGAAAAGACCGAGAGATGCAAAAGTGGCACCTACCCAAAATAAACCTAAATAAGAGGCAAAAGCACTGCCCCAATCCAAGGGCGTATCCTCCCATTGGAGCGTCTTTAATGCCAAAAAGTAGAATAGGGTGGGCAGGAGGGCGGCCAATAACAACAATAGATTGGCGAAGTATTTACCCAGCACAATTTGCCAAAGACTCAAGGGCTTGGTGAGCAGGAGTTCCAAAGTCCCCAAACGAATTTCGTCGGAAAAGCTTCGCATGCAAAGGGCTGGAACCAAAAATAAAAACAACCAAGGCGCCAAAACAAAAAAGGCGTTGAGATCGGCAAAACCCGCATTGAGCAGATTGAAATCGCTGTCCAAAAACCAGAGGAATAGAGTAGATAGGCTGAGAAAAATTCCCAAAGTAAGATAACCCAAAGGGGTACTGAAAAAAACAAACCATTCTCTTTTTACCAATGCCCACATTCTATTCAAATTTGATGGTTACGGTTTCTCTGTATTCCAGTCCAAACAGAGACTGTGCACTTCCTACGGTCTTTGTATTGCTTTTGTAGATGGCCAGTTCCAAGTGATCGGCATCGTTGAAAAGCGCAATTTTTTTTCCTGCTTCATCCCTCTTTTCCTTGGGAAGGGTGAAGTCGATGGCATCGCTATAGGTTTCGTAAATTTTTCTGAACTTGACATTTCTCGCAAAAATGGTGAAGTCTCTGGACTTCCCAACTTCATGGAATATCTTTCGGGTGATGTTGGTGATCACATTGCCGTAATTGTCCACATAGATCACGGCTCCCAATATTTGATCTCCTTGCGGATTGATGACGGGTCTCAACTCTTTGATTTCTTTTATTTCCTCAATAGCTTTACCGACTACATCCAGTGATCCGTTTCGGGAAATGTGGGCAGCTACCTCAACAAACACCTCCAAAACAGCATAGGAGTTTGGCATTTTGTCGTGGATGTTGATCGATACCATTTTTTCGCATTTCAGTCCTCCCATGATCATGGAGAAAATACCATTGTCGGCCCCAATAAAATAATGACCGTCAAAAAACATGACCAGATGCTCGGTTTCTGGGGTTTTTTCCGATTCAACACCAATGATGTGAATACTGCCCTTGGGAAAGGTTTTGTAGGCATTTTTGATGACATAAGCGGCCTGAGTAGAATTGTAAGGGTCGATTTCGTGGCTGATGTCCACTATTTGCGGATGCTCTACGGAACTGAGAATGGCTCCTTTGACAGCGGCCACAGCAAAATCTTTATTTCCAAAATCGGTCATTAAAGTTACTATGGGCATAGGAGTTTAGTGGATAAAATTATTTAATTTTGAATTCAGACATACAATGAGCAAAATTAATTTTTTTTAATTGACTATCCTTTGAACGAAATAAAAATTGAGCTTTCGGAGGTAAATCCTCAGGAATTTTTCGGACAACAAAACAGCAACATAGAAAAACTAAGGTACTATTACCCCAAGCTTAAAATTGTAGCGAGAGGCAGTACGCTGAAGGCCTTTGGAGAAGAATCTCAACTCGAAGAGTTTGACAAACGTGTAGAGATGATGATTTCCCATTTTGGAAAGTACAACAACCTTAACGAACATACCATAGAACGTATCGTCACAGCCCAAGATTCTTCGGATTTTGATCCCGGTTCCGGCAGTGATAACTTCATCCTTCACGGAGTGGGCGGTAAGGTCATTAAAACCCAGAGCTTCAACCAGCAGCTGCTGCTGGAAGCGTCCAAAAAAAACGACATGATCTTTGCCATAGGCCCTGCGGGAACCGGAAAAACCTATACCGGTGTTGCCATGGCGGTCAAAGCCCTAAAAGACAAACAGGTCAAAAGAATCATCCTCACCCGTCCAGCGGTGGAAGCGGGAGAAAACTTAGGTTTTCTGCCGGGAGATTTAAAAGAAAAATTAGACCCCTACATGCAGCCCCTGTACGATGCCCTTCGGGATATGATTCCTCAAGAAAAGCTCAACAGTCATATCGAAAATGGAACCATCCAGATTGCCCCATTGGCTTTTATGAGGGGACGAACACTCGACAATGCATTTGTGATATTGGACGAAGCACAAAACACCACCCATGCACAGATGAAAATGTTTTTGACCCGTATGGGCCGCAATGCCAAATTTATGGTTACAGGCGATCCTGGTCAAATCGATTTGCCCCGCAGGGTGATTTCGGGGCTCAAAGAAGCTCTATTGATCCTAAAAGAAACTGAGGGCATTGGAATCATTACTTTGGACGAAAAAGATGTGATCCGTCATCCCTTAGTGAAAAAAGTCATCGATGCTTACAAACATATAGAACATCACAACTAAAGCTTTTGACAAATACTCTCACCCATTGCGATTTTCACTTTCCAGGACAGTTGTCCCACTACAATGGTAAAGTCAGGGAAGTCTATGAATTGGAAAATGATTTGCTGGTCATGGTGGCCTCAGACCGCCTATCGGCTTTTGATGTAGTAATGCCGCGGGGAATCCCTTATAAAGGGCAAATCCTCAATCAAATTGCCACTCAAATGATGGCCGCTACCGAGGACATTGTTCCCAACTGGCTGACCGCTACTCCCGATCCCAATGTGGCCATCGGTCAACGCTGTGAACCTTTTAAGGTGGAAATGGTCATAAGGGGCTATCTCTCGGGTCATGCGGCGAGAGAGTACAAGGCAGGTAAAAGAAGCCTCTGTGGAGTGAATATGCCCGAAGGGATGATCGAAAACGATGCTTTTTTTAAGCCCATCATCACTCCAGCGACCAAAGCCGAAGCGGGACACGATGAAGACATTTCCAGTGAAGCCATCATCGAACAAGGCATCGTAAGTGAGGCCGATTATCGCCAATTGGAAGTCTATACCCAAGCCCTTTTCCAAAGGGGAAGTGAAATTGCTCAATCTCGAGGCTTGATTCTTGTTGACACCAAATACGAATTCGGTAAAACCATCAAGGGTGAGATCGTCTTGATCGATGAAATACATACCCCCGATTCCTCTCGCTATTTCTATGCCGAGGGCTATGCCGAGCGTCAGGCCCAAGGAGCAGCCCAAAAACAATTGTCTAAAGAATTTGTAAGACAATGGCTCATTTCGGAGGGTTTTCAAGGATTAGAAGGGCAGAAGCCGCCCCTTATGTCCGACTCCTACATTACTTCCGTTTCCGAACGTTATATCGAACTCTACGAAAACATTACCGGCGAAAGTTTTGTCAAAGCCGATACCACCCGCATCGCCCAACGCATCGAAGAAAATGTTTTGGGATATTTATCGGGATTGTAATACCTTTCTGAAAAAACAAAATGAAATCCAAACCCCAAATGTGGGGATTTTTATTGTTCCCCATTTCCGTATTTCTTTTATTGACTACTGCAGGTTTTGGCGTGCTTTATTCGTAATAATAATGCAAACGCTGAAGGATCATAATTTAATGTTCTAAGGAAATTTTAAAAGGGGAAGCAGATAAACTATTATTTAAGCGAATAATGGAAAAAAATGGAGTAAAGATTTAAGAATGTCTGAGTATTCGGTTCCACTTGGATGAAAGATACAGGACAATCAGTGCAACAAACCTTATTGTACAGTTTACTCTTTTGATGAACTTAAGACGGGAATAACCCAGCTTCAAGAGTGGTTTAATATTAAGTATAATAATCCTACGAAGATGAAATAAACTTATTTATAAAGCTTATTCCCCAAATGAAGAGTAGTAAAAGGGAAAAACAGGAAACCTCCGGTTACAGGGAAATAGCGATGATCCTTCGGCAGGCTCAGGATGGTCCGATCGAGTGCGAAGCGTATCGAGATTGTTCGATCGAGTGCGAAGCGTATCGAGATCGGGTGTAGGCGTCTTGATACACTTTTCTTTCAGAAAACCACTCGACCAGACATTGGTTAGGGTAGTACAAGCTTTGGTCCTTCGGCAGGCTCAGGATGGTCCGATCGAGTGCGAAGCGTATCAAGATGGTCCGATCGAGTGCGAAGCGTATCA
>JAURMQ010000020.1 GCA_030830625.1 Flavobacteriaceae bacterium
CAAAAATAAAAATGTTTGAATAATAAATTCAATCAAAAGTTTGTAAATTTAAATTCTACAATAACCTACCATGAAAATTAAAATAAAAAAATTGATTCTGTTGGCTCCTCTCCTTTTAGTTCTGTTTGTTTCGTGTGAATTATTTGAGTCAACAACGGTATCCAGTCAAGAAATCACAAAAGCATCCCGTTGGTCCCCGAATGATCAGTCCCCCAGTTATCCAGAATGCGAAGCTTTAGAAAAAGTCAAGCAGATGGAATGCTTTCATCGTCTGATTTCTGAACAGTTAAAGAGGTCTATCTCTGAAGCCAATTTAGTAGCAAATCTTCCCGTCGAAGCTGCTGTTGTTTTGCGATTGAAAGTAGATAAGAAAGGTTTTTTCAGTCTTATAGATGCAGAAATCACCACCAGTGTTTCGGAGGCACTTCCCAATTTAGATGACCTTCTTAAAAAAGCAGTAGCCAATTTACCCCAAGCCCTTCCTGCAACCAAAACAAACGTGGGGGTGTTTGTTGACGCACAATTCACCTTACCTATCCGAATCAGTACTCAGCCCAGTGAATGAACACAAATGAACAGATTATTTTAGGGATTGATCCAGGGACTACCATTATGGGCTTTGGGTTGATTAAGGTGGAAAAGGGTCAAATGGAGCTCCTCCAAATGCACGAGCTTCAGCTGAAGAAATACGAAAACCATTATATAAAACTGAAGCATATTTTTGACAGAACATTAGGGTTGATTGAGGAATACCATCCCGATCAAATTGCTATTGAGGCTCCTTTTTTCGGTAAAAATGTTCAATCCATGTTGAAATTAGGCAGGGCCCAAGGAGTGGCTATGGCTGCGGGTTTATATCGTGAAGTTCCTATCACCGAATACTCCCCAAAAAAAATAAAGATGGCGATTACTGGAAGCGGAAATGCCTCAAAGGAGCAGGTGGCTAAGATGTTGCAGAGTCTTTTGAATATCAAACAACTCCCCAAAAACCTCGATGCTACTGATGGACTTGCCGCTGCAGTTTGCCATTTTTTCAATCAAGGAAAACCGCAGACGACTAAGACGTATAACAGTTGGCAGACTTTTGTCAGTCAGAATCCCGATAAGATCAAATCAGGATAATGGCCGGTCTCTATTTCCACTTTCCCTTTTGCCGTCAAGCTTGTCATTATTGTAATTTCCACTTTTCTACCCAGCTAAAACATCAGAAAGAAATGATTGATGCTTTTGAAAAGGAAATGCAGCTGAGGAGTGAAGAATTACCCCATCAATTGGATAGTGTCTATTTTGGCGGAGGTTCCCCCTCCTTGTTGTCTCCTCAGTCTGTTGAACGGTTGATTGTAGGGGTCGAAAAATCAAATCAATTTCAGGAGAATATTGAAATTACCATGGAGGTCAATCCCGACGACGTTTCCTACCAATACCTCAAAGATCTGCAGTCGGCAGGGGTGAACCGTCTTAGTCTCGGAATACAATCTTTATTGGATTCTGAATTGAAGTTGATGAACCGAATTCATAATTCGGATCAAGCCCTAAAATCCATTGAATGGACTGCGCTGTTGTATGATAATTTTTCCGTCGATTTGATCTATGGAATTCCCTACAGTACTCTTTCACAATGGATGTCCAACTTGAACCGTATTTTATCTTTTGATCCCCCTCATTTGTCGACCTATGCTTTGACGGTTGAGCCTCAAACTGTATTGGCCCATCAGGTCAAAAATAAAAAGATTGACCTCCTTGATGAAGAGTGGGTCAAATCTCAATACGATGGCTTGGTGGAAAGAATGGAAGAGGCGAATTTTGAGCACTATGAATTTTCTAATTTCAGTAAACCAGGATTCAACTCTGTGAATAATAGTAATTATTGGAAGGGGGTAGCTTATATCGGTATTGGGCCAGCAGCTCATAGCTTTGACGGAAGGAGAAAAAGGAGTTGGAATGTATCCAACAACAAAAAGTATTTAAAATCCATCGAACAGGGAGTATTGCCTTCTTCGCACGAAAATCTTAAAACCCATGAGGCCTTTAATGAGTATTTGATGACTGGTTTGAGAACTCAATGGGGAGTTTCCCTCCATAAAATAAATCAATTATTCGGAGATCATTACTCCAGTTATTTAGAAAAGCAAGTAGAAGATCACCTTATAGATCAACGGGTTTTTTGGGATGGTGACGTTCTTAAAGTCTCTAAAAGCGGAAAATTTTTGACAGACGGTATCGCTTCAGATTTATTTTTACTTAAAAATTGAGATCTTTCATTTCTGATGTAAAGTGGTGAAGTAGGGGTAAAAAAGCGTTAGGGTCTCAATTCCTTTCAAAAAATTATCAATTCCATAGTGCTCGTTGGGCGAGTGAATGGCGTCGCTGTCTAATCCAAAGCCCATCAATAGGGTTTTGCTGCCCAAAACTTTTTCAAACATTGGGACAATAGGAATACTTCCCCCATCTCTTTTGGCATGGGGAATTGTACCAAAAACCTCATGATAGGCTTTTTCTGCAGCCTTATAGGCCAGAGAATCTGTTGGAGTGACATAGGCACTACCCCCGTGGTGCGTCGTTACGTCGATCTTTACCCCTTGGGGAGCGATGGATCTAAAATGTTTTTCAAACAGTTGGCTGATGGTTTTCCAATCTTGATCGGGCACCAATCGCATAGAAATTTTGGCATGTGCTTTACTGGCAATGACGGTTTTTGCTCCTTCACCGGTGTACCCCCCCCAAATTCCATTGACATCGAGAGTAGGACGTATAGATCTGCGTTCCAATATACTGTATCCTTTTTCTCCTGCGACTGCCTCAATTCCTATGGCATTTTTAAAACTATTGTCATCGGTGCCATTTTCATTCATTTTCTGCCGTTCGGTTTCAGAAATTTCCACTACACGATCATAAAAACCAGGAATATTTACTCTTTTGTTTTCATCGTGAAGTGAAGCAATCATTTCACAGAGTACGTTGATTGGGTTGGCTACTGTTCCTCCATACAAGCCAGAGTGTAAATCTCTGTTGGGTCCAGTTACGGTTACTTCCATATAGCTGAGCCCCCTCAATCCAGTCGTAATGGCTGGGTTTTCAATACTATTGATGCCTGTATCTGAGATGAGTATGATGTCCGACTGTAGCATGCTCTTATGATCTGTAATGAATTTTTCCAAGTGATCGCTGCCTACTTCTTCCTCTCCTTCGATGACAAATTTAACATTGCAATTGAGGGCATTTTTTTTCATTAAAAGCTCAATTGCTTTGAGGTGCATGAACATTTGTCCTTTGTCATCACAAGCTCCCCTGGCAAAAATAGCCCCGTTGGGATGTAATTCTGTTTTTTTGATTACAGGTTCAAAAGGAGGACTGTCCCATAATTCGAGCGGATCGGGGGGTTGAACGTCATAATGACCATACACCAAAACCGTTGGAGCCTTATCCGCTGTCCGTATCTCTCCATAAACGATGGGGTGACCTTCGGTTTCGTATAATTGAACCGTGCTGCAGCCAATATCATTCAGTGCATTTTTGATCCATAGTGCCGTTTTTTTGACCTCTTCTTTATATTGACGATCTGCACTAATTGAGGGTATTTTGAGTAATTCTAACAGTTGCTCAATAAAAATTTCTTTGTGGTCTTGGACAAGTTTCTTCATAGATGGGAAAGTATGGGTATAAAAGTACAAAACATTCTTTCTTTTTCTTTTTGCTAAAAATTATTTTAAGAAAACTTGATTATATTTGTGCCCGCCTAAAGCCAAACTGCGGGTGTGGTGAAATTGGTAGACACGCTAGATTTAGGATCTAGTGCTTCACGGCGTGGGGGTTCGAGTCCCTTCACCCGCACACAAAAGAAAAGCCGAGAATTAGCTCTCGGCTTTTTTTGTTTTCCTAAAACATTTGAAGGTTGTACAGGTTTTGTATTTCAGAATCTTCATAAAACGATTATTTACCTCAAGAGTATTCATAATCGAAAGGGTTGAATGAGATAAAATTCGACTAAAAAAAACCTCTATGGAAGCCCATAGAGGTTTTTGAATTAAAATAGTCAAACTTGATCAGAAGTTTTAAAGCGTTTAAGCTCTAATCAAAATAATTTGTGCTTGAGCATGAATGGCTTTATTTTCCTTGGCATATTCCATTATGTCTTTTCCTTTGTCACAAGTGGGATCCAAAATCATTGCGCCGTAATTGGCTAACAATAAAATCATTTCGGCTTTATCGTAAATCGCAGCGTGAATGATTAGAGGTTTCCCATTTATCACAGTTCTAGGGCTTAAGGTTCTGGAGCTGAGTAGCTCTTCTATGAAGTTATAATCTTCCGCTTGGATGGCCAAAAGGGCTTTTTCTTCGACAGAAGTGAACTTATTATTAATGGTATCAATGGATAAGGTGTCTTTCTTTGCCAACACTTCTGCGGCATTGAGTGTTGATAGTGAGATTAGGAAAACGGAGAGTAAAAACTTTTTCATTGCGTTAGTCATTTAAATTTGATACAAAGATATCAGCATATCTATGGATATTATTCATTTTAATTACCCTAATAGTGTACAAAATTAACATAATATGTTTTAATTTATTAATATAAGGTAAAATTAAACATTATTTATTTGTTGAATTAAGTTTTATTCATTTTTATCTGGTTTTTGTGTGATATATTAAGAAATCCTCTCATACGGAACCCATAGATGGGGATAATCCATAGAAAAGGTTTCATTTTGAGCTACTGAGTCTAATTTTTTGGTGGTGTAGCAAGTCCAATTGATTTAAGAATAAGGGGATGAAATTTTTGGATTTAGAACAGCGCAACTCAAAGAAGGGATAATAGATTATTACCCCAAGCATATTGTTGGGAGGGGATATGCGAATTCGATGAGCCTAAGGACGGATTTAATCTTCTATTCTATGGATCGATTGAATTTGAAGTGATCCAATTTGATATCATCCAAACCTTCTTTGTCAAAGGGATATTCCATTTGATCTTGAATATTATAAAGAGATATGAGAATAAATTCACTGATAATCACTACGAAATAGGTCAGTGCTGAAGGATTGTCCAGTCCGATCTTGTTGATTATGGTGGGGGTATAAATGACTGGAAACATGTAGATGAATATTAAACAATAGGCTTTTAGGCTAATGGGAGTTCTGTGAGTATGGATGGCAATAAGATTCTCTTGAGCAACATGTATGTCTCGGATGAATCTAAAGATTTTTTGTTTGACCCCATTTGAAATATGTTCATCGTGTTTTTTGATGAATTCAAAAATGGAATCAGTTTTGACATCAATACTATCGGTATTGTATCGCGTTTGGGAAAGATGATCTAAAAATGAGATGGATAAATCATTTAATCTTCTTTCTATTTCCTCTTTAGCTTCCTCAGAAAGTTTTTCGCTCCCCTTAAAAAAATAATGGATTGTTTTTAGGGCTCCCCTGTGCAAACTCAAAAATTCCAAAGCTTTTTCCCTCCTTTTAAAGGCCCCTCTAATCGCAAAAACCAATGGAAAAATAATCGCAATACTGATCAATGTAAGATCAATGTTGTATATGATTTTAAAATGGTAGGCAAAAAAGGGTATGATCAGCGAAAGTAATAAAGTAATTAGGGTACGATGATTTAGGATGGAGAGATACTTTATCACAAATTTTAGTATTTTAGATTTTTATAAATTTATTAACTATATAATGAATAAACAAATATATTTTCTTTTAGGGTTTTTAGTTTGGACTTCTGTTTTTGGTCAAGTTGAACAAAATTCGGATTTGCTCTTCCAAGACCAGACCCCGCTAAAAATCAAGTTGAGTTATTCTAACGATGAGATGCGATTGGGGACCGACGATTCCACATTTATTAAAACCAAGATGTCGTATTGGTCAGAAAACAAGTGGAATGATTTAGAGATTTCTTTGAGAGCTCGGGGAAATTTCAGAAGGTCCAAGTGTTATTTTCCTCCTATCAAGATGAAGATAAAAAAATCGAAATCCGAAGGTTCCTTATTTGAGGGAAACAAAAATTTAAAATTGGTATTGCCTTGTTTGATTCGAAAGGAAATGGACGATGATATCATACAAGAGTTTATCGCATATAAATTTTATGAAAAAATATCACCCTATCACTTCAAAACCAGAAGAGTTGATATTGAGTTTTTAGAAATCAAAAAAAAGGATACGATTGTTCATCAACTCAAGGGATTTTTAATTGAAGACGATAAGCGTGTTGCAGAACGATTTGAGGGAAAATCTTTTGAAAGATACATTCATCCCAAAGCCATGGATGGGATGACATCGGTTCAAAATACAATGTTCCAATACATGATTGGTAATACGGATTTTTCGGTAGCCTATCAACACAATGGTAAACTGCTTTACATTGGTAAAACAATTTATCCATTGCCCTATGATTTTGATTTGTGTGGCCTTGTAGATGCCAGCTATGCCATTGTTAATGCTAATTTGGGAATTAACTCTGTCACAGATCGAAAATACAGAGGTTTTAAAAGAGATGAATCACTCCTTCAGGAAGTCAGAGATCAAATTTTGAGCAAAAAGACTGATTTTTTTCAAATCATTGAAGATCAGAAGCTTGAATTTGAATTGCCATCCGAATATGAAAGCACAAAAAAATACCTAAGCAGTTATTTTGATGTTTTAGAGAATGATAAGGCGTTTGAAAAAAATGTGATTCAACAAATGAGAACGAAATAAATCAGTTTATTCCCAAAGCTTTTTTCATTTTGTGAAAGATCTGGGTATTTTCATAAATGCCTGCAAAAAGACCTGAGGATTGACCATAGCTAAAAACAGGTACCATGGTAGCGCTGTGTCCTCCAGTATTAAAACTGGCTTTCATTTCAAAAGGAGAGGTTCCCCCTCCAGTAATAGCTAATCCTCCCGTTTCATGATCGGCAGTAACAATTATTAAAGTATTCGGATTGTTTTTAGCATAATTGAGAGCCACGTTGATGGTGTTATTAAACTCAATAAATTCGGAGGTGATGTAATCAATATTGTTGGCATGCCCTCCCCAATCGATTTGTGAGGCCTCTACCATAAGAAAAAAAGGCTCTTTACGCTTGTCCAATTTATCCAGCGTAGAAGACAGGTACTCTCCTAATAATGGCGCTCTGCCTTCGTTCAAAGATGGGGGTTCATCATCATAAGTAAAAAAACCTATTTTGTTATGGGTCGATTTTTTATATTTTTTGAAGCTTTTTACAACGTCAACCGTTTTCATTTCTTTAATGAGATTTCTGTTGTCTTTTCTTTTTTCAAAGTGTTTTTTTCCGCCACCGATAAAATAATCTACTTCACTTTCAATAAATTGAAGGGCAATTTCTTCATATTTTTTTCGGGAATTAATATTGGCGTAGAATGAGGCTGGAGTAGCGTGAACGATACTTGAGTTAACAATGAGTCCCGTATTGTATCCGATCTCCTCACACAATTCGAGAATCGATGTAAGTTTTTTGTTTTTTGCATCCATCCCGACCACACCATTATAGGTTTTTTCTCCACAAGCCATGGCGGTTCCACTAGCAGCAGAATCAGTAACCAAGTTCTTTACGGCGTGGGTTTTAGACAGTCCTATTACAGGGAATTCTTCCAAAACAGTTTGATTGTTATTGGCATACATCCCTGCCGAAATTTGACTCAAACCCGTTCCATCTCCTATCATTAAAATGATATTGAGCGGGGCATCCTGAGATTGTTGCGCCTGAACAAAGGCTAAAGGGAACAATAGTGTTAATAATATTTTTTTCATGAATAAAATTTTAAGCACGCTAATTTAATAATAATTTGGTAGTAATTGTATTTATGATGCGTCGACTTGCACCCTTTCCTGATGCGATATATTGGCTGTTAATGAGTCCTGCTTTCCGCAACAATTTTTTGTCATTTAATAGAGTATCACTTATTTTGCGGAATTCACTCCCCGATTGAACGCTGAAAATTCCTCCCTTTTTTACGAGCGTAACGGCCTCTTCGTATTTGCTAAAATACTTTCCAATGATTACTGGGATTCCGAAGGCTGCGGGTTCCAGTGTATTGTGTAACCCATTTTTTTTCATCCCTCCACCTATATACGCAATTTTCGCATAACGATAAATTTTTGTCAATGTTCCAATATGATCAACAATCAAAATATTTTTATCAGCGTCTTTATTTTTATCAAAACTACTCCATTTTGTATAGGCTAATCCCACACTTTTCTCAAGCTGCTCAATAGACTGATGGGAAACTTCATGGGGGGCAATTATGATTTTAATTCCCGTTGGTTTTTTGAGAAAATGATTCATTAAGAGGTAATCCTCAGGCCATGTACTCCCTGCAACAAAACAGGGCTGACCCTGTAAAAAATCTTCAATGATGTCCAGCGATGTTTTTTGAAGGGTCAAATCGAATACCCTATCCATACGAGTATCACCACTTACAGTTACTTGATCAATTCCAATGGAATTGAGAAGTGCTTTCGATTCATCGTTTTGAACGAAGAAATGCTTTACTCCAAAAAGCAGTTTTCTGTAGGCTTTTCCATAACTTTTAAAAAATAATTGCTGTGGCCTGAATATACTCGAAACAGAATAAGTGGTAATGTTTCTTTTTGACAGGCTGAAAAAGTAATTGGGCCAAAACTCATATTTTATAAAAATGGCGCATGTAATGTTACAAAAATTTAAAAAACGATTTACGTTTTTTTTAGTGTCCCATGGCAAATAACAAATACAATCGGCAAGCTCATAATCCTTTTGAACTTCATAACCTGAGGGGGAGAAAAAGGTAAGCAAAAGCTTGTGATTGGGGAAAGACTTTTTGTATTCTTCCATCAAAGGTCGAGCCTGCTCAAACTCTCCTAACGAAGCCACGTGAAACCATACCCATTCCCCTTTGTTTGCTTGAGTAGATTTGAGTTGGGCAAAAACTTCTTTACGCCCCGACGTAAATAGTGATAGCTTTGGAGAGAAAACCCCTAAAAGTAATACGATGGGGTAGGAGAGATTTAAAATCAGATTGTATGTGAAACGGAATAACATTTGATCAAAAATAGTTTTTAATATCAATTGCGAAAAGCAGATTCCTTTTTTTAATTTTGTTGCCTTAAGTTAATTATGAAGAAAATAGAAATGGTTGACCTTAAAGGTCAGTACGAGCGAATTCAAGATCAGGTCAATCAATCTGTTTTGGACACAATAGCATCTGCACAATTCATCAATGGCCCTCAAGTCAAAAGTTTTCAAGATCATTTGGAAAAATACCTCGGTGTTAAACATGTTATCCCCTGTGCCAATGGTACAGATGCACTTCAAATTGCTCTGATGGGCTTGGGCTTAAAACCAGGTGATGAAGTGATTACTGCCGACTTTACTTTTGCCGCTACAGTTGAGGTTATTTCTTTATTAGGATTGACTCCTGTTCTGGTCGATGTAGATCCCAAAACTTTTAACATAGATACTTCTTCTATTGAAAAGGTGATCGGTCCCAAAACAAAAGCCATTATCCCGGTTCACCTGTTCGGTCAAGCTGCTGATATGGAAGAAATTTTAGCCTTAGCCGAAAAAAATAA
>JAURMQ010000021.1 GCA_030830625.1 Flavobacteriaceae bacterium
AATTTTAGCTATCACTATTCTCGACCTGCTGCCGATTCTTCATTAGAGGCCTATTTGGATGAAAATAAGCTGTTTGCCATTTCTGATGTCGATACCCGAGCATTGGTCAATTATATCAGAGAAAATGGCGCCATGAATGCCGTTATCACTACCGAGTTAGAGCGAGAGGAAGAGTTGACGAAAGAGCTGGCCCAATTACCCAGTATGGAAGGTTTAGAGCTGGCCTCCAAAGTGTCCACCAAAGAACCCTATTTTTATGGTGATCCCGATGCTGAATTTAAAGTAGCTGCATTGGACTTAGGGATTAAAACCAATATTCTTAGACATTTATCCTCCCGAGGAATGTACATCAAAGTTTTTCCTTACGATGCTACCTTCGACCAAATGCAGGAATGGGAACCCGACGGATATTTTATTTCCAACGGCCCCGGCGATCCCGATCCTCTTCATCAAGCGCAGGCGGTTGCCAAGCAAATCATCCAACTCAATCTACCCTTGTTTGGGATTTGTTTGGGCCATCAAATAATAGCTTTGGCCAATGGAATTCCCACCTACAAAATGTTTAACGGACACAGGGGGATCAATCATCCGGTGCTTAATATTTTGACGGGCAAAGGGGAAATCACTTCTCAAAACCACGGTTTTGCTGTGGATAAAGCCGCTGCAGAATCTCATCAGGAGATCCAAATCAGTCATTTACACCTCAATGACCATACCGTAGCGGGTTTACGAATGACCCACAAAAACTGTTTCTCTGTTCAATATCATCCCGAAGCAGGACCCGGTCCAAACGATACCATCTACCTTTTTGATCAGTTTTATCAAAACATTAAAAACCATACACAAAAAAATACACAACCCGTTTAATTTTATCCTATGAGCGTAATTATTGAGGTCCACGCAAGACAGATTTTTGATTCAAGAGGCAATCCAACAGTCGAAGTTGATGTCATAACCGAAAACGGTATTCTGGGAAGAGCTGCGGTTCCTTCAGGAGCCTCAACCGGAGAACATGAGGCCGTCGAGTTGAGAGACGGCGGAAGTGCCTATATGGGAAAAGGGGTTGCTCAGGCCGTAAAAAATGTCAATGAAATTTTGGCCGAAGAGTTGATTGGAGAATCTGTCTTTGATCAAAATAAGATCGATCAAATCATGATTGATTTGGATGGAACCCCCAACAAATCCAAATTGGGAGCCAATGCTATTTTGGGGATCTCACTGGCCACAGCCAAGGCTGCAGCCAACGAATTGGGATTGCCTTTGTACCGTTATGTGGGAGGGGTCAGTGCTCATACCTTACCCGTTCCGATGATGAACATCATCAATGGCGGATCACATTCCGATGCCCCCATTGCCTTCCAAGAATTTATGGTGATGCCTATAGGAGCTCAAAGTTTTACCCATGCCATGCAAATGGGTTCCGAAATTTTTCACCACCTCAAAAAAGTTTTACACAGTCGAGGATTGAGTACCGCAGTAGGAGATGAAGGTGGTTTTGCCCCCACTCTCGACGGTACTGAGGATGCCCTGGAAACCATACTAAAAGCCATAGAAAATGCGGGCTATAAATCGGGTGAAGAAGTGATGATCGCTTTGGATTGTGCTGCCGCCGAATTTTATGTTGACGGCCTTTACGATTATACCAAATTTGAAGGAGAAAAAGGGGTCAAAAGAACCTCTGAAGAACAAGCACAGTATCTCACAGACCTTTCTGAAAAATACCCTATTATTTCCATTGAGGATGGAATGGATGAAAATGATTGGGACGGTTGGAAAGCTTTGACCGAAAAAGCCGGTGATAAAGTTCAATTGGTAGGCGACGATTTGTTCGTGACCAATGTAACCCGTTTGTCAAGAGGAATAAAAGAAGGTATTGCCAACTCTATTTTGATTAAGGTCAATCAAATTGGTACTTTATCCGAAACCATCGCTGCAGTCGAAATGGCACATAGAGCCGGTTATACTTCGGTAATGTCCCACCGCTCTGGTGAAACAGAAGACAATACCATCGCCGACCTTGCTGTTGCTTTGAATACTGGGCAAATAAAAACAGGATCTGCTTCTCGAAGTGACCGAATGGCAAAGTACAACCAGCTCTTGAGAATCGAAGAAGAGTTGGAGCACGCTGCCTTTTATCCTCAACAAAAAGCGTTTAATATTCAATAAGCACTAAAAAATAAGGATACAGGAGGCTGAACTCCTCACCTTCCTTGTTGCTTTTTGATCCTTATTTACTTAATTTTGTAAATCTTTTACAACACTTATGGCAGACGAAATTGAACTTATTTATAAAGGGGTAAACTATAAGTTTCCCCTTGTCCATGGTACCGAAAATGAAACGGCTATCGACATCAAAACGCTCAGGGCTCAAACGGGTTTGATCACCTTAGATCCCGGGTTCAAAAATACAGGTTCTTGCCAAAGTGAGATTACTTTTCTCGATGGAGAAGAAGGAATCCTTCGTTATCGAGGCTATTCCATCGAAGATTTGGCCAATCAATATTCCTTTATTGAGGTGGCCCATCTTCTGATTTATGGAGATTTGCCCACTACAGAGCAGTTGGATAAGTTTGAAAACGACATTCGGGATTATGCTTTAGTGGATGAAGACTTTAAAATCATTTTGAAAAGCTTCCCCAAATCGGCTCATCCTATGGGGATTTTGTCATCCTTGACTTCCGCATTAATTGCATTTAACCCCTCTTCTGTCGACATCAATTCCGAAAAAGATTTTTACGAAGCCATCATCATGTTGTTGGCCAAATTCCCTGTTTTAGCCTCGTGGACCCACAGAAAAATGAAGGGCTTACCCCTAAACTATCCCAGTTATGAACTCTCTTATACGGAGAACTTAGCGCATATGATGTTCAGGATGCCCAATAAAGATTTTAAAGCCAGTAAGACTGTTGTCAGTGTTTTAAATAAATTACTGATTTTACACGCAGACCACGAACAAAATTGTTCTACTTCAACGGTAAGGATGGTAGGATCTTCGCATGCCGGCCTCTTTGCTTCTATTGCCTCCGGTATTTCTGCCTTGTGGGGACCCTTGCACGGGGGAGCCAACCAAGCTGTAATTGAGATGTTGGAAGAAATTAGAATAGATGGTGGAGATACCCAAAAATTTATGGCCAAGGCCAAAGACAAAAACGATCCTTTCCGATTAATGGGATTCGGTCACCGTGTTTATAAGAATTTTGATCCCAGGGCCAAGATCATTAAAAAAGCGGCCGATGAAGTCTTGTCTGAATTGGGAATAGACGATCCGGTTTTGGATATTGCCAAAAGATTAGAACAAGAGGCTTTGCAGGATCCTTATTTTGTGGATCGAAAATTGTATCCCAATGTAGATTTCTACTCGGGTATCATCTACCGGGCCTTGGGTATTCCTACCGAAATGTTTACGGTGATGTTTGCCATTGGTCGTTTGCCCGGTTGGATTGCTCAGTGGAAGGAAATGCGATTCAATAAGGAGCCGATTGGAAGACCCCGACAGGTCTATACAGGAGCTACTCACCGCTCCCCTTAATTAGGATTAAAGATCTTCGATTCCAGGGAGTCGATTGTTGGCCTTTTCGGTACTGAGTTTTGAGAAAAATGTAAAGGTTGCCTGAGTATCTGCAGCCACTTTTACAAACTGCTTGTCTTTATAAATCGAGTATTCCTGAGATTTCCCTTTGTATAAGGTCAATTTGTAGTAGGGGATGACCCATGCATAGGTTTCTAAAAGACTTCTGAAGCTGAGAATGATGCCTTTGGGGCGCAACTCTATATTACAAGTGTTGCGATTGTTGTCCAAAATCAATAGGTTGTGAATTTCAATAGACGTTTGGGTGATCACCAGTTTGGAAGAGCCAATTCCTCCTTTGGCCCAGCGCTCCCGTAAAGAAAAGGGCTTCCCAACCGCTGTATCAATCTTTTCCTTGACCTCTGCTTCGTTATAAGAGACGTTTAAAAGCATTTTTATTTCAAAGATAATTCATTGTTTTTGATGCTTAGTGTTGATGGAGTAATAAATGTTTTTATACGCATTTGGCACTCCTCCGTATTTGTACAACTACAGATCCTTGCCTACGCACGCCTTTTGCATTAGATATCGGATACCCTTCTCTCAATTCGTTTTCATTTCTTTCATTATTTTATTGTTCTAGCCTTTCCGATTTTTGCTCACGTTCCATCAAGTCACAGGTTTCTGCATCCAATTCAATTTCGATGGTATAATGTGAAAAGGAGTATTGGCTTAAAATCTTTTTGGCCAGTTGTTTTGTTAATAGTATCTGGTCGAAATCCAAAATTTCCTTTAATTTCAGATGGGTTGTAAATACATGTTGCGCTCCTTCGAGAGACCATATATGAGTTTGATGTATAGATTGAACGTTTTCAATGGCAATGAGTTGCTTTTCAATTTGTAATAAATCTATTTCCTTGGGTATGCCTTGTAAAAAAACATAAAGGGTTTCTTTGAGACTTTTTGTCACACCCCAAAGAATATAAGTCGTGATGAGAAGAGAGAGCGCAGGATCTAAATAATGAATATCCTTGAAATGTAATACTATAGCAACCACAAATACAGCCACCCAACCCAATACATCCTCCAATAAGTGCCATGATATTACTTTTTCGTTTAGGGTTTTTCCTCCGCTCAATTTCCATGCAGCATAGCCATTAACAATAATTCCCACCAGGGCAAAAATCAACATTCCGGTGGCATCAGAGTGCTCTGGCTCAAGTATCCTTCCAACGGCTTCATAAATAATATATACCGATCCTGAAATCAAAAAAATACTGTTTATCAAAGCTCCCAATAAAGAAAATCGAGCATAGCCGAAAGAAAAATTCTTGTCGGCTTCTTTTTTTGATTTTTTA
>JAURMQ010000022.1 GCA_030830625.1 Flavobacteriaceae bacterium
CCAAATCCTCAGAATTAAATGAACGAACGACAGTTGTTATAGAAAATAAAACCGTAGGTAGAATTTTGTACCGTCAGATTGCTGGAACCGTGGCAAGACGCATTGTCAACTATGCCAAAGTGGGAGATGAAATAGTACAAGGTACCGATGCGGGGTTCATCAAGTTCGGTTCCCGAGTTGATTTATTTTTGCCTCTGGGGACAAAAATCAATGTGCAAAAAGATCAAATAGTAAAAGGAGGCGTGGATTGTATTGCCGAAGTTTAATCACAACTGATTTAACCTTTTTATCAGAAGATCAATTTTCTGCTGAGCATCAGCCGCTTTTTTACGTTCCAACTCAATGACCTTTTCGGGTGCATTGGACACAAAACGCTCGTTGGATAATTTTTTTTCAACCGACTTTATAAAGCCTTCTGCGTACTGAAGCTCTAGTGTTAACTTTTTACGTTCCTCCTCTGGATCTACTGCTTTATTTAGAGGAATATAAAACTCAGATTTTCCAACCCTAAAAGACCCTAGAGGTTGGCTGTCTTTTAAGGTTTTATCCTCTATCGATTCCAATTGTCCAAGCTTTTTTATCACCTCAGGATAAGGGATTTGGTTTTCCGTAATGAGAATCAATTGTTCTTTGAATCCAATATCATTATCCTTTCTAAAGTTCCTTAGGCCTACTATAATGTCTTTGACCCTTTCAAAATCATCAATACAGCCTTGATCTGTGGATTCTGCTTTTTTAGGCCAATCAGAAACTACCAAAGCCTCTTGTTTTTCTCGCTTTGCAATAAAATGCCAAATTTCCTCACTCAAAAAGGGCATAAAGGGGTGCAAAAGCCTGAGGTTATTTTCAAAAAGAGTTTTAACAGCTTCGAGTGTGGTTTTATCGATAGGAGATCCATAACTGGGTTTAATCATCTCCAAAAACCAAGAGCAAAAATCATCCCAAATCATTTTGTACAAAGCCATCAAAGCATCAGAAATTCTATACTTGCTAAAATGATCGTCTATCGTAATTAAAGTTTGATTGAATAGGTTGTTATACCAATCAATGGCAGCCTTATTGAGGGAAGAAATTTCGTTCGACTCAACCACGTCCCATCCGTCGATCAAGCGGTAAGCATTCCAGATTTTATTGGCAAAGTTTTTCCCCTGTTGGCAAAGACTTTCATCAAACAGGAGATCATTTCCTGCTGCAGAGCTCAACATCAGCCCCACCCTAACAGCATCGGAACCGTACTGATCTATCAAGGCCAGAGCGTCGGGAGAATTGCCCAATTGTTTGGACATTTTTTTTCCTTGTTTGTCTCTAACTAAGCCTGTCAAATAAACATTTGAAAAAGGTTTTTCATCACGCAACTCCAACCCAGACATGATCATACGCGCCACCCAAAAAAACAAAATATCAGGGCCTGTAACCAAATCTTGTGTAGGATAATAGTAATTAATCTCAGGATTATTAGGCTCTAATACTCCATTAAAAACAGATATGGGCCACAACCAAGAAGAAAACCAAGTATCTAATACATCCTCGTCTTGTCGTAAATCGGATAGCTTTAGAGTTGGGTCACCAGAAGCCAACTTGGCCATTTCATAAGCCGTCGTTTTGTCTTTGGCAACAACGAATTGAGAATTGTCCTTTCCGTAATAATAAGCAGGGATTTGCTGTCCCCACCACAATTGCCTTGAGATATTCCAATCGCGAATATTCTCCATCCAATGCCGATAGGTGTTTTTAAACTTTTCAGGCACCAATTGAATGTCATCACTCTCCAATACTGCCCTTATTGCAGGTTGTGCCAAACTTTCCATTTTGAGAAACCACTGATCCGAAAGTCGGGGTTCGATTACGGCTTTGGTGCGTTCAGATGTTCCAACCTTATGACGATAATTTTCTTTTTTGACCAATTCACCCGAATTTTCCAAAGCCTTGACAATTTTTTTTCGAGCTACAAAGCGATCCAAACCTTCAAAACCCAATCCGTGATGGTTCAAGGTTCCGTCTTCATTAAAAATATCAATGACTTCCAATTGGTGCTTATCGCCCAAAGCCTTATCGTTGACATCGTGCGCTGGAGTCACTTTAAGACAACCCGTCCCGAATTCCATATCGACATATTCGTCTTCAATGATCGGAATTTTACGTTGCGCTATGGGAACCATCAATTCTTTTCCTTTGAGATGGAAATATCGCTCGTCTTCTGGATGAACACAAACCGCTGTATCGCCCAAAAGGGTTTCGGGACGCGTGGTCACAATGATGACTTTTTCTTCACTGCCAACTACAGAATAGGCAATATGAAACAATTGACCATCTCTTTCTTCATAGAGAACCTCCTCATCAGAAAGTGTTGTTTTTGCCTCAGGATCCCAGTTGACCATTCGGTAACCCCGGTAAATGAGTCCTTTATTGAAGAGTCGAATAAAAGTATCAATTACCGATGCCGACATATCTTCCTCTAAGGTAAATTTGGTTCGATTCCAATCACAAGAACAACCCAATTTTTTGAGTTGCTCAAGAATAACACCTCCATACTCATGGGTCCAATCCCAAGCGTGCTGAAGAAATGCCTCTCGACTCAATGATGATTTTTCGATTCCTTGCTCTTTGAGTTTGGCCACTACTTTGGCCTCTGTAGCAATAGAAGCATGATCAGTACCCGGCACCCAACATGCGTTGAATCCCTGCATTCGGGCTCGCCTAATGATGATGTCCTGCAGGGTATTATTAAGCATGTGACCCATATGAAGCACTCCCGTAACATTGGGGGGTGGAATCACTATGGTATAGGGTTCTCTATCGTCCGGAGTAGATGAAAAAAAATCATTTTCCATCCAATACGAATACCATTTGTCTTCAACGTTTTGGGAAACAAATTTGGATGGAATCTGCATGAATTTTGGTACGCCTTTTAATTGGTAGGCAAAAGTAATAACCCTTTTTAGATTATAAAAACTCTGCCATTTTTGATTTTCTTTATAAAGTTGTAAATTTATGGAATAGTATTATTAGCAATGAAAAAAGTAATCATTTTTATTTTATTGATTTCCGCCCCCCTTACCTTGATTGCTCAAGCCAAAGGTCCCATGATTCAATTTGAAATGAACACTATCGATTTCGGTGAAATCGAAAAAGCAACTGATGGTGTTCGAACTTTTATTTTTGAAAATACGGGAGATGAACCTCTGATCATTGAAGGGGTAAGATCCAGTTGTGGTTGTACGATCCCTGAAAAACCAGAAGCTCCAATCGCTCCGGGAGAAAAAGGGGTAATCAAAGTGAAATACGACACCAACCGCATAGGAGTATTCAGAAAAACTATTACTGTAAATACTAATGTAGCTTCTTCTTCCACCATCGCATTAAAAATAAAGGGGACGGTACTGGAGAATTAACACAAATAATTACAAGCTTTCCATTCATAATTTTCGATCTACAGTTGAGATTGACTGCTTTTTTTTTGAATATTTGCATTCACAAATATTAAAATGCCAAAAATTTCCAAGAAAGGTCGAGAATTACCTTCTTCTCCAATAAGAAAATTGGTGGTTCATGCAGATGAAGCCAAATCACGAGGGATAGAGGTTTTGCATCTCAATATTGGTCAACCTGATATAGAAGCTCCAAAAGAAGCGATGGAGGTGATTCGTGATCATACGTTAAAGCTTTTGCCCTATGGTTCCTCACAAGGGTCACTCTCTTATCGAAATCATCTTTGTGAATACTATTCACAACATGGGATTTCCATAGATCCTGACGATATTATTGTAACTACTGGAGCCAGCGAGGCGCTATCATTTACCCTTAATGTAATATGCGATGCGGGCGATGAAATCATCATCCCCGAACCTTTTTACGCCAATTACAATGGATTTGCAGCAGCTTCGAGTGTCGAGGTGGTACCTGTTGTTTCCTATTTCGAAAATCAATTTGAACTGCCTCCTGTTGAAAAATTAAGAGAAAAAATTTCTGACAAAACAAGAGCCATACTGATCTGTAATCCCAGTAACCCCACAGGTTACCTGTACAGCAAAGCAGAAATCAAAGCTTTAATTGATCTGGCCGTTCAACATGATATTTTCATCGTTGTGGATGAAGTTTACCGCGAGTTCATTTACACGAATGATTCTCACTACTCCGTCTTAAAAGATGAGAAAGGTCATCAACATGCTGTAATGATTGACTCCGTATCAAAACGCTACAGCCTTTGCGGTGCTCGAGTAGGATGTATGATTTCAAAAAACAAAGAATTGATGGCCACAGCCTTAAAGTTTGCCCATCTCCGATTGTCCCCTCCAGCCCTTGCACTTATGGCCAGTGAAGCTGCTATCATGGCCGACCCCTCCTATTTGCAAAAGGTGAAAGAAGAATACGCAAAAAGAAAAAAGGTTACTGTAGCTGCTTTGGAAAAAATAAAGGGAGTCGCTGTTTCAAACCCAATGGGTGCATTTTATTGTATTGCGAAACTGCCTCTAGAAAGTGCTGAAGATTTTTCTAAATTTCTACTGACCGATTTTGAAGACAAAGGTCAGACCGTTATGCTGGCTCCTGCCGCTGGATTTTACTCATCTCCCGAATTGGGTAAAGATCAAGTCCGAGTGGCTTTTGTCTTGGAAAGCAGCAAACTCCTTCGTGCCGCTGAAATTTTAGAAAAAGCGTTAGAAGCCTACAATAATTCTTAGGCATTTTCTATCTTACTCCATGGTTTTGAATTTACAAAATGACATTTCGTTGCTCCCCTATAATACTTTTGGCATCAATGTAAAGTCAAAAAAATTCATTGGGATCAAAACCACAGAAGCTTTGATCAATGTTTTGAATCAAAACGAAGAAGATGCGCTGCTGATTTTAGGTGGAGGGAGTAATCTATTGCTCACCGAAGATTTTGATGGGCTTACCATAAGAATGGAAAACCAAGGAATAGAAATCATAAAGGAGGATGAAGATTGGGTTATGGTTAAGGCAGCAGCTGGTGAAAACTGGCATGATTTTGTACTCTGGTGTTTGGAAAAAAATTTGGGAGGAGTAGAAAATTTGGCATTGATTCCAGGCAGTGTAGGCGCAGCCCCCATTCAAAATATTGGAGCCTATGGAGTCGAGCTCAAAGAAGTCTTTGAAAGCTGTGAAGTACTCAACTTGAATACACGAGAAATCAAAACTTTCTCCAAAAAAGAATGTGAATTTGGATACAGAAATTCAATTTTTAAAGATAAACTCAAAGGTCAATCTGTCATTTGCTCTGTGAATTTCAAATTGAGCAAACCCCCTCATAAAATCAACACTACCTACAGAGGGCTTTCTGAAAAATTGGCTGGTAGATCTCCGAATATTCAAAATATTGCTCAAGCCATCATAGAAATTCGGTCTGAAAAATTACCAAATCCAAGTGTGATAGGAAATAGCGGAAGTTTTTTTAAAAATCCTGTACTTCCCTCAAAACAATGGATTGAACTCCAAAAAAAATATCCTGAAATACCGCATTACCCCGAACAAGATGGAAAAGTAAAAATCCCCGCAGCATGGTTAATCGACACTTTAGGATTCAAAGGTTATCGCAAAAATGATGCTGGAGTTCATAAAAATCAAGCTCTGGTATTGGTCAATTATGGAGAGGCTTCTGGTCTTGAAATCAAAAAATTGGCTCAGGAAATTAAAGGAAAAGTAATGGAAGTCTTTGCGATCGATTTGGAGTTCGAGGTGAATATACTTTAAACTTACTCCCTGTTTTTGGAGTCAATGATTACCGTAACCGGCCCATCATTTACCAAACTGACTTTCATATCTGCACCAAAAATACCCTTGGCGACTTTTTTTCCTAATTTTTGGGTCGCCAATTCTATAAACTGCTCATAAAGAGGAATAGCAATGTCATGAGTTGCAGCTCTAACATAGGAAGGACGATTGCCTTTTTTGGTCGATGCCATCAAAGTAAACTGACTGATGACCAATAATTCACCCTCTACATCCAAAAGGGCACGATTCATGACTTCGTTTTCGTCATTAAAAATCCTTAAATGAATAAGCTTATTCAACAGCCATTCCGCATCAGATAAATCATCCTCATGTTCAATCCCCAGAAGCACTAAAAGACCTTTGCCTATGGATCCTACAACTTTCTCCTCTACTTTCACCGCTGCTTGAGCGACTCTCTGAATGACTATTCTCATGACTTATCGATACATTGCATCGTCCTGTAACAACTGAAGATACGACTTATAACGGCTTTGTGCAATTTCACCCGCCTCTAATGCAGATTTCACGGCACAGTCGGGTTCGTTGGTATGCAAACAATTATTGAATTTACAATGTTCTTTCAATACAGAGAATTCTTTGAAATACCCAGACAACTCTTCTTTCCGAATATCTACTACTCCAAAACCTTTTATCCCAGGGGTGTCGATGATTTTTGCCCCAGCGTCCAAGTCAAACATTTCGGCAAAAGTGGTGGTATGCTGCCCTTGTTGGTGATGATCAGAAATGCGCTCTGTTTTCAAATCCAAACCAGGAGCTAAAGTATTGACTAATGTTGATTTCCCCACTCCACTATGCCCCGAAAACATACTTACTTTGTGAGACATTTTTTTTTGAAGAATTCCCAAAGTACTGAGATCAGTTGCTACAACTTCAAAACACTCGTACCCTATTTTTTCATAAATCAATTTCATGATCTTCATCTCCTCCAATTCTTCAGAATCGTATAAATCTACTTTGTTAAAAACCAAAATTGTGTTGATGGCATAAGCTTGGGCCGTTACCAAAAAACGATCGATAAAAGCAGGAAATGTAGGGGGTGTTTTTAGTGTAATCATCAAAAAAACCTGATCTATGTTGGAGGCAATAATATGGGTTTGTTTGGAAAGATTAACCGATTTTCTGATGATGTAATTTTGACGAGGTTCAATTTCATTAATCACACCCATTTTTTCTGCATCATCCTCATTTATTTCAAATAAAACATGATCCCCTACCGCAACTGGATTAGTGCTTTTAATTCCTTTGATTCGAAATTTTCCTTTGATTCTGCATTGGTAGAACTGCCCATCCGATTTAAGACTATAATGGCTTCCTGTGGAACAATAAACGACCCCTTTTTTAATCATTAATACAAAGAAACAACAAATATTTTTTTCCTGAGTGGCCAAGAACACAAGCAAAGGGAATTACTATCTTTGTAAAAAAATATTAAATGGCCCAAAAAGTAATGTTAATGATATTAGATGGTTGGGGTTTTGCCCCCAATCCAGAGGTTTCTGCGGTAGATTTAGCTCATACACCTACAATCGATAACTTATATAAAAATTACGCATTTGCAAAACTGCTAACCGACGGAGAAAACGTAGGACTGCCAGAAGGTCAAATGGGAAACAGCGAAGTGGGGCATATGAATCTTGGAGCGGGAAGAATTGTTTATCAAGACCTGGTTAAAATCTCCAAAGCGGTCCAAGATAAAAGTATTGAAAAGAATCCCGTATTGGTGAACGCTCTAGAATATGCACAAAATGAAAGAAAAAAGGTACACCTATTAGGGCTCTTATCCGATGGAGGAGTCCACGCGCATCTGGATCATCTTGAGGGACTATTGGAAATGACATCAAAATACAATTGCCCAGGAGTATTTGTTCATGGATTTACCGA
>JAURMQ010000023.1 GCA_030830625.1 Flavobacteriaceae bacterium
ATCCAGTAAGCTTGTCCGATATAAAACAAGCAGGTGCCACTGGCATTGTTAACGCTCTTCATCATATTCCTAATGGCAGCATTTGGTCGGTTGAAGAAATACAAAAAAGAAAAAATGAAATCGAGGCGGGGAGACTCCGTTGGGATGTAGTTGAATCTCTTCCGGTGCACGAAAAAATAAAAACCAGAACAGCAGATTTTCAACAGCTCATCGAAAATTATAAGGTGAGCATGAAAAACTTAGCCTCCTGTGGAGTCTATGTCATTTGTTACAATTTTATGCCCATACTGGACTGGACCAGAACACGTTTGGATAAGCCTTTGGAAGATGGTTCCCTTGCGCTGGAATACAACGCTTCAGAATTGAGAGTTTTTGATTTGCAAATTCTAAAACGTGAAGGAGCCGAGCAAGATTATACGGCCGAAGAAATCAAAGAAGCTAAAATTAAGTTTGAAAGCCTTGATCCATTAGACATTCAGCGGATTTCTGATAATATGCTCAAAGGTTTGCCAGGTTCTGAGGAGGGGTATTCCATGGAAGAGTTCAAAGCCATGCTCGAAACCTATAAGGGGATAGATGCAGATCAATTACGTTCTCACTTGGTGCAATTTTTATCTGAGATTATTCCTTTAGCCGAAAGTTTGGGAATCAGAATGTGTATTCATCCCGATGATCCCCCATTTTCACTTTTAGGCTTACCACGGGTGGTGAGTACTCAAGAAGATTATCAATATATATTTGATCAAGTTCCGCCACTGTCCAATGGAATTACATTTTGTACGGGTTCATTGGGTGTGAGAGCCGATAATGATCTCCCCGCTATTTTTGATGCTTTTGCAGAGCGTGTACACTTTTTACACCTTCGAAGTACCAAACGCGATGCGGAGGGTAATTTTTATGAAGCAGATCATCTTACCGGTGATGTGGACATGTTCGAAATCGTAACCAGAGTAATTAAAGAACAAAGACGTAGGGTCAGCCAAAACCGTAAGGATGCCTCAATACCCATGCGTCCCGATCACGGACACCAAATGCTGGATGATTTGATAAAACCTAAAATCAATCCCGGATATTCAGCCATTGGCAGACTCAGGGGGCTTGCCGAATTGAGAGGCTTGGAATGGGGAATATACAAAATGATTTAGTGATGGAATTTGAAAAGAACAGCTCTTTCATTACAGAAAACTTTCTACTACAAAACAAAACGGCTGAGCGCTTGTATTTTGATTATGCTGCGTCAATGCCTATCATTGACTATCACAACCACTTAGCTCCAGATGTAATAGCAGCCAACCGACCTTTTGAAGGCATCAATCAAATATGGCTGGACGGTGATCACTACAAATGGAGGGCTATGCGAACCCTTGGAATTCCAGAAAAGTATATCACCGGCAAAGCGGTGAGTAATAAAGAAAAATTTGATCAGTGGGCTTATACCGTTCCCTACACAGTGGGAAATCCTATTTTTCATTGGACGCACCTTGAATTGGAACGCTATTTTGGAATCAAAACTTTATTACAACCCTCTACTTCGTCTGCTATTTTTGAAGCAACCAATCAACAATTGATGGACATTACCCCAAAAGGGCTGCTCAATAAAATGAGGGTTGAAATGTTGTGCACTACAGACGACCCCATCGATGATCTAGCTTCTCACCAAAAAATTGCTTTAAGTGAAGAAAAAGGGCCAGATGTTTTACCGGGCTTTCGACCCGACAATATTTTTGGGATTCAGGACGATCAATACCTCTCTTATGTCAATACTCTAAGTGAAGTGGCTGACAAAGAGATCAAAGATTTAGACAGCCTTTTATCAGCTCTGAAATCGAGAGTGGATTATTTTCATCAAAACGGTTGTAGGATTTCTGATCATGGATTAGAGTTTACCCATGCCTCCGATTTTACCCATGCTGAGGCGGATGCTGTTTTGAAGAAACGTATTTCTGGAACTTTACCCTCATCCGAAGAAGCAATGTTGTTCAATTCCTGTATATTGTATGAACTGTTTGTGATGTATTACGATTATGGATGGACGCAACAACTGCATTTGGGTGCTTTGAGAGGCAACAACCAAAAATTAAAAAAAGAACTGGGAGCCGACGTGGGTTGTGACTCTATTGGAGATTTTGCTCAAGCCAAAAATCTTTCCAAACTTTTAGGAAGGCTGAATGACAACGATAAGCTCGCCAATACCATTCTCTACAATCTAAATCCAGCCATGAATGAAGTATTTGCCACTATGCCAGGAAATTTCAACAATGATAAAGTAGAAATTCAATGGGGAACTGCCTGGTGGTTCCTCGATCAAAAGGAAGGAATGGAATCTCAATTGAGAACCCTTTCTAATATGGGTTTATTGTCTAAATTTATAGGAATGTTGACGGATAGTAGAAGTTTCCTTTCCTTTCCAAGACATGAATATTTCCGTCGATTATTTTGCAATATGATTGGAAATGATATTGAAAATGGTCTTTTACCGAATGATGTTCCCTTTTTTGGTTCAATGGTAAAAGATATTTGTTATCACAATTTAAAGAAATTTATAAAATATAGTAAATAATGTTAAACTTAAAAGGGTTATTTGTATGCGTTTGCATGTTCAGCTTGATTTCCTGCGATCAGCTGACGTCCACCAAGATCATTCGATTGGGCCATGGTTTGAGTACCAGTCATTCGGTTCATAAAGGAATGGTCTATTTTGGTGAAGAGTTAGAAAAAATTTCAAAAGGAAGATTCAAAATTCAAATCTATCCCAGTCAACAACTTGGAACAGAGCGTCAGTGTTTGGAATTGCTTCAAATCGGCAGTTTGGACATGACCAAAGTATCTGCAGGGGTGTTGGAGAATTTTTCTCCGAGCATCAAGGTTTTTGGTATCCCCTACATGTTCAAAGACAAAGCCCATACCTTTAGAGTACTCGATGGACCCATAGGAGATGAGTTGCTTGCAGGGACCGAAAAATATTGGTTAAAGGGTCTTGGATACTACGATTCGGGTAGTCGAAGTTTTTATACCATAAATCGACCTGTGGAACAACCCAATGACCTTGAAGGTTTAAAAATACGAGTGATGGAAAGCCAAACGGCCATAGATATGGTAAAATCATTTGGAGGATCACCTACCCCTATTTCTTGGGGGGAGCTCTACACGGCGCTCCAACAAGGAGTAGTAGATGGTGCCGAGAACAATCCTCCCAGTTTTTACCTCTCCAGACACTATGAAGTGTGTAAATACTATATCATTGATGAACATACGGTTTTGCCCGATGTAGTGCTGATGAGTACCCACTTGTGGAATACCCTAAATGAACAGGAACAACAGTGGATTCAAACCGCCATGGACCTCTCTGTGATAGAACAAAGAAGGTTGTGGATGGAATCGGAACAGGAATCACTTGAAGCTGTTAAAGCAGCTGGAGTGAATGTAAGTTACCCCGACAAAACCTCTTTTGCAGAGATGTCAAAATCTGTGGCAGAACAATATGCGAAAGACCCCTTGATCAAGTCATTTATCGATAAAATTAAAAATACTCAGTAAACATGAAATTGAGAACACAGATAGATTCTATTTTAGAAAAGATACTGGTGGTGATCATGTCCCTTATGGTAATCAATGTATTGTGGCAAGTTTTTTCACGCTATGTAATGGCCAATCCCAGTTCTTTCACAGACGAATTGGCGCGTTACCTGATGATTTGGGTAGGGGTTCTGGGAGCAGCCTATGTTGCCGGTAAGGGCAACCACGTTGCCATAACTTATTTCACCGAAAAATTCACTCCTGCCAACCTCAAAAAAGTGCAAGTCATCATCAATTTGACCATACTTGCTTTTGCTATTTTGGGGATGCTCATAGGAGGGATGAGATTGGTTTACATCACCCTAGTATTGGAACAACTTTCTCCTTCATTGAAAATCCCTTTAGGAGCCGTTTATGCTGTGATACCGATCAGTGGTTTACTTATTATTTATTATAAAATTTCAGACTTAAAAAAACAGGCGCAATGATTGAATTTTTACCCGTACTCATATTGGTTATTAGTTTCCTTATTTTATTGATATTGGGAGTGCCAGTAGCTTGGTGTATTGCCATGTCTTCGATGTTTACCCTGATGTTTGCTATGCCTTTTTCGGCAGCTACTACTACAGTTTCTCAGCGAATAGCAACAGGATTAGACAGTTTCGCCTTATTGGCAATCCCGTTTTTTATTCTCTCTGGACAAATCATGAGCAAAGGAGGGATTGCACATCGATTGATTTCATTTGCCAAAACCTTAGTGGGATTTTTGCCAGGAGGATTGGCATTGATCAATATCGTTTCTGCAATGTTGATGGGAGCAATTGCTGGTTCAGCGATGGCTTCGGCCTCTGCCATGGGTACCATATTAGGACCAGAAATGGAAAAAGAGGGGTATTCTAAAGAATTTGGTGCAGCAGTAAATATTACCTCTTCCACAACGGGATTGGTTATTCCTCCCAGTAATACCTTGATCGTTTATTCACTAGCCAGTGGGGGTGTATCCATTGCCGCATTATTTTTAGCAGGCTATATACCTGGGATTCTCACGGGATTATTTATGATGATTGTTTCTGTAATATGGGCAAAAAAACATAATTACCCTGTAGGAGAACGTTCTTCCATCAAGGAGGTATTTGTAAAATTCATTGATGCTGTTCCCAGTTTATTGCTTTTGATTATTGTGATCGGTGGAATTATTGGAGGAGTTTTTACGGCTACCGAAGCTTCAGCCGTGGCCGTTCTATATACATTATTGCTCTCATTTTATTACAAAGAAATATCCTTTAAAGATTTACCCAAAGTGATCTTAGAATCCACTGAAACTACCGCCATTGTAATGCTTTTGATTGGAGCCTCTATGTGTATGTCCTGGGTTTTGTCTTATGAAAACATTCCCCAAGACATCAGTAATTTATTGTTGTCTTTGAGTGATGATAAAATTGTTATTCTCTTAATGATCAATTTGATACTTCTCGCCGTTGGTGTTTTTATGGATGCTACTCCTGCAGTACTTATTTTTACGCCTATTTTCTTACCCATTGTTACAGAGTTGGGAATGGATCCTACTCATTTTGGTATCGTTCTTATGCTCAACTTGTGTATAGGACTTTGTACTCCCCCTGTTGGCTCTGTACTTTTTGTTGGAGTTGGGATTGCAAAAACCACTATTTCAAAGGTAATTAAGCCCTTAATTCCTTTATTTCTTGTAATGATATTATCTTTGTTTCTTGTGACCTACATTCCACAGTTGAGTTTATGGTTACCTGAATTTTTTGGCGTTTTGAACAATTAAAAAATTAAATACAATGTTTTCAATCAAATTCTTAAATGCATGGGTGCTTATATGTTTATTGGCTTCATGCGGCCCCGCACCTTTGGAAATTCACCTGACCAATAATTTGGATCTCTCCCGTGAAAACGAAACGGTTGAAATTTCTTTGAGTGAATTGCCAAAAGAAATTTCTGCTATGATGGATAGATTAGGTGTTTATGATCCCTCAGAAAAGGTATTTCTGACTACCCAGCTGATGGATACCAACGATGATGGGCAAATGGATCAGCTTATTTTTCAACCAGAGTTATCTCCTTCATCCGAAAAGGTCTATCATTTGATGGAAAAGACGGAAGAGGATTCAGAGGTGGAGTATTGTTTTTCAAGAATTGTCCCTACCCGTATTGATGATTATACTTGGGAAAACGATAAGGTGGCCTTTAGGACCTATGGACCTGCTGCTCAGGCGTTGGTAGAGGAAGAAAAACAAGGGGGTATCATCTCTAGTGGTATCGACTGTTGGTTAAAAAAGGTCGATTATCCCATCATCAATAAGTGGTACAAAGACAGCGAAGAAAAGGGCATCAGCTATCATGAAGACCACGGTGAGGGTTTGGACAATTATCACGTAGGTATCAGTAGAGGTGCAGGAGGCTTAGCCATTACAGGAGATGGAGATCAATATTTTGTATCCAAAAACTTTACGGCACACAAAACCCTTGCCACAGGTCCTTTACGTACCCTATTTCAATTGGATTATGCGGATTGGGAAGGACCCCAAGGAATGATTAAAGAACAGAAAACCATCAGTTTGGATTATGGAAATAATCTGATGAAAATCGAAGTTTCCCTTGCGGGAACAGAGAGAATTTCGGCAGGAATTTCGCTTCAGGAAAATAATGGAAGCGTTATGGATTTCAATAATTTTATCATCTATAATCAAGATCATTTCAATACCGGTTTGAGCAATGTGATTATGGCTCCAAAGCGTCATTTTGAAGGATATCACATACAAAATCCTGGAATCAAAGATCAAAACCACGTGTTTTTAGATCTTAAAGTTTTAAACGAAAAATTGGTTTATTATGTTGGCTTTTATTGGTCGGAGAGCAATCAATTTTCGGATCATAAAGCTTGGGAAGACTATTTGAATGATTTGGCTGTAAAAATCGAAAACCCAATTTTAATTAATATAAAATAATTTTAATGAAAAAAGTTGTCACCTTCGGTGAGATCATGTTACGACTATCACCCCGAGAGCATTTAAGATTTTCTCAAGCCGACAGCATGGATGTTGTATATGGAGGAGGAGAGTCCAATGTAGCTGTATCCCTTGCCAATTATGGCGTTCCTGTTGAATTTGTCACCCGATTGCCTCAAAATGATTTGGGGGCCTGTGCCATGATGGAAATGCGTAAAAGAGGAGTTGGTACTGAGCATATTATTTATGGTGGTGACCGTTTAGGGATCTATTTTTTAGAAACCGGTGCGGTGAGTCGTGGCAGCAAGGTGGTCTATGATCGTGCCCATTCTGCAATGGCAGAAATCGAGAGGGGTATGATCGATTGGGATGCTGTTTTTGAGGGAGTGAGTTGGTTTCATTGGACGGGAATTACCCCTGCCATTTCCCAAGGAGCTGCCGATGCCTGTTTAGAAGCAGTAAGAATTGCCAGTGAAAAAGGAATTACCATTTCTACCGATTTGAATTATCGGGCCAAACTTTGGAACTACGGTCAACCCTCAGAGCCAATTATGACCGAATTGACTGCCTACTGTGATGTGATTTTAGGAAACGAAGAAGATGCCGAAAAACACTTTGGAATTAAACCAGAAGGTTTGGACATTACCATCCAAGGGGATCAGGTCAAAGCAGAAGCATTTCAGTCGGTTTGTGAACAAATGATGAAAAAATTCCCCAAAGCCAAAAAAGTAATCACCACCCTTAGAGGTTCTATTTCTGCATCTCATAATACTTGGGCGGGTATTCTATATGATGGCCAAAACATTTATACCAGTCCCGAGTACCAAATCACTCACATTGTGGATCGAGTAGGGGGAGGAGATTCGTTTATGGGTGGCCTGATATACGGTTTATTAAAATATCCAGAGGACGATCAAAACGCATTGAACTTTGCAGTTGCGGCTTCCTGCTTGAAACACACCATCAAAGGCGACGCCAATTTGGTCACGGTAGCTGAAGTAGAAAAATTAATGAGTGGTGACGCAAGTGGCCGTGTAGCAAGATAATTATGGCAAAATTTACCCGTTTAGAAGTCGCAGAAAAAATGGCCGAAACCGGAATGGTTCCCCTTTTCTATCACAGCGACATTGAAATTGCAAAAAAGACCCTTAAAGCCTGTTACGAAGGTGGTGCGAGACTTTTAGAGTTTACCAGTAGAGGTGATTTTGCCTATCAAATTTTTGAAGAACTCAATCGATACGCTTTGGCAGAGTTACCCGAAATGATACTTGGAGTAGGTTCGGTAACCGATGCCGCTTCAGCGTCACTTTATATGCTAATGGGAGCTAATTTTATCGTTACTCCGGTGCTGAGAGAAGATATTGCTATAGTTTGTAATCGCAGAAAAGTTTTGTGGTCTGCCGGTTGTGGATCGCTTTCTGAAATTGCCAGAGCTGAGGAATTGGGTGGAGAAATTGTAAAACTTTTCCCTGGAAGCACTTATGGTCCAGATTTTGTTAAAGCCATAAAAGGTCCACAGCCTTGGACCAGTATCATGCCTACGGGTGGGGTCAGCACTGATGAGGACAACCTGAGAGGGTGGTTCGATGCTGGGGTTACCTGTGTAGGTATGGGGTCTCAACTGATTTCCAAGGATATTTTAGCCAAAGGCGATTTTGAGGGGCTAAAATCTAAAGTTGAAGCCGCCATTACATTGATTAAAAAGATAAAACCGTAACCATGAATGAAAACTATCAGGTAAGATATGCAGTAGGGCAAAGAGAGACCAATCAAATGGGTACTCAGGCTTTACGTGATGAATTTTTAATAGAACACGTTTTTGGTTCCGATTCTGTGAAATGGGTTTATACGCATTACGATCGCTATATGGCAGGAGGCGTTATTCCGATTCAGGATACGATTTTTTTGGACACCATAGAACCTCTTAAGTCTGATTTTTTTCTTGAGAGAAGAGAAATGGGTATTGTCAACATAGGCGGTAAAGGAACGGTCACAGCCGATGGGACTTCATATGAACTGGATTATAAAGAAGCCCTGTACTTAGGGAGAGGAACCAAAGAGGTTTACTTTTCAAGCGAGGATTCTAAGGCTGCTGCAAAATTTTATCTCAATTCTGCACCAGCGCATCAGGCATATCCAAATCAAAAAGTAGGAAGAGATCAAGCCGAAATCGTTAAATTGGGAGCTCCAGAAACGGCCAATGCAAGAACCATCCGAAAACTGATTGTCAATAGTATCGTTAAAACTTGTCAATTGCAAATGGGTATGACCGAGTTACAATCGGGTTCTGTTTGGAACACCATGCCTGCTCATGTGCACGACCGACGTATGGAAGTGTATTTGTATTTCGAGCTGCCTGAAGATCAAGCAGTGAGTCACTTTATGGGGTCTACAGACGAAACTCGACACATATGGATGGCCAATGAACAAGCGGTAATCTCCCCACCATGGTCCATACACGCTGGATCAGGTACGTCCAATTATACTTTTATTTGGGGTATGGCGGGAGAAAATTTAGATTACGGAGATATGGATGGATGTCCTATTCCATCTTTAAGATAAAGAGAATGAGTATACCACTTTTTGATTTGAACGGTAAGGTAGCACTAATTACGGGTGCTACGCATGGATTGGGAATGGCCATGGCCAAAGGAATTGGTCATGCTGGAGCTACTGTGGTCATCAATGGAAATAGTTCACAGGAAAAAATAGATAAGGCCGTTGCCGTATTTGAATCTGAGGGAATAAAAGCGTTTGGATATCGTTTTGACGTGACGGATGAAAAAGCGGTAGTGAAAGCGATCGATCAAATTCAACATGAAGTGGGTTCTATCGATATACTGGTAAACAATGCGGGTATCATCAAACGTACGCCACTTGCTGAGATGGAGGTAGCCGATTTTGAAGAGGTTATCAAAGTTGATTTGGTAAGCCCTTTCATCGTCTCAAAAGCTGTGGTTAAGGGCATGATACAACTTAAGGCCGGTAAGATCATCAATATTTGTTCCATGATGAGTGAATTAGGAAGAAACACCGTAGGGGCCTATGCTGCTGCTAAGGGAGGCCTCAAAATGTTGACCCAAAATATGTGTGTCGAATGGGCTCCTTTTAATATTCAGGTAAATGGTATAGGACCAGGATATTTTGCAACCGAACAAACCAAACCCATCAGGATTGATGGTCACCCTTTCAATGAATTCATCGTTAACAGAACTCCTGCTGGCGTTTGGGGAAACCCCGATGAACTTCAAGGAGCTGCTGTTTTTCTGAGTGCCAAAGCGAGTGATTTTGTCAATGGACAAATCCTTTATGTAGATGGTGGAATTTTGGCCACTATAGGTAAACCTTCCAACGAGTAATTTTATCCTATCTTAAAGGAAATAAAGAACCTTTTGGAAGTTAGGACGTTTAATAAGGTTTATTCTTCAACCGAAAATTTATAAATACTTTTGGTTTGGTAAACGTCTCCTGCTTGTAATAGGGTGTTAGGGAAATTAGGTTGGTTAGGAGAATCTGGATAGTGCTGTGTTTCCAAAGCAAAAGAACCTCTGTATTCAAATTGTGTACCGTACTTACCGACATCACTCCCGTCCATAAAATTACCACCGTAAAACTGTATTCCTGGCTCTTTGGTAAAAATTTCCATTTGTCTTCCGCTTTTGGGATCGACGACTCGTGCAGCCAAACTCATGCTGCCATATGATTCTTTCTTGAGGACAAAATTATGATCGTAACCTCCACCATATCTGAGTTGTGTATCAGATTCCTGTAAATTCAAATCCTGGCCAATGGTTTTTGTTTTTCTAAAATCAAAAGGAGTTCCCTCTACCGATCTGATCTCACCCAATGGGATTAGACTCCCGTCAACAGGGGTAAAATGCTCAGCATTGAGCATTAATAAATGGTCGTTGATACTGCCTTTGGCTTCTCCTGCAAGATTAAAAAAAGCATGATTGGTTAAGTTAATGGGAGTTGTTTGGTCGGTAGTGGCCTTATAATCTATACTCAGCTCATTGTTGTCAAGGGTATAGGTAACTTCCACCTCCAGGTTACCAGGATATCCCATTTCTCCATTTTTTGAGAAATAACTCATTACTATCGAATTTTCATCAGAGGAAAGGACCGTCCATACTTGGTTGTGAAAGCCCTCTGGACCTCCATGAAGATGATTTTCATTATTATTGATGGGTAACTCATATTGAATACCATCAATTTCAAACTTGCCTTTAGCGATCCTATTGCCAAACCTTCCTATCAAACAACCGTGAAAAGGTGTTTTGGCCTTTTGATAGTCCTCTATGCTCTTGAAGCCTAAAACGACGTCTCCCATGATGCCCCTTTTATCTGGAGTGAGTAGGCTCACAATTCTACCACCGAAATTGGTGATGTAAACTTTAATTTGATCATTTTTTAAAAGGTATAGATCGGTTTCTTTTCCTTTTATTTGGGTTTGAAAATCACTTTTTTTTAACACGAATTCTTCTTTTTTAGGGGTTTCACAAAACAAAAACATAAAAGAAATGATTGTGATTATAATTTTTTTTGGGAACATAGGGATAAGATTATTCTTTGTACAACTGAGCATGCAATTCATTGAGTAATGTTGTGGGAATTTTTGTGAGTTCCCTGTCATAAGTAATCAAACCATTGATTTCACCCTCTACGTCCGTAGTTTGTGTATATACGGCTGCAGAAAGGCCGTTTTGTTCTTTCATTTTAACGATTTGATTGAATTTGTAAATGTAGTTTTTGATCAATTCTTCCGATGAGTAATAGGTTTGATATCCCCAGTTTCTCATCTTAGGATTCCAAAGGTGTTTTTCAATAGGATACCCTATACCTCCATATTCACCA
>JAURMQ010000024.1 GCA_030830625.1 Flavobacteriaceae bacterium
GCTGGGGGTTGCTTTTGGTGTACAGAATCGATTTTTCAGAGAGTCAATGGGGTAATAGAAGTCATTCCTGGGTATATGGGAGGCCATATCAAAAACCCCGCCTACAGAGAGGTTTGTAATGGCACTACCGGACATACTGAGACCCTCAAAATAAGATACGATCAAAAGATCGTTTCCTATGGAGAATTATTGGAGATTTTTTTTCTTACACATGATCCCACCACCCCCAATCGCCAAGGGAATGATGTTGGCTCTCAGTACCGTTCCGCGATTTTTTATAATAATTTGGAGGAGAAATTACAAATCGAAGATTGCATCGATCGGTTGTCCAAAGAAGGTATTTTCGATGGATCTATCGTTACAGAAATTCATGCGGAATGTCCATTTTACGAAGCTGAAATTGAACATAAGAATTACTATAATAGAAATACAGAACAGCCCTATTGTCAATACATCATCACGCCTAAAATCAAAAAATTTAAATCTATTTTCAATCAACATACTATAAAGAATGAATGAAAACTTCAACATTGACACCTTGACGGTTACGGAGGAAATCAAATTACATTTTACAAAAATCATCGACCTATTGGGGGAAGATACCCGCAGAGAAGGTTTAGAAAAAACCCCATCCCGTGCTGCAAAAGCCCTGAAGTTTTTGACTGAGGGATATGAAAAAGATCCGAAGCAAATTTTACAAAGCGCAATGTTCACTGAAGACTATAACGAAATGGTTATTGTAAAAGATATAGAGCTTTATTCCCTTTGTGAACACCATATGCTTCCTTTTTTTGGCAAAGCTCACATTGCTTACATTCCCGATGGAAAGATTGTAGGTTTGAGTAAAATTCCAAGGGTGGTGGATGTGTTTTCCAGAAGACTACAAGTTCAAGAACGTTTGACCGAGCAGATTTTGGATTGTATGAACGAAACCTTAAATCCCAAGGGAGTAGGTGTAGTGATTGAGGCTTCGCACATGTGCATGATGATGAGAGGAGTTCAAAAGCAAAACTCCACCACAACAACCTCTGGATTTAGAGGTTCTTTCAGGGAGACCGATACTCGAAATGAATTTCTAAAACTGATTACCTCACAATTGAGCTAATCCTTTGTTTTTTTTTCAAATAAAAACTTTAATCCTATTCTTTTCAACACTTTCTTTTCAAACTTCCAAAAGAATTTGAATTGAAAGAAAAGCGTTGCCACTACAATAAGTAGTATTTGGTAGATGGGAAAAATTACAAGTATTCGGATGGTGTAATAAAGCACGATCCCTAAGGGTACTTTTTCAAACCCTTCAGGTTGAATGCCTACAAAGTTAAGCAAGGGAAGAGCCAGTTTAGCACTGGCAGAACCTGTGATTGCAAATACAATGAAGATGATAACCAGTTGTGTATCGGTTTCGATTCCCCATTTTTTTTTGAGGCGTTTAAACATGGAATCTTATCCTAGAATTGAAATGATTTGCTGTCCGAGCTCTGTTCCGATTCGGTCCTGTGCTTCTAAAGTAGCTGCTCCTATGTGAGGGGTCAAGGATATTTTGCTATGCATCAATAATTTGAGCTCAGGTTTAGGTTCATTTTCGAATGTATCCAAACAAGCAAAAGACAGTTTGTTGTTGTCTAAAGCATCAACCAATGCAACTTCATCGATAACTCCACCACGGGCGGCATTCACAATCGCAGCTCCCTTTTTCATCATGTCAAACTCCTTGGATCCTATTACATAATCTTTTTGGGCAGGAACATGAAGGCTGATGAAGTCAGATTGTTTTAAAACTTCTTCAACTGAAAGGGTTTTAATGACAATATTCAAAGATTGTCCATCAAACAATACAACGCTTACATTTGCTTCTTCTATGTATTTGTCAGCCGCAACCACTTTCATTCCTACACCCAAAGCAATTTTGGCCACCTCTTGGCCAATTCTTCCAAAACCAATAATACCCATTGTTTTTCCACGCAGCTCAATTCCTTTAGCATAAGCTTTTTTTAAACCATTGAAATGGGTTTCACCTTCCAGAGGCATATTGCGGTTGGAGTCGTATAAAAACCGAACCCCTCCATAGAGATGGGCAAACACCAATTCGGCTACCGAGGAAGAGGAGGCAGCAGGGGTATTGATTACGCTCAATCCTTTTTCTCGTGCATACTCAACATCAATATTATCCATTCCTACCCCACCACGACCAATAACTTTTAGCTTAGGACAGGAATCAATCAATTCTTTTCGTGCTGTGGTCGCACTTCTCACCAACAAAACAGTGATGTTATTTTCGTTAATATAGTTGGCCAATTGTTCTTGGGCAACATTGGTAGTAATGACTTCAAAACCGGCTTCGGTTAGTACCTCGATACCGGATTGAGAAATTCCGTCGTTTGCTAATATTTTCATTATAGATGTATTGGTTAGGCTTTTCTTTCAAATTCTTGCATGCAGTCCACCAAGACTTGAATGCTTTCCATTGTCATTGCATTGTATATGGAGGCTCTATAGCCGCCAACAGATCGATGCCCTTTCAGCCCACTGATGTTGGCTTGATTCCATAACGGATCAAAAACACTGGCGAGTTTGTCATCTTTTAGATTGAAAGTGGCGTTCATATTGCTTCGGTCCTCTTGATTGGCAAACCCTTCAAAGAGAGGATTTCGGTCTATTTCGTTATAAATCAAAGCCGCTTTCTTGTCGTTTTGAGCTCCCACGCCTTCCAATCCACCATTTTTGGCGATCCATCTCAGATTCAGCAAAACCGTATAAACGGGGAATACAGGAGGTGTATTGAACATACTTTCGGCTTTGGCATGTACTTCGTAATTGAGCATTGAGGGTATGACCCGACTGACCTTGTTGAATGAAGATTCTTTGATCACTACTAGCGTAACCCCAGCAGGCCCCATATTTTTTTGTGCCCCAGCATAGAACATATCGAACTTTGAATAATCAAAAGGTCTCGAAAAAATATCGGAACTCATATCAGCGACCAGAGGGACATTGGTATCCGGTAATGTTTTGTATTGAGTGCCAAAGATGGTATTGTTAGTGGTGAGGTGGAGATAATCCAAGTCGTTGGGAATATCATACCCTTTAGGGATATAGTTAAAGTTTTTATCTTTGGAAGAGGCCAATTCAAGCACTTCTCCCAAAATTTTAGCTTCATTGATGGCTTTGGTTGACCATGTTCCAGAATTGATATAACCGGCTTTAGTTTCAAGTAAGTTATAGGCCGTCATAAAAAACTGTAAACTGGCACCTCCTTGAACAAAGATAGCCTTATAGCCCTTGTTTTCCAATCCTAAGAGTTTAAGAGAAAGGGAGCAAGCTTCTTCCATGATGGCGATAAACTCCTTGCTGCGGTGAGAGATTTCAATCAGCGACAAACCTATGTTGTCTAGTTCTAAAACGGCCTGGGCAGCGTCTTTAATGACTTCCTGAGGAAGAATGGCGGGTCCAGCGCTAAAATTATGTTTATTCATATTGATTTTCAAAGTGCAAATATCAAAAGTTCAATCCAATAACCAATTGAATAAAGATTAATTTTTATCAATTTTTTCAACAAATGATTACTCTAAATAAATCAATATATTATAATGAATTTAGAAAAGATAAGGTGTCAACTCCATCCGCATAATCCCAAAGCTCTGGGTTTTGGGCCTCTCCAAAGCGAATGGCTCCAGGAAGTGTACTGTTGGATATAATACACTGAATGTTATTTTTTTGGTCTTCTAAATGGGCTATTAAAGGCTCTATGGCATCATAAAACTCGTAGTGAGCTGTTGCAATGGGAGAGGATATGGTTTTTTCTTCTCTAAGCATGAAAAATCCATTTTCCAAAAAATCAAACCCACTCATCAAATATACGGCCTTATTGTAATCGTAATTATTGGCGTATTTATTCATATCGATGTTCTTAGCAAAAGGATATAGCCCCCCAAAAACTTGATTGAGATCATAGTTTTTGGGCAAATAAAGCTTAGAAACATTACGGCATCCCAATCCATAGTATTGTAAAATATCCTTACCCAGACCTTCGAGGTCGTCAGCAGTTTCGGATCCATCGAGAACCGCAACGGCATTTTTGTTTTTACGAATGACATTTGGATATTTTGAAAAATAATGATCAAAATATCGAGCGGCGTTATTACTTCCAGTAGCTATTACAGCATCAAAACTTTCCAATGGCCCTTCTGTGAATTCTGTTAGAGCGGCGAGCAGAGGATCATTACTTACGATAAAAGGAATCAAAATCCTGTCTTTGGTGGCACATTTAACCAATGCGTTATTGCCCGAAATCCAAATAGAAATAAGATCATGAAGTCCCACCAAAGGAATGTTACCCGCCATGATTACGGCAATGGTTTTGGGATTTGAATTTTCTGTGAGTGGGTAGTCGCTGATCCACTTTGCTATTTTGTCGGGATGAAGTGCGGCTCCCCAAGATTGGAAGGCCAACAGACAGTCTTCTTTCTTAAACCAACCATTTTGAAGCTGGGCATTTTCTATGGCTTTAAAAAAAGGCACGTACTGGGGGTCATTTTCTGATATATGACTTAAATAGTGACCTAATTTTTCAATGGATTGAATTCTATCTCTCAGTTGACTCATTTATTTGTAAAGAAGGATTATAGGACTTACTTTTGTGATCAAATTTAATTAAACATATTCATTATGGCCATCATCATTACTGACGAATGTATTAATTGTGGAGCATGCGAACCTGAATGCCCCAATACTGCGATTTATGAAGGAGCTGAAGATTGGCGATACGAAGATGGAACCGATTTGACGGGCGATGTTGTTTTGCCCAACGGTAAAGCGGTCAATGCTGAGGAAGTTCAAATTCCAGTATCTGACGAGTTTTACTACATTGTTCCCGACAAATGTACTGAATGTAAAGGCTTTCACGATGAGCCTCAGTGTGCAGCCGTTTGCCCTGTTGATTGTTGTGTCCCGGATGAAGATAATGTCGAAACAGAGGAAGTGTTGTTGAGTAAACAACGCTTCATGCATAATAACTAATTCACCTTAATTTATGAAAGCAGGTATTGTAGGCTTGCCCAATGTGGGCAAATCAACCTTGTTTAATTGTCTTTCCA
>JAURMQ010000025.1 GCA_030830625.1 Flavobacteriaceae bacterium
CTCATGTTCAGTGGCGTTACAATCATAGACCCCAACCCAATAGTGCTGAGGAAGAACTGATCCACGTACTTGAAAATCCAAGAGCATGGCTGTAAGCCGCTAAGAACCATTATCTTTGCATTATGTATCCCAACCAAAGAAACAGAAGACTCAGACAAAGCCCAGCGCTACGCCAATTGGTCAGTGAAAATCAATTGACGGTCAATGACTTGATGCTGCCTGTATTTGTAAAAGAGGGCACTCAAGTAAAGGAACCCATTCCCTCCATGCCGGGTTGTTACCGCCTCAGTTTGGACTGGCTTGGAGAAGAGTTGAAAGCCATTGCCGATTTGGGAATCCATGCGGTACTTTTGTTTGTGAAGGTCGATGAAGCGCTGAAAGACAATAACGGAACAGAGGCGCTCAATCCTGAAGGATTGATGCAAAGAGCTGTGAGAACGGTTAAAGCGATTGCCCCCCAAATGGTGGTCATGACCGATGTAGCCTTGGATCCATATTCTTCCTTCGGACATGATGGAATAGTAGAAAATAATGTCATTTTAAATGATCCAACGGTAGAGGTTTTGTCTCAGATGGCATTGAGTCATGCTCAAGCAGGTGCCGACTTTGTGGCGCCCAGTGACATGATGGATGGACGCATTCAAAAAATAAGATCGGTTTTGGAAGCAGCTCAGTATTTCCATACCGGTATCATGAGTTATAGTGCCAAATACGCTTCCGCTTTTTACGGTCCGTTTCGTGAGGCCTTAGATTCTGCCCCTGGGTTTGGCGATAAGCGCAGCTATCATATGGATCCAGCCAATCGTTTGGAGGCCATTACCGAAACACTTAGAGACATAGAAGAAGGCGCCGACCTCGTGATGGTCAAACCCGGATTGGCTTATCTAGACATCATCAGAGAAATTCGTGATAAAGTGGAAGTGCCCATTGCTGCCTATCAGGTGAGTGGAGAGTATGCTATGCTCAAAGCCGCTGCAGAAAAAGGATGGTTGGAACACGATGCTGTGATGATGGAACAATTACTGGCTTTCAAAAGGGCTGGAGCGAATCTCATTGCTACTTATCACGCCAAAGAAGCCGCTCAACTCCTTTCCTGATTTTTCTCCTCCCCAAACCAAAAGCATCACATTTGCTTTTTTGTTTAACTTTATCGGCATTTAAAAACTAAATTTTAAAACGATATGGAGGTAGGTTATTACACTTGTAATGAGATTAAAATTTTTGTAACTATTGAAAATGAAGAAGTTACATCCATATCTTTTGCAAATGAACCCCAAAAAATATCGGCACAGTCCTCTCCTATGATGAAAAGCGTCATTCAACAAATAGATGAATATTTTCACGGAAAGCGTCGCGCGTTTCATTTTCCTATCCGTCCAAAGGGAACTGATTTTCAGCAGGAAATATGGCAATTGGTGGCCCGTATTCCCTACGGTACTTCTTTGGCCTATGTCAAGGTTGCTCAAAAATTTGGGGATGCCAAAATGGTTAGGGCAGTAGCCCATGCGATTGCTAAAAACCCCATTTTGATTGCAATCCCATGCCATCGTGTAATTGGAAGTGATGGATCGCTGATTGGCTATTCGGGGGGAATTGCCGTCAAACGCCAACTTTTGGAGTTGGAAGGATTTCCTAAACAATTTAGCGTAATTTAGATTGAAAAAAATGAAACCATTTTTGCTCCGGCTGGGATTCGTATTGACACTTCTGTTTTGTGTTCTGTACTTTTCCAAATACAATTATCTCCTGAAAGGGGTGAATGTAATTTACCTATCAGGTCACACGACTGCTTATTTGACGGATTATAAGAAGTTTGAAAACGATACTGTACACGCTTCCGTCCAGCCACAGCCTTGGCCATTGCATGATCAATACAATACGTATGTTCCCAGCAAATCTTTAGAAGAATACCATAAGGATCGAAAAAGTGTTGCCTATTTGGTCATTAAAAATGACAGCATACTCTACGAAAAATATTACGATGGTTTTGGGGTCGATTCCAAAAGCAATTCCTTTTCGATGGTAAAAAGTATTATTTCTGCTTTGATGGGAATTGCCCTCCAAGAAGGATCAATAAAGAGTTTGGATCAGAAAGTAATAGATTTTATTCCCAATCTCAAAGGTCCTTTTGCGAATGAGGTAACGGTGGGAGATCTTTCCAGCATGGCCTCAGGACAAAAATGGGACGAGGATTATTACAATCCCTTTTCGATTACTTCTGCTTCCTATTTTATCGATGATTTGGACGCCTTGATACAGGATCAGCCCATTGAACAAAAACCGGGACAATCCTATCATTATCAAAGTGGTACCACCCAATTATTGGGAATGGTTATCAAAAAGGCAACCGGTAAAACGTTGAGCGCCTATCTGACTGAAAAACTCTGGCAACCTATGGGAGCAGAACATAATGCATTGTGGCAGCTCGACAGTGCCGAAAATGCAATGGAAAAATCCTTTTGTTGTCTTGCCTCCAATGCCCGAGATTTTGCTCGCTTCGGAAAATTATACAAAGATCATGGCCGATGGAACGGTGTCCAGCTTTTAGATTCTACTTTTGTAGCCCGCTCCACTCAAGCCCGATTTGAAGAAAGTCCAGAATACGGATACGGCTGGTGGTTGGATGTTTTCGAAAACAAAAAGGTCTTTATGATGCGGGGACATTTGGGACAATATGTTTTGGTGGTGCCGGAGGAAGATTTGATTGTGGTTCGTTTGGGTCACTTTAAAGGGGAGGAAATCGAAGAGAATAGAAAAAGTTCCAAAGGTGAAGCCTTTACGCAAGACATTTATGTTTATCTTGAGGGTGGATTGGAAATGATTGAAAATGTTTCAAAAAATTGATCTCCACAAACTTTTGTTTTTGGACATAGAAACCGTTCCAGAAAAGGCAAATTTTGACCAACTTTCCGATACGGAAAAAGAGCTCTTTGCAGCCAAAACACAGTACCAACGTTCTGAAGACCAAAGCCCTGCATCCTTTTACGAAAAGGCAGGAATATGGGCAGAATTTGGAAAAATCGTTTGTATATCCGTCGGTTATTTCAATCAGAATCCTACAGACCGAGAATTCAGGGTTAAGAGTTTTTTCGGTGGAGAAAAGGAACTCCTGATTGAATTTAAGAATCTTTTGGAAAGCCATTTTAGCCAACCCGCTCACTTGCTCTGTGCCCACAACGGAAAGGAATTTGATTTTCCCTACATCGCTCGCCGGATGATCATTCAAGGAATCGACCTACCCGCTAAGCTCAACCTTTTCAATAAAAAACCTTGGGAAGTACCTCACCTCGATACCATGCATTTGTGGCGATTTGGAGATTTTAAACATTACACCTCTCTGTCTTTGATGGCCCACGTTTTGGGCATTCCTACCCCCAAAGATGATATTGATGGCAGTCAGGTAGCCCGTGTATATTACGAAGAAAAAAACATTGACCGGATTGTGGTTTATTGTGAAAAAGATGTAATTACTATTGCTCAAGTGGTGTTGCGTTTGCGCAATGCCACGCTATTGGAAGAAGCTGAAATCATCCACGTATGAGAGAAAAAGAACCATTACTTCACGTAGAAGGCCTATCGGTTTCTTCCCAAGATCGATTGCTTTTGAATGGTCTTTCTTTTGCAGTCAAAGCGAATGAGATTGTCGCCATAGTAGGGGAGTCAGGCAGTGGAAAATCACTGACAGCCCTTTCTATATCGGGCTTATTGTTCCGAACGCCATTGTCCATTAGCAGTCAAAAAATGCAGTTGGGTTCGTTCAACCTTTCCCAATTGTCAACCCAAGATTGGCAAACGGTTAGAGGGAAGCACCTGGGCATGATCTTTCAGGAACCTCAATCCAGCCTGAATCCCAGTATGCGATGTGGACCACAGGTAATGGAACGTTTGAAAAGGAATAAAATAGGTGCTTTCAAGGATCACCGCAATAAAGTATTGGAGGCTTTTGAAAAGGTACAATTGCCCAACCCAGAGAGGATTTTCGGGGCCTATCCCCATGAGCTAAGTGGGGGACAAAAACAAAGGGTGATGATCGCGATGGCGTTGATCGGAAGTCCACAATTGTTGATCGCCGATGAACCCACTACTGCATTGGATGTGACCGTTCAAAAAGAGATACTGACTTTGATCAAAGACCGACAAAAAGCCACAAAAATGAGTGTTTTGTTCATTTCTCACGACTTGAGTCTGGTGGCCCAGTTTGCAGATAGGGTTTTGGTATTGCACCAAGGAAAACTGGTAGAAAGTGGAAAGGTAGAGGAGATATTTAAAAATCCCATAGATCCCTATACCCAAGGCTTGTTGTATGCCCGTCCTCAACCCGACAAACGTCTTAAGCGATTGCCTACTGTGGAAGATTTTTCCCAAAAACAAAAAAAAATGGGTACGGTATCTAAGTCTTCGAGAACGAAAAGACACCAAGTCCTGTATGCCCAAAAACCATTGTTAGAGGTCAAAGGTTTGGTGAAAGAATACCCATTGACCCGCCATTGGTTTAAGGAAAACGTAAACCTTACCGCAGTAAATGAGGTGAGTTTTGAACTCTACCCTGGAGAAACTTTGGGTCTGGTGGGGGAATCGGGTTGTGGGAAATCCACCATTAGTCGTGCTTTGGTAAATCTCGAACCCCCTACCGCTGGAGACATTTTTTACAAAGGTCGCTCGATAGTGGGACTCCATCCCAAGGAATTAAGAGATTTGCGAAAAGAAATCCAGTTGGTTTTTCAAGACCCCTTTGCCGCACTACATCCCCTAAAATCAATTGGCGATGTCATAGCGGAGCCGCTTTATGTTCACGGATGGTTTGAGGGAAGAAGCACCCGAAAACAGAGGGTTTTCCAACTTCTGGAACAAGTGGGTATGGGAGCAGAGTACTACGACCGCTATCCCCACCAACTATCGGGAGGTCAGCGCCAAAGGGTGGTCATTGCTCGCGCACTGGCGACCGAACCCCAATTGTTATTGCTCGACGAATCGGTTGCCGCTTTAGATATTTCGGTCCAAGCCCAGGTCCTTAATTTACTAAATGAGCTCAAAGAACAATTGCAATTGTCCTATCTGTTTATCTCCCATGATCTGAATGTGGTGAAATATATGGCCGATCGGATTCTGGTCATGCAAAAAGGATTTTTGGTAGAAGAAGGGGAAGCAGACGATTTGTATTTCCAACCCCAAAATCCCTACACTCAAGAGTTGATCGCCGCTTTGCCCAAAATTTAGACGCCCTCACAAATTTCAGAAACGAACTCGATTGAAACCGGTTCTATACCGATTATTTTAAGTTGGAAATAGGATCACGGGTTGGATTTTCATACCAAATCACCCCAAGTCCTTTACTTTTTGGACCGTAGTTTTCTTCGGTTGTGAGAACATCTAAGTCACCATCCCCGTCCAAATCCAATAATTCCATCCGATCAAACTTATATCCCACCGAACCACTTAGCTCGTGCCATGTCCATTGATTGAGTGTCGGATCGGAGGTATAGGATACCCAATAGATCCCGGCTTTACCATCGTCATTCATCGTATTGGTACTGTGCACTAAATCGGGTTTTCCGTCTCCGTTAATGTCTCCCACTTTTACCGCTTTGGCGCTTCCCGTTTTTTCAGGAATTGCAATGGAATAACTCTTCCAATGGTGACCCCATCCATCAAGTTTTCGGATAAAAAATATTTTTTGAGTGCTGCGTTCGGTTACAATAATATCCTCTAATCCATCCCCGTCTAAATCGGCCATATCCATAAACATGACTTCTAAATTTTTTGCTCCTATAAAATGATTTTTCCATTCTTTTTTTTGGGAGATCATCTCCCCTGGATTTTCCATCCAACGCACGCCGTTGGTTTCGCCTTTTTTCCGATCGGAAGTAATGATATCCATATCTCCATCAAGATCCATATCTCTTATGAACAGTGACATTACCCATGAGGCTGAGCTGATGGGATGCCAACGCCATTCCGAGAGCTCTCTAGCATTTTCAGGCGCTTGAAACCAACCGATTTTTGCCTTCTGATTTTTAGCGCCTACTACTAGGTCTGTTCCATTGATTCCGTCTATTTGAGCGGGGATTGCAAACATCCATTGCATCAGCCCGTCTGATGCAGCAAGCACTTGGGTTGCCCATTTTGAAGCATCGAGATAATCTTTGGGATTTTTAGGACCCCAGCTGATGTACACTTTTTTATTGTTTTTTTCTGTACTGGTGATTACATCCATAGCCCCATCTTCGTCTAAATCAGCAAATACAGCATCTTCCACCGAAGGGGTTTTACCAACGATTACCGAGGGCCAGTTTTCTTTGACCCCTGCATGTCCCGGGTGGAGGTACACCTTAGAAATACCTTCTTCTTCCCAACCGGTGGCAATGTCCGGCAGGTGATCGCCATTAACATCGGCAAGTCGCACTCCATCAGCTCCGCTAAATGAAGAATCAATCACATGCCTTTGCCAAATTTTATCTTGAGCTGTAATTGAATTAAAGATAAAAAGGGTGGTAAAGCAAATAAAAAGAGGTGAAAGGAGTTGCATTCTATTATTCACTATATTTAATATATCGAAATCCTATAAAAAATCGTTTTAGGGTGCAGGATTGGGGATTTCCTCATGGATCGCATCGATTGCTTTTAACACCTCTTTAGACAATTTCACCTTGTGGGTTGCAATGTTTTCTTTTAATTGTTCCATGGTGGTGGCGCCTATAATGTTGGAGGTTACAAAACTTCTGTCGTTGACAAAAGCTAGGGCAAGGGCTGTTAGGGATAAGCCGTGGTCGGAAGCCAGTTCGTAGTAGCAGTCTGTTGCTTTAAAGGAATTTTTACCGCTGTATCTAGCCAGTCGCTCAAATAAGGCCAATCGGCTGTTGGGTGGAATTTGTCCGTTGCGGTATTTTCCCGAAAGGACTCCAAAGGCAAGAGGAGAGTAGGCCAAGAGTCCTAGGTTTTCTCTATGACATACTTCTGAGCTTCCTACCTCAAAGAGGCGATTGAGCAGCGAATAAGGGTTTTGCACGGTAATCATTTTTGTGGCCGGAGTTTTTGAGGCCTGAAGGAATCGCATAATACCCCAGGGATTTTCATTGGACAGGCCGATATGCCTAATCTTACCAGCTTTGACATTTTGGTGAAGTGCCTCGAGAACGGCTTCAAAATTTTCTTCCCAGGGATCGTTGGGATCGTATTGAAAACTTCTCATCCCAAAGGTGTTGGTTTTTCTCTCAGGCCAGTGCAGTTGATAGAGGTCAATATAATCGGTTTGAAGTCTTTTGAGACTTTGGTCGATGGCTTGGTCGATATGGGCTTTTTTGAAGCTGAGATTTTTACGGATGTGTTTGGTGTAATCTCCGGGCCCCGCGATTTTAGTAGCGAGAATTACTTTTTCACGGTTGGCATTTTTTTTAAACCATGTCCCTATAATTCGTTCGGTCTCGCCTTGCGTTTCGGCATTGGCAGGAACGGGATAGAGTTCGGCTGCATCAAAGAAATTAACGCCTTGATCCAGCGCATAGTTCATTTGTTCGTGGCCTTCTGATTCTGTATTTTGCCGACCCCAAGTCATGGTTCCCAAGCAAATCTTACTGACTTTAATATCAGTATTGGGTAATCGTTTGTAATCCATTTTTCAGTCTATAGTATTAATGATTTGTTTTATCTCATCCAATTGAGGGCTGAGTACGACTTCTATTCTTCTGTTTGCAGCCCGTCCTTCTGCAGTAGAATTGGGAGCAATGGGAAGGTATTCACCTCTTCCAGCTGCGGTGAGATTTTGGGGGAGTATTTGGGGATTGTCAAGCAGGAGGTTTACGATGGCAGTGGCGCGTTTGGTTGACAAGTCCCAGTTGCCTTTGAGAGGACCTTTACCACTGTAGGGAACATTGTCGGTATGGCCTTCGATCAGAACAGAGATATCGGGATTGTCGGCTAAAACACCTGCCAATCCACTGATAGCTTTTTTCCCTTCACTTTCTACTTTCCAACTTCCAGAACGGAACAAGAGTTTGTTTTCCATAGAGACATATACTTTTCCGTCTCGGGCTTCGACGGTAAGTCCTTTGTCTTCAAAATTGAGCAGCGCATCCGACAGTTTTTCTTTGAGGTTTCTCATGGTTTCTTGCTGTCGTGCGATTAGACCTTCCAATTCATCGACTCGGGCCATCCGGACGGCTAATTCATTTTCTCGCTGAGTGATTTTTTCCAAGAGCGCTTGGTTCTCAGTAATCCGTTCTCGGAGTGCCATTTCACTGTTTAGTTTGAGTAAGTCGAGTGAAGACTCGAGCTGTTCTATATTTTGTTGTTTTTGGTTGAGGCTGTCTTCGGTCTCTTCGAGGGTGACCTGGAGGGCATCATACTTTTCCTTAAAATCCGTTAGTTCTTCATGGAGGGATTCGATGTTTTTGGTTTGCCGGTTGAAGTTGTCTTTGAGTTGGGCGTATCGGGATTCCAAATTGTTGAAAACGCGATTGGAAACGCACGAGCTAAGAGAAAAGGCAATGAGGATAATGGGTATAATTTTTTTCATTAGAATGGATTAAAATTTGAGTTCTAAACCGACGGGACAATGGTCTGAATGTTTGGCTTCGGGGAGAAGGTAGGCCCGATCTATATTATTTTTGAGGGTTTCGCTGACCAGATTGTAATCTATGCGCCAGCCTTTGTTATTGTTTCTGGCATTGGCACGATAACTCCACCAGCTGTATTGGTGCGGTTCTGGATTGAGGTATCGAAAGGAATCTACAAATCCATTTTTCATAAAACCATCGATCCATTCGCGTTCTTCTGGGAGGAATCCGGAAACATTTTTATTGCGAACAGGGTCGTGGATGTCGATGGGGCGGTGACAAATATTGTAATCGCCACAGAGGACCAATCGGGGATGTTTTTCTTTGAGGCTATTGATGTAGTTTTGAAAATCGTCCATGAATTTGAACTTGTATTCCAGTCGGTCGATATTGGTGCCTGAGGGAAGGTAGAGGCTGATGACAGATGCTTTTTCAAAATCGGCACGGATGACCCTTCCTTCAAAATCCATGTGATCGATTCCTGTTCCATATTCAACATGGAGGGGTGGGGTTTTGGTGAGGATGGCAACCCCACTGTATCCTTTTTTTTGGGCAGAGTGCCAGTAGTGTTGGTAACCCAAGTCTTCAAATACGGCAGTATCGACTTGTTCTTCCATGGCTTTGGTCTCCTGAAGGCAGATCACATCGGGAGCAGCGGCATCAAGCCAGGCGGCAAAACCTTTGTTGAGAGCGGCACGAATGCCATTGACATTGTAGGACAGGATTTTCAAGCTTCGTTTTTTACAAAAATAAAAAAACAACAGCGGTATAAAAATTCAAAAGGGGGTAGAAAGCAGAAGATTTTAAAGCTTTTTCAACAATTCGCCAAGAGAGAGCTTTTCCTTTAGCAAATCACCCAATGCACGGACGGCAATACGCTCTTGTGCCATACTGTCTCGATCTCTTATGGTAATAGTTTGATCTTCAATAGTTTGGTGATCTATTGTGATGCAAAAGGGGGTGCCCAGTGCATCCTGTCTTCGGTAACGTCTGCCCACAGCATCTTTTTCGTCGTAGGCAACGGTAAATTCCCATTTGAGGTCATCCACTATTTTTCGAGCAATTTCGGGGAGTCCATCTTTTTTTACCAACGGAAATACAGCCAATTGGGTGGGAGCCAAAACGGGTGGGAGTTTTAGTACGGTTCGGGAAGTACCGTCTTCTAATGATTCTTCCTGAAGGGCTTTGGAAAATACGGCCAAAAACATTCGGTCTAAACCGATGGAGGTTTCTACGACATAGGGCACGTAGTTTTCATTTCTTTCGGGATCGAAATACTGAAGTTTTTTGCCGGCAAATTTTTCGTGATTTCCGAGGTCAAAATCGGTTCGGGAATGGATTCCTTCAAGTTCTTTGAATCCGAAAGGAAAAAGGAATTCAATATCGGTGGCTGCATCGGCATAGTGGGCCAATTTTTCGTGATCGTGGAAGCGGTAGTTTTCGTTTCCAAGTCCAAGGGACTGGTGCCATTTCAATCTTTTTTCTTTCCAGTACTCATACCATTCTTTTTGAGTTCCAGGAGGGATAAAGAATTGCATTTCCATTTGTTCGAACTCTCGCATACGAAAGATAAACTGTCGGGCGACGATTTCATTGCGAAAGGCTTTGCCTGTTTGGGCAATACCAAAGGGAAGTTTCATCCGTCCTGATTTTTGAACGTTAAGGAAATTCACAAAAATCCCTTGTGCGGTTTCGGGACGCAAATACAAGTCCATTGCGTTCTCGGCAGAGGCGCCCAATTTGGTGCCAAACATCAAGTTGAATTGCTTTACATCGGTCCAGTCGCGAGAGCCAGACTCTGGGCATGCAATTTCGAGTTCTTCGATTAAAGCTTTGACGTCGGCCAAATCTTCTTTTTCGAGAGATTGCCCCATGCGCTTGAGGATGCTGTTGGCTTGGGATTGATATTCTATTACCCGTGGGTTGGTGGATAAAAATTCTTCTTTATCGAAAGCTTCTCCAAAGCGTTTGGCGGCCTTGGCGACTTCTTTGTTGATTTTGTTTTCAATCTTGGCGACATGATCCTCGATGAGGACGTCGGCACGGTATCTTTTTTTGGAGTCTTTATTGTCAATCAATGGATCATTGAAGGCATCGACATGGCCAGAAGCTTTCCAAGTGGTAGGGTGCATAAAAATAGCGGCATCGATGCCTACAATATTTTCATTGAGTTGCACCATGGCTTTCCACCAATAGTCACGAATGTTTTTCTTGAGGGCAACCCCATTTTGTCCGTAATCGTAAACGGCACTTAAACCGTCATAAATTTCACTGGATTGGAAAATAAAGCCATACTCTTTGGCATGGGATATTACTTTTTTAAAGATCTCAGATTGCTGCATAGTTTGGCAAAAATAAGTCTTTTTCGTATTTTTAAAGAGCCTTGACCTCATTTCGATGAAAAATATATGGATGCACAGTCTGGGAGATTTTGTATCGCTCTTCTTCCCCAAGCTTTGCCCTGCTTGTATGAATCCCCTTTGTGGGACGGAAAAAGTAATTTGTTTTGAGTGTCAATTCTCCCTTCCCCAGACAGATCATCCTTGGGATATACGAAATGCATTGTGGGAAAAAATGAATGAATTTCTCAAAATTGAGCGAGCGGTAGCCTTGTTCGATTTCCAAAAACACAGCAGAGTAGTTTCTATGTTATATCAGTTGAAGTATCGGGGTCATCAGGACATTGGGTTGTTCATAGCGAATTGGTTGGCTCCTCAATTGAGAAAGTCTAAAGTTTTTGAAGAGGTTGAGGCTGTATTGCCATTACCCCTTCACCCCAAACGCCAAAAGCATCGTGGGTACAATCAAATCCAGTTGTTTTCCGAAACCTTGGCCAAGCATTTGGACCTCCCTATGGTTAACGATTTGGTGTATCGAAAAAAACAAACCCAACAATTGGCAAAAATGGAAAAGTCGAAGCGCTGGAATGAAATAGAAGATGCATTTGAGGTAATTCCATCTCAGAAATACCCGCCCCAACATTGGTTGTTGGTGGATGATGTGATTACGACCGGTGCAACGATTTCGAGTTGTGGAAATACCCTTTTGGAAGCTTGTGGAGGTCGTATCAGTATTGTTTCGCTCGCCAGTAGGTTGTCTTGAGAATATTGCGTTATTTTGTGTGCACAAAGGATGAGTATGAATAAAATTGGGAAGTACTTTTTACTTTTTTTGATGGTGGTTTCCAATACACAGTGTGCTAGAAAATCTACTCCTACAGGTGGGTTAAAAGACACCTTAGCTCCTGTGATGTTGAATGCCTCTCCCAAGATGAATACGATTTTTTTTGACAAAGATAAAATCACCATCACCTTCGACGAATTCATCAAATTGAACGATCTGTCCAAGCAATTGATCATTTCGCCACCGTTGGAATTCGATCAATATAAAATCAAACCCCAAGGGACGGTTTCCAGAAAAATTCAGATTGAATTGCTGGACTCTCTTCAAGACGAAACCACCTACACTTTTAACTTTGGTGAAAGTATCGTTGACAACAATGAAGGCAATCCTTTGCCGTTCTTTCAATATACCCTATCCACGGGTCCTATTATAGATTCCTTAGAAATTAAAGGAACGATTACCGATGCTTTTGATCGCATCACGGAGCCTTACACCTCGATCCACTTGTACCCTGTAGATAGTACTTTTAACGATTCTACCATTTTTCTCAAAAAGCCTTTTTATGCGACCAACACTTTAGATTCTATAGCCTATAATTTTAAAAATTTACGTCCAGACACCTATGAAATCATAGCCATAAAGGATGTGGCTGGAAATTATTTGTTTGATCAAAATGTGGATAAAATTGGTTTTCTCGACAAGCCGATTACGCTGCCCATGGACAGTATTGTACACTTTAGAATTTTTAAGGAAACAGCCAATCTATTTTGGGCGAGACCCTTTTTTATCAATACCAATCAAATCGGTTTTGGGTATTATGGAGCGCCGGATATGAATGCTATTGAAGTAAAAAGTAAAGTGCCTTCTAATTTTAGGTATTTGATAAACCGCAACAGAGAAACAGATACCTTGAATTTTTGGTTCAGGGGAGGAGATCAATTGGATTCGTTAAAATTGGGGATCAAAGAAAAAGATACAACCAAGATGTACACGGTTAAGTTCAGAAAAGAATTGAGGGATTCATTAGTGATCAAACCCCTTTCGTCAGGCGGTATGGACTTGTTGGATAGTTTTAAAATTGAATCGAATTTACCTTTGGTTAAAATCAATTTGGATTTGATTAAAATCACGGGTCTGGATTCTTTGGCTGTAGCTTTCAAAGCCTCCTTGGACAAAAACTATGATCGGCTTTCCCTTTTTTACGAATGGTTACCCAATGATGATTATAAAATTGAGCTGTTACCCAATGCTTTGGTCGATTTTTGGGGAAAGACCCATGATACATTGAGTTTTCAAGCCAAAACGAAGTCGATCTCAGATTATGGTAATATTATCTTGCAAATCATTAGAGAGGACCAAGATCCTTTTGTTTTGGAATTGATGAATCTTAAAGGAGAGGCCTTAAGGCGGTATGATGAGCCCAATGAATTTGACACCTATGAATTTAAATTTCTGCTTCCAGGAGAATATTTGTTTCGCTATATAAGGGATAAAAACGGAAATAAAAAGTGGGATACTGGAAGCTATCTCAAAAAAATACAACCCGAGAATGTTTATTATTCTCCAGATACGATCGAGCTCAGGGCCAATTGGGACATCAATCAGCAATTAAAAATTCCTGCTGATGTTGATCCATTTTCCAAGATCGATTCATTAGAAACTTTAAATTAATAGTAACTTTAAACCAAAAATTATGGGTGTAGGAAATATTGTTCTGGCTTCTTTAGTAGTTTGTGTTGTTTTCGGTATTGTAGCCGTTATTCAATCCAGACTCTAAAGCGATTATACTAATTTTTTCAAAACCTTGTACGCCTTGTACAGTGGTATATTTCATCGTGAATTTTTTATCGGGATTAACAATCTTGTAGCAAGATTGAACGGCTAGTGTGGCTTCGTGGAAACCACAGAGGATGAGTTTGAGTTTTCCCGGATAGGTATTCACATCTCCTACGGCAAAAATACCAGTGGTATTGGTTTGATAATCTAGGGTGTGATCCACTTTTATTGCATTTTTTTCGATTTCCAATCCCCAATTTCCAATCGGTCCCAATTTGGGGGACAGGCCAAATAAGGGCAACCAATGATCTACAGCAATATTTTTAGGTTCCCGATCTTTTTGATGCAATTCAATAGATTTTAGTGTTGTATCTCCATTTACTTTTTTGATTTCGGCGTGGGTGTACAATTCGATTTTTCCTTTTTCTTGTAGTTGATAAATCTGATCAACAGAGTCTTTGTGTCCTCTAAAACTGTCGGATCGGTGAACCAGTCCTACTGGAATACTACTGTTTTCGGCAAAATAAATGGCCCAGTCCAGTGCAGAGTCCCCCCCTCCTGAGATGAACAATCGCTTGTCCAAAAACATTTGAGGTTCTCTCACCATGTATTCAATTCCTTTTTTTTCAAATTCAGAGAGGTTTTCAACCAAAGGTTTACGGGGTTCAAAACTTCCCAGACCTCCTGCAATTATTACTGTAGGGGCTTGGTGCTCTGTACCTTCGTTGGTGGTGACAATAAACAAACCGTCCTCTTGTTTTTTGATATTTTCTGCTCTTTCCCCTAAAGTAAAGCCAGGACGAAAAGGTTCAGCTTGTTTTTCTAAATTATCGATGAGATCGCCTGCCAATATACTTGGAAAACCTGGAATATCGTATATGGGTTTTTTGGGATAGATCTCTTTGAGTTGCCCCCCAATTTGAGGAATGGCATCGATCACATGACAATGGAGTTTCATCAGTCCTGCTTCAAAAATTGTAAATAAGCCTACGGGTCCTGCTCCAATAATGATGATGTCTGTTTTGATCATTTTCTATTTGATTAGTGATTCGGTAACGTTATTCATTTCCTTGACTTTGTATTCAAAGTCGTTTTTTAATGTCTTTCTGTACTTTCTTAAAGTTTCGAGTAATGGGTCTATTTCCTCTGGAAGTATGGCTTCGAGCCATTGCCGTAATCTTTTGGCGAGGGTGGGGGATTTACCGTTGGTGGAAATACCAATTTTTAAATTCCCTTTGGTGACAATTCCGCCCATGTAAAAGTCGCATTGATCGGGCGTATCGGCTACATTAACGAGGATTTTCTTTTTTTTACAGTCTTTATTGACCTGAAGGTTTACGGCGGGATTGTCGGTAGTGGCTATGACAATATTTTTATTTTTTAGGTGCCTCCTTCGGTATTTCTTTTGGATCACCTTGACGGGTTTGTCTTGGATGAAGTCTAAGGTTTCTGCTCTGATGAATGGAGCAATCATAGTGACTTGTGCCTCGGGACTGGATTTGTACAAAAATTCTAATTTCTCCAGGGCTACATACCCCCCCCCAACAATGAGGAATTCCAACTGGTGTGCTTTGATAAAAATGGGATATAGAGTGTTCATACTGCAAAGGCTTTTTTTTGTACCCAATTTTTATATTGATTGACGGGGTCTTTGGCAGCGAGTCCAAAAATCAGAACCGCGGGATTGTCCATTTCATATTCATTGACTTGATCTACCACAGTATCTAAGTCGGCCACCAAAGATTTTTCTGCGGGAGTAGTTCCATTCTGAATGACAGCCACGGGATGATTGCCGGCTTTGTATTTTTTAAAATGAACGACAATGTCGGGAAGAAAACGCATCCCCATCAATACGACCACAGTAGCGCTAGATTGAGCGGCCAGGGCAATGTCTGAGGAGAGCTTCCCCGACTGGGTATGCCCGGTTACCACCCAAAAACTTTCGTGTTCGGCTCTTTTGGTCAATGGAATTTGGTGCTTTGCTGCAATACCGGCATAGGAGGCAATTCCTGCAACCACAGTGGTACTGATTTGCGCTTCTTGGGCGACCTCCAACTCTTCGGATGCCCTTCCAAAAACCATGGGATCTCCTCCTTTCAAACGAACAACGTTCATTCCCTTGGAAGCGTATCTGACGATCAATGCATTGATTTCCTTTTGGGTTTTTTTGACAAAGTTTCTTCTTTTCCCCACAAAAATTTTGAGTGCTTTGGGATTGTGGTCCAAGAGCAAAGGGTTGATCAAAGCATCATACAGTATGACATGAGCCTTTTGAATGGCTTTGAGCCCTTTTAGTGTCAGTAGATCCGGATCACCAGGTCCAGCTCCTACTAAGGTTAATGTTCCTTTATTCTTATTTGACATCGCAATGATTTTTGATCCACAACAAGAGCGATTGAGTTTGTTCAGTAAAGGTTTTGGCAAAGGATTTTGAGGGTTTTTCTTGTTGTATTTTCAGAATATCATCTTTAAAAGTCAAACCGCTTTCTTTCGCGTATTGGGGATATTCTGTGTCAAAAACGTCTATAATAGAAGCATGACTGTTTATTTTGGCACTTTTTCTTGTTAAGATGGCTTTTGCGGCTCTTACTCTCGCATTGTAGGCGTGATAAATTGCATCTGAGATACGATTTTTATTTAGGGCTTCTTGGGCCCATTCAAAGGCTTCTTGGGCATCAAACAATAAAGTTTGTACCAAATCGATAGTGACTCCAGCACATTCGCCTATACCGATGGCTTTTTCGTATTTTTCTTTGACTCCCCAATCGATAAAATCGTCTGATGAGAGCTTGTCTATTTCGCCGTAATGTTTGAGATTCTGGTAGTAGTAGTCTTTGGTTTTACGATCGTAATAGGCAAAGAAATCTTCTGTCTTTTGTCGATTTTTTTCAAAATCATCCAAAATCCACCGCAATACATGGGGAGTCCTTTTGGAAGGAACCTTGAGAACTTTGTCTGCGAAACGACCGTTACCATTCCCCAATACGCCTCCTCCCAATAGAATTTGAGTGGCGGGGGCAATTTTTCCTTCGGATTTTATGGTCATACCTTGGAATCCGATGTGGGCTAAGGTGTGCTGTCCACAGGCATTCATACACCCGCTGATTTTGATGTCTATTTTGTGTTTTTGGATCAAGCTGGGGTATTCTGTTTCGATGACTTCTTGCAATACTTTGGCCAATCCCATACTACTGGAAATACCCAGATTACAGGTATCCGTCCCTGGGCAGGCAACGATATCATTGATGCGTTGGAATCCAATTCGGTCTAATTGTAGTGCTTTGAGAGATAGATAAAGGGCGGGGAGGTGCGATTCTTTTACATCTCTCAACAACACACTTTGTCCATAAGAAAAACGGTTGTCGTCCTTGGTGAATTGAAGAATGATGTTGGCCAGTTGACGGGCTTTTTTTGAATCGATATCGCCAACCGTGATGGGAATTCCTACTGCGAAATAGCCTTCTTGTTTTTGGGCATAGAGGTTGGTTTTTTTCCATTCTTCAAATGCAGGGTCATTGACAACTAAAGTCTCATTATGTTCATAAAGGGGTTCTTTAAGAGTTCTATCTACAGCTGATATTGGAAATGTAGAGTGGATTAATCCTTTTTGCTCTAACGCTACCAAATCCATAAAAGCTTCCAAACCAATTTCTTTGATCAAAAACTTGAGTCGGGCTTTATTGCGACGAATGCGTTCTCCGTATCGATCGAATACCCTAATAACGGCTTCGCTGAAAGGGATCATAAGATCTGCCTCTAAAAAGTCGAATACTTCTTGGGCACTCATGGGTTGTGAGCCGATACCCCCACCGAGAAGAACCCTAAAACCTCTTTTTCCCTCTTTTATTCTTGGTATAAACCCAAGATCATGGATAAAGGTGAGGGCTTGGTCTTGGGAAGAGCTGGAAAAAGCGACTTTGAATTTTCGTCCCATTTCTTGACAAATAGGGTTTCTGAGAAAGTATTCAAAAAAGGCTTGAGCATAGGGAGTAGTGTCAAAAGCCTCATGGGGATCAACTCCTGCATAAACCGATGCGGTAACGTTTCTGACAGTATTGCCACAAGCTTCTCTTAATGTGATTTTATCCTTTTCTAAGGTAGCCCACAATTCTGGTGTACGGTCCAATGGAACATAATGCAATTGAATGTCTTGACGGGTTGTAATATGGAGGTTTCCCGATGCAAACTCATCCGAAACTTCTGCCATACGAAGCAGTTGTTGGGCGGTAAATTTCCCCAAAGGAAGTTTGATACGGATCATTTGTACTCCCTGTTGGCGTTGTCCATAGACCCCTCTCGCCAAACGGAGGCTTCTGAACTTTTCTTCGTCTATTTTTTGATGGTGAAAGGCATGGATTTTTTGTTCCAAATCCAAGATGTCTTTTTCTACAATTGGGTTTTCTATTTCTGTTCTGAAACTCTGCATTTTTATAAAATAAAGCCTACACCGGCAGTGTTATGGGTTTGTGTATCGATTAAAATGAATGCTCCCAAGCTTTTATTGGCCGAGTATGGAGCATAGATTAGGGGCTGGGCCAATTGGAGATCAACAGATCCAATGTCGTTCATACTTAGACGATCGGTTGGGATTGATTTCCATGCTTTCCAATCCATTTTAGAATCGATACCGTTGATTTTGACTAAGCTTTTAAAAATTCCTTGTTGCAACCAGTATTTACTATTGAGATTGAGTGCGTTGGATTGCATCCAACAAATCTTGGCTTTCACTTGCTTATCGGTTTTTAAACTGTGGTTGGTTTTGACGATGGCATTGCCTCTGGAGGCATCAATCTCCTCTTCCAGCAAAAGGGTTGCATTTTCGCCTACCACAACCTTGTTTTTTTTCTCACCGTATTTTTCAATGGATTTGACTCTAGTTTTTTGGCCTGATGGGAAGATTTCAATTTCATCTCCTTGTTGGAATACACCGCTTTTTACTTTACCCGCAAATCCTCTATAGTCGTGAAATTCTTCTGTTTTGGGACGAATGACATGTTGTACCTGAAGGAACCCGTCCAAACGGATGTCTTCTTCTATGGTTAATGTTTCGATCAATGTTAAAAGGTCGGGACCGTCATACCATATCATTTGGTCGCTTTTGCGAATCACATTGTCTCCCTTAAGGGCAGAGACAGGGATAAAGCTCAACTGGGGCTTCCAATCGTATTGGTTGACTAATTTTTTAATTTCTTCTATAATGCCATTGAATTGATTTTTGTCATAATCGATCAAGTCCATTTTATTGATGGTAAAAATCAAGTGTTTGATGCCGAGCAATTGAGTGATGTAAAGGTGCCTTTTGGTTTGTTCCATGACTCCTTTTCGAGCGTCCAAGAGTATGATGGCGACATTGACATTTGAGGCTCCAGTAACCATATTTCGAGTGTATTCAACATGACCGGGGGCATCGGCAATGATGAATCTTCTTTTGGGAGTACTGAAATACAGGTGGGATACATCAATTGTTATTCCTTGCTCGCGTTCGGTCAGAAGTCCATCGGTAGCTAAAGAGAAATCAATATAATCGTATCCTAGCGATTTACTTTTGGCTTCGATGGTCTCTACTTGATCTATTTTTAGGGATTGAGTTTCGTATAGAAGTCTTCCTATCAGTGTACTTTTCCCATCATCCACACTTCCTGCGGTAGTTATTCTTAATATCTGCATTGGATTGATTGATTAGAAGTAGCCCACCTTTTTTCTTTCTTCCATAGCACCCTCGGATCTTTTATCGTCCATTCTTGCGCCTCGTTCGGAAATGGATGAACCCCTGATCTCATCTATTACGGTATCGAGATCAGTGGCTTTGGACGGAACGGCTGCAGTACAACTCATGTCTCCTACAGTTCTAAAACGAACGGTTTCATCAAAAACGTCTTCGGGCTTATGGGCGATAAAATCTGAACTGGGCATGAGCTGTCCGTCTCTTATGAATACCTCCCTTTGGTGGGCAAAATATATGGAGGGGATTTCCAAATTTTGGTGTCTGATGTATTCCCATACATCAAGTTCAGTCCAATTGCTGATGGGGAATACCCTTACATTTTCGCCGGGGTGGATTTGACCGTTAAGGATGTCAAACAATTCGGGACGTTGGAGTTTTTCATTCCATTGACCAAAGTCGTCTCGCACTGAGAAGATGCGTTCTTTGGCTCTTGCTTTTTCTTCGTCCCTTCTGGCTCCTCCCATACAGGCATCAAATTTAAATTTTTCGATGGTGTCTAATAGAGTAGTGGTTTGTAAGTTATTGCGACTGGCATATTTGCCTTGTTCCTCTACCACCTTGCCTTGATCGATGCTTTCCTGTACACTTCCAACATACAATTGCACTTGGTATTTTTGGACCAATTGATCTCTGAGGGTTATGGTTTCGGGAAAGTTGTGACCTGTATCTATGTGCAGGAGTGGAAAAGGAATTTTTGCTGGCAAAAATGCTTTTTTACAGAGATGTAATAATACAATGGAGTCCTTACCCCCTGAAAAAAGTAGTACGGGTTTGTTGAACTGACCGACCACCTCTCTAATGATATAGATGGCTTCTTCCTCTAAATGGGATAGCGTATTCATTAATTTAAAATTTAGGGTTAAGGTGTAATCCACATTCCTTTTTAGATTCCTCCCACCACCATCTGCCAGATCGAATATCTTCGCCTTCTTTTACAGCTCGAGTACAAGGGGCACAGCCAATGCTTACAAAACCCCTTTTGTGTAAAATATTTTGAGGGACTTGGTTCTTTTCTAAATAGTTCTCTACCATTGGTAAATCCCAATGGGCCAATGGATTGAATTTGGGTAATCCAAAAGCGTTGTCATAGCCAAAGAGTTTTATTTCGTTTCTGGCGGTGCTTTGTGAAGCCCTAAGCCCGGTAATCCATAAATCTACCCCCTTGAGCGCTTTTTGTAGTGGATTTACTTTTCGGATGGTGCAGCATTCTTTTCGATTTTCTACACTATCATAAAAGCTGTAGACTCCTTTATTACTAACCAGCTCTTCCACAGCATGGGTATCTGGAAAATAAGTGCTGATTTTTTTACCGTACTTTTGTTGGGTTGCCGCAAAGACTTTATATGTTTCTTCAAAAAGCCTACCGGTATCTAAAGTGAAAACTTTGATGGGGTATTTTTTTTTAAAAATGATGTCTGAAATTACTTGATCTTCTTGACCGAAAGAGGTCGAAAAAGCCATGTTTTTATAACCCAACAACATGAGTTGATCAAAAGTTTCCTCAAGCGCGTAGTCCTTAAAAGTTTGATTGAGTTTTTCGATGCGATGGTTTTCCATTTTAAATTATTTTTTACCCCATTGGAGTTTATTCCATAGGCGTTCGTGAAAAAAATAAAGTACAATTTTGGTTCCCCATTCAATAAACCCAATAGAAAGGGCTTGTTCTATGGTACCCGTAATAAAATAAGCAATGAGAATGGTATCGATGGTTCCGACCAACCTCCAGCTTATTGCTTTTAGTGCACTTCTAGAAATGGACTCTTTTGTGGCTGTATTTTTTTTGACGCCGCTGTGCCGTCTTAAAGGGAGATCTAAAAACATATTATTATCATTTAGGAGTACAAATCTATTAAGTAAAATTATTTAAAACAAATTATTCCTATAAAGTTTATAGGAATTAAATGATTTCACTTTTATTTCATATCTTAGATTTGTTTTTATGATATCAAAAAAATGTAAATACGCCATAAAGGCGCTGCTTTATCTTTCGGATCATCAGTCCGAAGGCAAGTCTATTTTTTCTTCCGAAATTGCGGAAAAGGAAAAGATTCCTAAGAAATTTTTGGAAACCATCTTGAGAGAGCTTAGGAACTTTAAGCTCCTCCAAAGTCAAAGAGGAAAGACAGGAGGATACCGACTTTTGAAAGATCCTAAAGATATTTATTTGGCGGAATTGATTCGCCTGGTAGACGGCCCCATAGCCATGCTGCCTTGTGTTTCACTCAATTATTATGCTTCTTGTGACGAGTGTCACGAGGAAAGTTGTCAGATTAAAAACGTTTTTGAGAAGGTGAGGGACAAAACTCTGAAAATTCTCACGACGACTTCTATTGATTCCATGCGATCAAAAATTTAGAGACGATTGATAAAACTTCCGAGGGAGTCTTTAAATTGTGTTCCTTCAAAAGTTCTGAGCTTATTTAGTTTTTGTTGTGCTTCCAATCCCCACAACAAAAATTCTACCATGAAATAGTAATCTTTTCGATCCAGCTCAGGGTGGAAGGTTTTCATGATTTTTGGGATGGCAGGGATACTGTCTAAAGATTTTTGATGATTTTTTTCATCGCTATCTTCTTCGATAAACAATTCATTTTCCTTAAAAAACCATCCTAAAAGCTCGTCATAGGGCCCTTTCTGGTCGGGTTTTTCCAGCTTTTCAATTTTGGGAAAGTACAAGGGGAAAAGGGTTTTGATGGCATTCGAAATTAAATGATAGGCAACTTCACTGGCTCCTTCTTGTTCTCCTTCATAAACCAATTCGATTTTTCCATTGATGGCTGTGATGATCCCCAGAAAGTCATTCATTCTGATGGAGGTTGCGGGATCGTGAGTCATCAGTAAACGTCTTTCGGCAGCGCTGATGAGGTTTTCGAAAGCGGTGATACTCATTCGAGTACTCACGCCACTTTTGGGGTCGACGTATTCACTCCTACGGGCTTCGAATCCAATTTGTTCGAGCAGATCTTTGGCCAGTTCGGGAACGTGTACTTGTGCTTTATTTTCTGGATTAATTTTAGCTTCTTGCTGAGTAATTCTTTTTGCTATTTCCAGATTGTGCGGATAGTGTGTCAGAATTTGGGAACCGATTCTGTCTTTGAGGGGGGTTACGATGCTTCCTCTATTGGTATAATCTTCGGGATTGGCCGTAAAAACAAATTGAATTTCGAGAGGAAGTCGCAATTTGAATCCTCGGATTTGTATCTCTTTTTCTTGTAGAATGGAAAACAGAGCAACTTGTATTCTGGCTTGTAAATCTGGAAGTTCATTGAGTACAAAAATGCAACGATGGGCTCTTGGAATCATCCCATAGTGGATTACTTTTTCATCGGCATAACTCAGTTTTAGCGTAGCGGCTTTGATGGGATCAACATCGCCAATCAAGTCGGCTACCGTCACATCGGGTGTAGCCAATTTTTCAAAGAAACGTTCATTGCGGTGCATCCAGCTTATGGGCGTATCATCCCCTTTTTCATTTATGATTTCTTTGGCCCATCTCGAAATGGGTTGAAGAGGATCGTCATTAATTTCCGATCCATCAATCACAGGGATCCATTCATCGAGCAATTCGGTCATCTGCCTTGCGAGTCTGGTTTTTGCTTGACCTCTCAAGCCCAAAAGGTTGATGTTGTGTCCTGATAGAATGGCCCTTTCTAAATCGGGGATTACCGTATTCTCATAACCGATAAGACCTTCAAAAGTACGTTCTCCTTTTTTGATTTTTTCCCTGAGGTTTTTGGCGAGCTCTGCCTGGATGCTTATAGCTTTATAGGGGGTTTGTTTGAGTTCTTTAAGCGAAGTTATTTTTGGTTTTTCCATTGGTTATCCAAAGCGTTTTTTTCTGTTTTTTTCATAATCTTCAAAAATCATTTCTCCGAGGTTGTTGAGTCCCGTATAGAACGCTTTTCCATTATTGGCCTTGGTGAATTCTTGAACAAATTGTTTTAGATAGGGGTCGGAGGCAATCATAAATGTGGTGATGGGTATTTTTACTTTTTTGGCTCGTTGTGCCATAAGGTAACATTTTTCGACTATCGATTTATCGAGTCCTACACTGTTTTTGTAATAACTGCCATCGGGCATTTTGAGGCAACTGGGTTTGCCATCGGTTATCATAAAAATTTGCTTATTGGTATTTCTTTTTCTTCGAAGCATGTCCATGGCCAATTCTAATCCAGCCACAGTATTGGTGTGATAAGGTCCCACCTGAAGGTAGGGCAATTCTTTTATAGAAATGGGTCGTGCATCGTTTCCAAAAACCAATACATCCAAAGTGTCTTTGGGGTAGCGGGTGGTGATTAATTCTGCCAGTGCCATGGCTACTTTTTTGGCCGGAGTAATTCGATCTTCACCATACAAAATCATACTGTGACTGATGTCAATCATCAGAACAGTACTCATCTGAGATTTATGATGATTTTTTTCTACCACAAGATCTTCTTGGGAGATCTGTAAGTCATCGATACCGGAGTGAATTTGAGCATTTTTGAGGCTTTCTGTCAAAACGATATTTTCCAAAGGATCTCCAAATTGAAATGGGCTGAGCTCTCCAGAAGTTTCATGGCCTATGCCCAAATGTTTGGTATTGTGATTGCCTAACCCAGTCTTTCTCAGCTTTCCAAAGATTTGCTTTAGAGCATATTCTCTCAGTAGTTTTTCGGTCTTGGCGGTGATGCCCATAGATCGTTCACTCCCGTCGGGCTTGATTTCGGCCTTTACAAAACCTTTGTCCAATAAATCTTCGATGAAATCTTCGATGGTGTAGTCCTCATCGGTGAGTTGATATTCTTGATCCAGTTCTCGAAGCCATTCGATAGCCTCATCAAAATCACCAGAGGTGTGGGTAATCAATTCCTTAAAAATCTCAAAGAGCTTTTCAAAAGGGGATTGATTTATAGACTTGGCTTGTTGGAATAAAATCCCATTTCTGGCCTTGGAAAAATCCATTCACTGTCCTGTTTTGTGGTAATGAGTTCCAAAGATAATTTAAAATAAAACCATAGCTATAGTGTTGGAAGTAGAAATTGAATGTTGATCCATTGATTTAGGAATTTAAAGATAGAAGTAGGCTTTCATTGAGTTTGGCTCATAAAATATAAGATGTTGTGCGTAAAATTGTTATATTTGCATCGCATTATGAAAAAACGATCAGAGGCGGCCATTGAGTCCCTCTTTTTTTTGAAATGAATTTTAATCAAAAAATTGAAGATTTATTGTCAATGGCATTGGAGGAATACCCCGGTATTTTTCTGGTGGATCTCAAAATATCTTCGGATAAATCGATACAGATAATTTTGGATGGAGATGAAGAAGTCAATGTAAAAGACTGCATCAACATCAGCAGGGCCATTGAAGGCTCATTGGACAGAGAAGAAGAAGATTTTAGCCTTGAAGTGGCATCGGCCGGAGTGGGAAGTCCTTTGAGATTTCCTCGACAGTATCGAAAAAACCTAGGGAGGAATTTGGAAGTCGTTTCAAAAGAAGGTTTGAAGTTTGAAGGAGCGTTGGTCAATGTAGAAGAAGACCGTATCGAATTGGAATGGAAAGAGCGAGAGCCCAAGCCTATTGGAAAAGGAAAAGTAACAGTAACTAAAAATAAAACCATCTTGTTTGACGAAATCAATCAAACAAAGGTGTTGATCAAATTTTAAAAATTCAGTCATGGAAAATTTAGCATTAATAGAATCTTTTTCAGAGTTTAAAGACGAAAAATTAATAGATAGAGTCACCCTAATGGTGATCCTGGAGGAGGTTTTTAGAAATACCCTTAAAAGAAAATTTGGATCGGATGAAAATTTTGATATCATCATCAATCCCGATAAAGGAGATTTAGAGATATGGAGAAATAGAATAGTCGTAAAGGATGGTGAAGTAGAAGATCCCAATCAGGAAATAGAATTGACCAAGGCTCAAAAAATAGAACCTGATTTTGAGGTAGGAGAAGATGTTTCTGAAGAAGTAAAATTGGTTGATTTGGGCAGGAGATCTATTCAAACCTTGAGGCAAAATCTTATTTCTAAAATATTTGAACACGACAGTACCAATACTTATAATCAATTTAAAGACCGGATTGGAGAGCTTTTTACGGCCGAGGTTCACCACATCAGAAACCGAGAGGTGATTTTGTTGGATGATGATGGAAATGAAATCATCCTTCCTAAAGACCGCCAAATTCCCAGTGATTTTTTCCGAAAAGGAGACAATGTTAGAGGGGTCATTGATTTAGTTGAGTTGAGGGGTAATAAACCGAGAATTATTCTATCCAGAACCTCTCCTTTGTTTTTGGAGAAATTATTTGAACAAGAAATACCCGAAGTCTTTGACGGACTGATTACGATCAAAAAAGCAGTTAGGATTCCGGGTGAAAAAGCTAAAGTTGCGGTAGATTCATACGACGATCGTATTGATCCTGTTGGAGCTTGTGTAGGAATGAAAGGATCTCGGATCCATGGAATTGTAAGAGAATTGGGGAATGAAAATATCGATGTCATCAATTATACCAACAACCTGCAATTGTTCATCACCCGATCGTTGAGTCCTGCCAAAATCAATTCTTTAAAAATTGACGAGGAGACCAAAAGAGTGCAAGTTTTTTTGAATCCCGATGAGGTATCCAAAGCCATTGGAAGAGGAGGACACAATATCCGTCTGGCCGGGAAACTAACCGGCTACGAAATTGACGTATACCGAGAAGGGGCAGAAGAAGATGTTGAATTGGCAGAATTCAGAGATGAAATAGATGCTTGGGTAATAGATGAATTTAAGAAAGTAGGACTGGACACGGCCAAAAGTATTTTGGAACTCGATAAAGCGGATTTGATTAAGCGAACCGACCTCGAAGAAGTGACCGTTGCTGAGGTAATAAGAATTTTAAAAGCAGAATTTGAAGAATAAACGTAGGTATTTTTCCTACTTTTGACAAGGAATTTATAAATATGGCAGACAATCCGACCATTAGATTAAACGTTGCGCTTAGAGAGTTGAACATCTCTTTGGATCGCGCTGTTGAGTTTTTAGCGCAACAAAATATTGAAATTGAAGGTCGGCCTACTTCCAAAATTTCCAAGGAGGTGTATCAAATTCTTTTGGATGAATTTGAGACCGATAAATCCAAAAAAGATGCTTCTCACGAAATCAGTGAGGAGAAGAGGAAGGAAAAAGAATCCTTGAGAATACTCCAAGAGAAGAAAGAGCAAGAACGCTTGGAAGAACAGCAGAAACGTCAAGAAGTCATCAAGGCCAAGGCGATAATCAATAAGCCTGTTACATTAGGGAAAATTGACCTCAATCCTCCCAAGCCCAAAGCAGCTCCTGCTCCTCCAAAAGCAGAAGAAAAGCTGAAGCCTGTAGTACAGGAAAGTGGTCCTAAGGAAATTACTCCCGATGCAATTTCTCCTGTAGAAAACACTTCGGAAAAAGCTCCCGAAACCCCTACAGAAGTTGAAAATACCCCTACAATTGAGGCTAAAACTGAAGAGGTAAAGAAGGAAGCCCCTGCAGAGGAAGTTGTCGATTCAGGTTTGATCAAAACACAATACAAAACCCTTTCGGGGCCAAAAAAAACAGGTCAGACCATTGATCTAGAGGAATTTAAAAAGAAGGAAAAAGGAGTAGAGGACGCCCGAAAACGCAAGAGAAAAAGAATCAGTAAGGAACCTGCCTCCAAGCCAGCTTCTAGGAATACGAACGCACAAAACAAACCAGGGGCTGCCCAAAGAAATCGTCCCACCCCACAGCCTGTCAAGGCGGAACCTACCGACGAAGAAGTGCAAAAACAAATTCGTGAAACCTTAGAAAAACTGCAAGGAAAGTCCAACAAATCTAAGGGGGCAAAATACAGAAGAGACAAAAGGGATCAACACCGTCAAAAGACGGAGGATGAACAAGCAGAACAAGAAGCTAGCAGCAAAATTTTAAAGGTTACTGAATTCATAACTGTTGGAGAAATTGCTACTTTGATGGAAATCAGCTCTACCGAGATTATTTCCGCTTGTATGTCTTTAGGTATTATGGTAACCATGAACCAACGATTGGATGCAGAGACCCTGAGTATTGTTGCCGATGAGTTTGGCTATCAAGTAGAGTTTGTAAAAACTGAGCTTGAGGACAATATAGACGAAACAGTAGACCGAGAGGAGGATTTGATGTCTCGCGCTCCCATAGTAACCGTAATGGGTCATGTCGATCACGGTAAAACCTCATTATTGGACCACATTAGAGAGGAAAACGTTATTGCGGGAGAGTCTGGTGGAATCACACAGCACATCGGTGCGTATTCCGTTACCCTAAATAAGAATCAAAAAATAACATTTCTGGATACTCCAGGTCACGAGGCATTTACGGCCATGCGCGCCAGGGGGGCTCAAGTTACAGATATAGCAATCATAGTGATCGCAGCCGACGATGACATTATGCCTCAAACCAAAGAGGCCATCAGCCACGCCCAAGCGGCTGGAGTTCCTTTGATTTTTGCCATAAATAAGGTTGATAAACCCAATGCCAATCCAGATAAAATAAAGGAAGCATTGGCAGGAATGAATTTGATGGTGGAAGAATGGGGTGGAAAAATTCAGTCTCAAGACATTTCAGCCCTCAAAGGTACTGGCGTTAAAGAATTGCTCGAAAAGGTGTTGTTAGAAGCCGAACTTTTAGAGCTCAAAGCCAACCCCAACAGAAAATCTAAAGGAACGGTTGTAGAGGCCTTTTTGGATAAAGGAAGAGGTTATGTTTCTACCATATTGGTCCAAACAGGGACCTTGGTAGTAGGAGACTATATCTTGGCGGGGAAACACAGTGGAAAAATCAAGGCGATGTTCGATGAAAGGGGAAATCAATTAAAATCCGCTCCTCCTTCGACTCCAGTTTCTGTTTTGGGATTGGATGGTGCTCCTCAGGCAGGGGATAACTTCTACGTTTTAGAAGACGAAAAAGAAGCCAAACAGATTGCAGCCAAAAGAACACAGCTCTTGAGAGAGCAAAACGTAAGAACTCAAAGACATATTACGTTGGATGAAATTGGAAGAAGAATTGCTTTGGGAGAATTCAAGGAATTGAACATGATCCTAAAGGGAGATGTAGATGGTTCTGTTGAAGCTCTTACAGATTCTTTACAGAAGCTTTCTACCGACGAAATACAGGTCAATATTATACACAAAGGGGTAGGAGCGATTACCGAATCGGATGTATTACTCGCCTCTGCCTCAGACGCCATTGTCATTGGATTTAATGTTAGGCCCATGGGTAATGCCCGAAGTATTGCAGATAAAGAAGAAATTGATATTCGGTCCTACTCCATTATATACGACGCCATCAACGACGTGAAAGATGCCATGGAAGGTATGTTGTCGCCAGAGATGAGAGAAGAAATTACCGGAACTGCTGAGATCCGCGAAACCTACAAAATATCTAAAGTAGGAACCATTGCGGGATGTATGGTTACCACAGGAAAAATTTACCGTAATTCGGGCATTCGGTTGATTCGTGAAGGGGTAGTCGTTTTCTCGGGTAATCTGACTTCACTCAAGCGATTCAAAGACGATGTCAAAGAAGTGGCAAAAGGATATGACTGTGGCATCCAAATTAAGAACTTCAACGATATTAAAGAGTTGGATGTGTTGGAATGCTTCAAAGAGGTTGCGGTAAAAAAGAAACTCTAAGGCTTTAATTCGAGCAGAAAAGCTGCAGGATAAACCTTTTTAATTTCTTCAAGTTTATTCAGACCCGAATAGTAGTTTTTGAACCTACCCACTTGAACTTTATAGTTGGGTGTTTCGAAACTCAGATCTACCTCCCAATCTGGAAAATCCTTTTTCAGTGTTTCGTTAAGTTCTTCGGCTTGTTTATTCTCTCCATAGAACAATTGAATGGTATAAAATTTGGAAGAGAAATTTTCAGTATCAATTTCCTTTTTCGTTGCCATCAGCCGGCTAATCGTTGAATCTTGTTGAATCTTAAGAGAAGGGCTTTGCGCCTTCAAATCCGTCGTTACGATAAGGATTAAGATTGAAGAAAATAGAATCTTATGAATCAAATTTGTCATATCACAAAAGAACAAAAAAATCAAAAAAAAGACCCAATTATTATTCAATAACTTAAACAGCTATTTAGAATCGATATAAATTATAAAAATGTTAAATGGGAGGTTTTAAGTTAACAAGTCTATGACTTAAATTTGCTCTGGATTTTAGAAAAAAAACATTGTTAGCCCTTTATAAGAAATTTATCGAAACATCTTGGAAAATGACTCGAATTTCAAGATCTGTCGTATGCTTAACTTTATTGATCTTTTCCTTTTCATTACTTTCTGGTTTTGCCCAGGAAGCAGATGTTCAAGCCGGCAAAAAACTCTTCAATGCTAATTGTGCCTCTTGTCACAAACTAAATAAGAAAGCAGTAGGTCCGGCACTCAAAGGAGTTTCTGCGAAGTACGACCGCGAATGGTTGTACAGTTGGATCAAGAACAGTTCAGCCATGATCAAAGAGGGCGATCCACAGGCGGTTGCCATTTGGGAAGAATACAACAAGGTGGCGATGAATGCTTTCCTGATGCTGTCCAATACAGATATTGACAACATTATTGCGTATACCGACTATACTCCTGCTGCGGCGGTTGCTCCTGCTTCAACGCAGCAACCCACAGCAGCCTCTTCTGGCTCGGGGGTAAATAATAATTTGATTTTAGCGGCCCTATCCTTGGTATTTGCTCTGTTGGTGGTCATGTTGTTTTTGGTTCAAAAAACATTAAAACGTATCGCCATCGCCAGTGGAGTAGATATTGCACCTCTTGCGAAAGAGAAACGTCCTCCTTTGTGGCAAGTGATCGCCAAAAATCAATTTTTGATTTTCCTTACAGTAATTGGCTTTTTGTTGAGCAGTGCTTACTTTGTCTATGCATTTTTAATGCAAGTAGGGGTTGATCAAGGCTATATGCCCGTCCAACCCATTCATTATTCTCACAAAATACATTCTGGCGCAAATCAGATAGAATGTAAATACTGTCATTCTTCGGCAAGAGTATCCAAACACTCAGGAATCCCTTCCTTGAATGTCTGTATGAATTGTCATAAAAATATCGCTGAATACAATGGAGAGGAAGATATTGAAAACGGATACACAAAAGAATTCTATACCAAAGAGATCAAGAAATTGTATGATGCCGTAGGTTGGGATGAAGAAAATCAGGCCTATACTGGGGTATCTAAACCTGTTAAATGGGTTAGAATTCATAATCTCCCCGATTTTGTTTACTTCAATCATGCGCAACATGTTCAAGTGGGGGGTGTAGAATGTCAAACTTGTCACGGCCCTGTTCAAGAAATGGAAGTTATGTACCAACACTCCTCTCTAACGATGGGTTGGTGTATCAATTGTCACAGAGAAACCAATGTAAAGGTTGAGGACAATGAATATTATGCTAAGATCCACGATGAGCTTTCAAAAAAATACGGAGTTGAGAAACTTACCGTCGCTCAAATGGGAGGATTGGAATGTGGTAAGTGTCACTATTAAATACGTTTAAGCAACATTATGTCATCAAATAAAGTGTATTGGAAAAGCGTAGCGCAACTTGACAAGGACAATGAGTTGGTTCAGAAGCTGGAACAAAATGAATTTGTCGATCAAATTCCAGTAGACGAATTTTTGGGAGACGAAAAAACCATGAGCGAATCCAGTACCAATCGCCGTGATTTTCTCAAGTATGTAGGATTCAGTACCGCTGCCGCAAGTTTAGCCGCTTGTGAGGGTCCAGTCATTAAATCAGTTCCCTATGTGGTACAGCCTGAACAAATCATTCCTGGAGTTGCAAATTATTATGCCACAGCCATTGCCGATGGTTTTGACTTTAGGAGCGTCATTATAAAAACCCGAGAGGGTCGACCCATCAAGGTAGAGAATAACAAAGAGGCACCCACTCTTGGAGGAGGGAATGCCAGAGTTCATGCGTCGGTATTATCGATGTATGATATCAATAGATTGCAAGGACCCAAAGCGGATGGACAAGATGTTAACTGGAGCGATTTTTATGGTCAAGTAGGAGCAAAAATTAAGGCGATGGCCGTTTCGGATAAGCCTGTTGTGTTGCTCACCCAAACCTTTGCCAGCCCAACTACACAAAGTATCATTGATGATTTTATAGCCCAGTTTCCCAATGTGAAACATGTAGTTTATGATACGATTTCTGCCAGTCATGCTTTAGATGCCTTCGAAAATATTTATGGGGTTAGAGCTTTAGCCGATTATGATTTTTCTAAAGCAAAAACTATTGTTTCTGTAGGTGCAGATATTTTAGGAGATTGGCAAGGAGGTGGATACGACAGTGGTTACTCTCAAAGCAGGGTTCCCAAAAAAAACCACGGTAAATCTGAAATGTCCTATCACATTCAGTTTGAGTCCAATATGTCCCTTTCTGGAGCCAATGCAGATCATAGAATTCCAACTGACCCAGCGACACAGAAAAAAATCGTTGCGCAGATTTATGCTCAACTTACAGGGACTTCATTGTCCAATGACCTAAACCCTCAAATTCAAAAAGCCGTTGACCAAGCCGTTGCCCGACTCAAAAATTCAGGATCTGGAGCCGTAGTAGTCTCTGGCATAGAAGATGTTGACGTTCAGGAAGTAGTATTGGCCATCAATGCGCATTTAGGGTCGGAGGTGATTGACACGGCTCAACCCAAGTACATTCGTCAGGGAAGCAACAAGGCCGTCAATCAGTTGATCGATGATATGGAAAGTGGAAAAATAAAGGGATTGATCACCGCAGGTGTGAATCCAAGCTTTACACTTCCCAATGCAGATGCCTTTACCACTGCTCTAAAAGCATTAGAATTAACGGTTGCTTTTGCCCTCAAAGAAGACGAAACTGCTGCGGCTTCACAATATGTTGCTGCCACCCCCCATTATCTGGAAAGCTGGGGAGACTATGAATTCAAAAAAGGAAACTATCTATTGGCTCAGCCCACTATTCGTCCTCTTTTTGATACGCAACAATTTCAAGACGTCATTTTAAAACTATCGGGAAGTACTACCACTTACTACCAAAAAATCAAGACCAACTGGTCGGAAAATATTCTCAATGGAAGTTCATGGAATAAGGCTTTACACGATGGTTTCCTTTCTGATGATGAAAGCTTGCAATACGATTCTGTTTCATTCGATGTAAGTCGTCAGCTCAAAACTCTATCAAAAGCTTCCTCCACCGCCCTGTCATTGGTGTTGTACACCAAAACGGGAATGGGCGATGGACAACAGGCCAACAACCCATGGTTGCAAGAATTCCCTGATCCAATTTCAAGGGTTTCTTGGGACAACTACCTTACTGTATCAGCCAGTGATGCAAAAAATATTGGCCTTAAAAACGTAAATGTTTCTGATGGCGCACTAAACGGAAGTTATGCCAAAGTAACGGTAGGCGATAAAAGCTTAGTCGCCCCTGTGCTCATCCAACCGGGTCAAGCCAAAGGTACGGTAGGTCTTGCTTTTGGATATGGCGAAAGAAGAGGTTTACAAGACGAAATGCAGGTGGGTGTTAACGCCTATCCATTGTATACTAATTTTGATGCCGTTCAGCAGGTCAGTATAACTCCAGCAGAAGGCTATCACGAGTTTGCCTGTGTACAGTTACACAATACTCTTATGGGCAGGGGAGACATCATCAAAGAAACCACCTTGGAGATTTTTAATACCAAGGATAAAGAATACTGGAATTCTGTACCGAAAGTTTCCAAAAACCATATGGAATTTGAAGTGACCACTCCCGATGTTGATATGTGGCAAGCTTTCGACCGTTCTGTAGGTCATCATTTCAATATGTCTATTGACCTGAACGCCTGTACCGGATGTGGAGCTTGTGTGATTGCCTGTCATTCCGAAAATAATGTTCCCGTTGTAGGTAAAAAAGAAATCAGAAAGTCAAGAGATATGCATTGGTTGAGAATCGACCGATACTATTCTTCGGGCGAATCCTTTGATCAAGACGATCAAACCAAAGAAGATATTTCTGGATTGACAGATTCCTTGACCACTTTTGGTAAAATGGAAGATGCCTCAGAAAATCCTCAAGTTGCTTTCCAGCCTGTAATGTGTCAACACTGTAATCATGCCCCTTGTGAAACAGTTTGCCCAGTTGCAGCGTCTTCACATGGCCGTCAGGGACAAAATCACATGGCTTATAACCGATGTGTTGGAACGCGTTATTGTGCGAACAATTGCCCATACAAAGTGAGAAGATTCAACTGGTTCTTATACAATAAAAACGATGAATTCGATTACCATATGAATAACGATTTGGGCCGCATGGTTCTCAATCCTGATGTGGTAGTACGATCAAGAGGGGTGATGGAAAAGTGTTCTATGTGCATCCAGATGACTCAAAAAACAATTTTGGACGCTAAGCTCGAAGGAAGAACTATAGAAGATGGGGAATTCCAAACGGCCTGTTCCAATGCTTGTAGCAACGGTGCCATCGTTTTTGGAGACATCAATGATAAAGAGAGTAAAGTGGCCGCTTTGAAAGAAGACGATAGAATGTATCATTTACTGGAAAGTGTCGGCACTAAACCCAATGTCATGTATCAAACCATGGTGAGAAATACAGACAAATCTTAGAAATAAAAAAACCAATCGTATGGCATCTCATTACGAAGCACCTATAAGAAAACCTTTAGTTACTGGCGATAAGACTTATCACGACGTGACCGTAGATGTTGCCGCTCCAGTTGAGGGAAAAGCCAATCGTCAATGGTGGATTGTTTTTGGAATAGCACTTACCGCTTTCCTTTGGGGTCTGGGTTGTATTGCCTACACCATAGGCACGGGTATTGGAACTTGGGGTTTGAATAAAACGGTAGGTTGGGCCTGGGACATCACCAACTTTGTATGGTGGGTAGGAATTGGTCATGCAGGAACATTGATTTCGGCAGTACTTTTATTGTTCAGGCAAAAATGGAGAATGGCCATCAACCGTTCTGCAGAGGCCATGACCATTTTCTCTGTCATTCAAGCAGGATTATTTCCTATTATTCACATGGGAAGGCCCTGGCTGGCATATTGGGTATTACCCATTCCGAACTCCTTTGGTTCTCTTTGGGTTAATTTCAACTCACCGCTTTTGTGGGACGTATTTGCAATATCCACTTATTTATCGGTTTCTCTTGTCTTTTGGTGGACAGGATTGTTGCCCGATTTTGCAATGATTCGCGATCGAGCCATCAAGCCATTCCAAAAGAAAATATACAGCCTTTTGAGTTTTGGTTGGTCAGGAAGAGCGAAGGACTGGCAACGATTTGAAGAGGTTTCATTGGTTTTGGCGGGATTGGCTACACCCTTGGTGCTTTCCGTTCATACCATTGTATCTTTTGACTTTGCCACTTCCGTTATTCCCGGATGGCATACCACCATCTTCCCTCCTTATTTTGTGGCAGGTGCAATATTTTCAGGTTTTGCTATGGTGCAGACCTTATTGATTATAATGCGTAAAGTCTCTCATTTGGAAGATTATATTACTGTACAACACATAGAGTTGATGAACATAGTGATCATGATTACAGGATCTATTGTGGGGGTTGCTTATATCACTGAGTTGTTCATCGCTTGGTATTCTGGAGTAGAATACGAACAGTATGCCTTCCTCAATAGAGCAACAGGTCCTTATTGGTGGGCTTACTGGTCGATGATGACCTGTAATGTATTCTCTCCGCAGTTTATGTGGTTTAAGAAATTGAGAACCAGTATTGTCTTTTCTTTTATCATCTCAATTGTGGTAAACATAGGCATGTGGTTTGAACGTTTTGTAATTATTGTGACTTCATTGCACAGGGATTACTTACCCTCTTCATGGACTATGTTTTCTCCCACTTTTGTGGATATAGGAATATTTATTGGAACCATTGGATTCTTCTTTGTACTGTTTTTACTTTATTCTAGAACATTCCCTGTAATTGCTCAGGCAGAAGTAAAAACCATTTTAAAATCCTCTGGAGAGAAATATAAAAAATTAAGAGACGGCGAATGAGCAGTAATCAAGTAATACACGCTTTATACGACGACGATGACGTATTGTTGTCTGCAGTAAAATCGATCCGTGAGAAAAATCATCACATCGAAGAGGTTTATACGCCTTTTCCGGTTCATGGTTTAGACAAGGCTTTGGGATTGGCTGAGACCCGAATTTCGATCATGGCTTTCATCTATGGATGTATTGGTCTTTCGGTTGCAATATTGATGATGAACTTCATCATGATCGAAGATTGGCCACAAAATATCGGAGGAAAACCCAGTTTTTCCTATTTGGAAAACATGCCTGCTTTTGTGCCTATTATGTTCGAAATGACCGTATTCTTTGCCGCTCATTTGATGGTCATCACTTTTTATTTAAGGAGTAAACTATGGCCTTTCAAAGAAGCCGAAAACCCGAATCCTTTGACTACTGACGATAAGTTTTTGATCGAAATTGAGTTGCACGACAACGAAAAAGATCTCAAGGCATTGTTGGAAAAAACAGGAGCTATCGAAATTACAACCATTGAAAAAAAGGGTGATGATGAATAAAACAACTTCTTTTGGGTTGCTAATGGCATTGCTGTTGAGTTTGCAGTCTTGTTTCAATCCGTCCAAACCTAATTATCAATATTTTCCAAATATGTATGAGCCTGTTGGTTATGAAACCTATGCCGACTCAGACGCTTTTGCCAATGGCGTGGAAGCACAACTCCCTGCAGAGGGATCGATTCATAGAGGTTGGATACCCTACGATTATCCTGACAGCAACGAAGGATATGATGCGGCAAAAACTGAATTGAAATCTCCTATTGAAGCGAGTTCCGAAAACCTCAAAATAGGAAAAGAGTTATATGGTATTTATTGCGCGGTTTGTCATGGTAATAAAGGGGATGGCCAAGGCATACTGATGACCCGAGAAAAATATTTGGGAGTACCCAATTATGCAGCCCGTGATATTACCCCTGGAAGTATTTATCATGTATTGATGTATGGTAGAAACGCAATGGGCTCTCACGCGGGACAAGTCAACGCAGTCGAAAGGTGGCAGATTGCACAACACGTAATGGAGTTGAGACAAAACCTAATTAATAAATAATTTATTGGACAACGGTATGTATACTTTTACAAATAAATTAAGAAACTTTTCCATCTTCCTTATGGTTGTTGGATTTTTAGGTTTGGCCTATGGTTTTTTGACTGCTCCCAATACTGTGGAAGAGGCTACTGCTTTGGTGACAGATGCGCATCATGGAGAGGGACACGATGAAGGTCATGGAGCCGCCATGCATGACGATCATGGAAATGGTGCTGCAGCCGATTCCCATGGCGAAGTCGCTCACGGTGCGGACCACGACGATGACTCTCACGGAGAACACCTTTTACATCAACTACAAAATAAACCTTGGGCAGCTCTATATGTTGCTGCATTTTTCTTTATGATGATTGCCTTGGGAACATTGGCTTTTTATGCTATAAATCGCGCTGCTCAAGCCGGTTGGGCACCTGTACTTTTCAGAGTAATGGAAGGAATTACCGCTTATCTTCTGCCTGGAGCTTTCATCGTTTTTGTGATTTTAGTCCTCTCGGGAATGCATATGAATCACCTTTTTATCTGGATGGATCCCGAAGTGGTCGCTCACGATAAATTGATTCAAGGAAAAGTAGGTTTTCTCAATGTTCCTGGATTTTTATTACGAGCGTTGGTCTATATCGGCGGGTGGTCAACCTACCGATATTTTTCTAGAAAATTCTCCTTGGCACAAGATCAGGCCACTGATATCTCCAACCACAAAAAGAACTTTAGAATTTCTGCAGGATTTTTGGTATTTTTTATCGTTACAGAATCAATGATGTCATGGGATTGGATCATGTCTATAGACCCCCACTGGTTCAGTACTCTCTTTGGATGGTATGTTTTTGCCAGTATGTTTGTATCGGGTATTACCAGCATTGCTCTCATTACAATATACCTCAAATCGAAAGGATATCTCGAAAAAGTAAATGACAGTCATATCCATGATCTGGGTAAATTCATGTTTGGGATCAGTATTTTCTGGACCTATTTGTGGTTTTCGCAATTTATGCTCATTTGGTATTCTAATATTCCTGAGGAGGTTACCTATTTCATCACACGTATTGAAGACTACAACCTACCGTTTTTCGGTATGTTGGTAATGAATTTTATTTTCCCCTTGTTGATCTTGATGAACAGCGATTACAAGCGATTGAATTACTTCATTGTAATGGCTGGAATTGTGATTCTACTGGGGCACTATATAGATGTATTCAATATGATCATGCCCTCGGCCGTTGGAGATCAATGGTTCATTGGTATCGCTGAGTTGGGAGGATTTACCTTCTTCTTAGGGTTATTCATATTTGTGGTATTTAAAGAAATTTCGAAAGCACCACTTCATGCAGTTGGAGATCCACTCATGGGAGAGAGTGAACGCTTTCACTATTAAATAATTAAAGGTAAGATAAATGACGATTTTATTGACACTTACGGTTTTAGCGTTGATCGCGATTGCCATCTGGCAAATCACTAAGATATTTCAATTGTCTCAACCCAAAAAAGTAAATACCCAAGTAGCCGACGATGACGACAATCGTTGGAATGGACAGTTGATGTTTGCTTTTTTGATCTTCATCTACGCCATCACTTTATTTTCTTTCTTGAAATGGGGTGATGTACTCTTGCCCGATGCCTCATCAGAACACGGTTTGGAATACGATAATCTGATGTGGATTTCGTTTGCTATTATTTTTTTCACCCAAACAATTACTCAAGCTCTTTTGCATTATTTTGCTTACAAGTACAGAGGTGAAAAAGGAAAAAAAGCATTGTTTTATGCAGACAACGATCGCTTAGAAGCTATCTGGACTATTATTCCTGTAATCGCTCTGGCGGGATTGATCCTCTATGGATTGTACACTTGGACCGACATTATGACGGTAGAAGAAAACGATGATGCCTTAGTGGTAGAGTTGTATGCTCAACAGTTCAATTGGAAAGCCCGATATGCTGGAGAAGATGGAGTTTTGGGAGATTCCAATGTACGTTTTTTACTAGATTTTGACGGTAAAAACCTCGTTGGGATCGATGCAACCGACCCCAATGGTTTTGATGATGTGGTGGTACAGGAATTGCATTTACCGGCAGGTAGAGAAGTAATTTTTAAGATGCGTTCTCAAGACGTATTGCATTCTGCTTATATGCCCCATTTTAAGGCACAAATGAACTGTGTTCCCGGTATGATTACCGAGTTTGCTTTTGTTCCTACCGTTACCACAGAGGAAATGCGTCAGACAGAAGACATCAAAGCCAAGGTCAATAAGATCAATGCCATTAGAAGAGAAAACAGTCTAGCTCTTGTCGCCAAAGGGGAAGAACCTTTAGAGCCGTATATTTTTGATTATTTGTTACTTTGTAATAAAATTTGTGGTGCTTCGCACTACAATATGCAAATGAAAATAATTGTCGAAACACCCGAAGAATTTGAAAAATGGATTACAAATCAGCAAACATTTGCTGAAGTCATTCAATAAGTTAATCATATAAATTAAGATCATGTCAACAGCAGCAGCGCAAGTACACGAAGAGGAGGATCACGGACATCATCACAAAGAAACGTTCATTACCAAGTATATCTTTAGTCAAGATCATAAAATGATCTCTAAACAGTATTTGATAACGGGATTGTTCATGGGAATTATTGGGATTGCCATGTCCTTATTATTCCGTTTACAACTCGCTTGGCCCGAACAGCCTATGGGCATTATGCAAGTCCTTTTGGGAAAATGGGCACCCGACGGTGTTATGGACCCCAATGTATATTTGGCTTTGGTTACCATTCACGGTACCATCATGGTATTTTTTGTCCTCACTGCGGGATTGAGTGGAACTTTTAGTAATCTCTTGATTCCATTACAAATCGGTGCGAGAGATATGGCTTCTGGGTTGTTGAATATGATCTCCTACTGGTTGTTTTTTCTATCCAGTATAATTATGCTGGCCTCTCTTTTTGTTGAGGCAGGACCTGCTGCTGCAGGTTGGACCATATACCCTCCTTTGAGTGCTTTGCCACAGGCACAGCCGGGTTCTGGTTTGGGAATGACCTTATGGTTGGTCTCAATGGCCATCTTCATCGCTTCCTCACTGTTGGGATCACTCAATTATATCGTTACGGTATTGAACCTCAGAACCAAAGGAATGACGATGAGTCGTTTGCCCTTGACCATTTGGGCCTTCTTTATCACAGCAGTTATCGGAGTAGTTTCCTTCCCTGTTTTATTGTCTGCAGCTTTGCTGTTGATCATGGACAGAAGTTTCGGAACTTCATTTTTTCTATCCGACATATTCATTCAAGGAGAGGTATTACATTATCAAGGGGGATCTCCCGTGCTTTACGAGCACTTGTTTTGGTTCTTGGGTCACCCTGAGGTGTATATTGTATTGTTGCCTGCCTTGGGCATTACCTCCGAAATCATTGCTACAAATTCGAGGAAACCCATTTTTGGCTATAGAGCTATGGTGGCTTCCATTTTGGCGATAGCCTTTTTGTCAACCATCGTATGGGGACACCATATGTTTATCTCGGGAATGAATCCATTTTTGGGATCCGTATTTACCTTTACAACACTATTGATTGCTATTCCCTCTGCGGTAAAAGCCTTCAACTATATTACTACCCTTTGGAAGGGTAACTTGCAACTCAACCCCGCCATGTTGTTTTCCATAGGTTTGGTATCCACCTTCATTTCTGGTGGTTTAACTGGAATTATTTTGGGGGACAGTACTTTAGACATTAACGTACACGACACCTATTTTGTGGTGGCACACTTCCACTTGGTTATGGGGATTTCGGCGCTTTATGGACTTTTTGCAGGGGTTTACCACTGGTTCCCTAAGATGTTCAAGCGCATGATGAACAAGAATTTGGGATATGTCCACTTTTGGGTTACAGCCATCTGTGCCTACGGTGTGTTCTTCCCTATGCACTTTATAGGAATGGCCGGTCTGCCCAGAAGGTATTATACCAACACTGCCTTTCCTTATTTCGACGACTTGGCCAACATCAACGTGGTGATTACTGTATTTGCATTGATTGCCGGTGCAGCACAGTTGGTCTTTCTGTACAACTTTATCCATAGTATCTTCTACGGAAAACCCACAGAACAAAACCCTTGGCGTTCGAATACATTAGAATGGACGGCTCCTATCGAGCACATCCATGGGAACTGGGAAGGAAAAATTCCAGAGGTTCACCGTTGGGCTTACGATTATTCTAAACCCGGACATGAAGAGGATTTTGTTCCGCAACATATTCCTTTAAAAGAAGGGGAAGAAGAACTCCAACATTAAAGAGTAATAAACATTTAAAAGCTGCCCAATGGGGCAGTTTTTTTTTACCCAACAAACAACGCCTTCGATTTTTTAGTGTCTTGTGCTTGTTTAGCCCATTTTCTTGTAAGGCTTTAAAATAATTTGATCTCCTTTTTTAATTTCATTCACATCAACGGTTTTTTCTTTTTTATCAGCAGTTAAAAGCCGAACAGCCAAGGGAAAAAAAGATTTATAATCTCGCTCAAAAGAGAAAGATTCGTAAACCCTACTTTGCATATATTTTCCAAGAAGTAGAAAAAAAACAAGTCCACACAGACTGTCGAAATAGGGTAAAGTTCCCAGTACAAAAGCATTGTGAATACTTTTTAGAAAAAGAACGGTTATGCCTAATGCAATGGGAACCTCCAAACACCCTACTTTATGTAGTAAACTTTTTCTGGATTGGATGAAATAATCGCTGGCGGAGAAAAATACTACAGGAATGCTCATGGAAAACATTAAGACATCCAACCATGGGCGTAAATCGATCAGCCAAGGATCGTTGGTTTCGAAATAGGTTGCAAGGGACAAGAACATCGTATTGCCAAAAGCAAAGCCGGCGACTCCGATTTTGATCCATAAAGTGCGTTGCTTTTTAAGGGTTTCATTTTTTTTTTTGCGAGGACAAGCTAAAATCGGGGGATAACCCAATTTGTTTAATAGAGAACAAATGCTTTGAAGGTCCATTTGACTTTCGTCAAAAAACAGATGAAGTTTTTTATGGGTGAAATCTACTTCGGCATTTAAAATTCCTTCTTCCATTTGGGACAAATGTTCCAAAACCCAGATGCAGGCTCTGCAATGTATGCTGGGTATGGAAAGGCTTATTCGGTTTTTTTTACCTTCCCTAAAGGTCTCCCATTTTTTTCTGAAATCCGCATCTTGAAGAAATGGATAATTTTGCCGATCGGCAGGAGTGTTTCCCTTTTCTGGATAAATCGAATAAAACCTTCCTAATTCCTTTTCATGCATCAGTCGGTAAACCGTCTCGCATCCGGAGCAACAAAAAGGAAGAAGGTCAAAAACAATTGGATTTGGCGAGGTGCTTTTGCCACAGTGACTGCAGTTTTGGGGCATTTATTTTGTTGTACAAGATCAAAATTTTATGGGTTTTAAAATCTGACAATTGTCATATTTTCATAAATTTATGCAACCAAACTTACCGACCAATGTCCTACTGTAGCATTTGCCCAGGCTCTTCCCCCACGTGTATTCGAAAATACCTGATAGACGACGATTCGATCCTTAATTTACATTTTAAAGAAGGGGAATTGATTTTTGACGAGAAACAACAACTGCGGGGAATTTACTGTATTAAAACAGGAGTTTGTAAAATCTCAAAAAGGAGTGCCAACGGCAAAGAACAAATCATTCATTTTTTAAAAGAAGGAACTTTATTGGGAATTAGAAGCATCCTCAATGGTGAAGCGACCAACCTTAAAGCCCGAGCACTCACCCCCGTAGAGGTTTGTTTTGTGAGTAAATCAAGTTTTTTGGAGACCCTTAAAGAAAATCAAAATATTTTGAACCATCTTTTAAACACTTTTGCGGAATACCTCAAAGCGACTGATGACCGAATTGTTGTTATGGGGCAAAACAAAATGGTCCAAAAATTAGCCCATTTCTTGATTAAACTCTATGTAGATTTTGGGGAGGACCAATACGGTAACCTCAGGTTGTATGTAAAAAGGGAAGACATGGCCAGTTATTTGGGGGTTACGATAGAATCAATCATAAGAATGTTAAAGGCTTTTGAAAAGAAAGGCCTGATTCGGATCGAAGGTAAATTATTAAAGCTCAAGGATATTTCGGAGCTAAGGAACATTTCTACGGGATTTAAATTCTAAGCACTAAAACATTTATCTTTGTTAGAGATGAATGAGTTTTTAGACCCTTCCGATGAACAGCTTTCTCCCGAGGAAAAAGATATTGATAGAGCACTGAGGCCCGATAGCTTTTATGATTTTGCCGGTCAAGAAAGTATTTTAGAAAACCTTAAGGTATTCGTCGCGGCGGCCAATCAACGTGAAGAGGCACTGGATCACACCCTGTTTCACGGTCCTCCTGGTTTGGGAAAAACCACACTCGCTTATATATTGGCAGGGGAACTACAAGCCGGGATAAAAATGACTTCTGGGCCCGTTTTGGACAAACCTGGAGATCTGGCGGGACTGCTCACCAACTTACAGCCTAGAGATATTTTATTCATCGACGAAATCCATCGTTTGAGCCCCATAGTGGAGGAATATTTGTATTCGGCCATGGAGGATTATAAGATTGACATCATGATCGAAACGGGACCCAATGCCCGTACGGTTCAAATTTCACTCAACCCCTTTACCTTAGTGGGTGCCACCACCCGCTCAGGATTATTGACTGCCCCCATGCGCGCTCGTTTTGGAATCACCAGTCGGTTGGAATATTACAAAACCGAAACCTTGTCTACCATTTTGGAGCGCAGCGCCCACATACTCAATGTATCTATGAGCTCACAAGCTGCTTTAGAGATCGCCAGTAGGAGTAGGGGTACCCCCAGGATAGCCAACGGTTTATTGAGAAGAGTCAGGGATTTTGCACAAATAAAAGGGGACGGTAAAATCGATATCGATATCACCCAATACGCCCTAAACGCCTTAAACGTTGATGCCCATGGACTGGATGAAATGGACAATAAAATCTTGACCACTCTCATCGATAAGTTTAAAGGAGGTCCGGTTGGGATTACGACCCTGGCTACCGCTGTTTCCGAAAATGGAGAAACCATAGAAGAGGTTTACGAACCTTTTTTGATCCAAGAGGGCTTTCTCGTTCGAACTCCAAGAGGGAGAGAGGTCACCGAATTGGCCTATAAACACCTCGGCAGGATCAAAGACAATCAAGGGGGATTGTTTTAAACTTTTTTAGGAGATTGATCTTGATTCAATTCGATTCCCTTTTCCCTTTTTAGTCCCTTTTTTTAGACTTTTTCCCAACCCTTACTATCAACTATTAATTATAGTAAGTATTATATCGCCTCTATTTTACATAATAATAGTTATTGAGTGTTTTTTCACAAGATTTTTTTGTTAAGGATATCCCAAAATTTGTAAAAAAGTATATGTTTGCGATTACCTAAATCTTAAACTCGATTTAAGTAGATGGCATCTAAAGCAAAGCACTCCGAATTCATCAAGTCCGCGGCCCAAAAACTCGGTTTTTTATCCTGCGGAATATCCAAAGCAGAATTTTTGGAAGAAGAAGCCCCCCGATTGGAACAATGGCTTAAAGAGGGCAAACACGGTAAAATGGCCTATATGGAGAACCATTTTGATAAACGTCTTGACCCTCGTTTGTTGGTTCCCGGAGCCCAAAGTGTCGTTTCTTTATTATTAAATTATTACACCGATGTGCCACAAGCAGAGGGTGCGCCTAAAATTTCGAAATACGCTTATGGAACCGACTATCATTGGGTCATAAAGGATAAACTCAAACAACTTTTTCAAAGCCTGCAAGAGGAAATAGGAGAAGTCAACGGTAGGGTATTTGTCGATTCTGCTCCAGTGATGGACAAAGCATGGGCGCAGCGAAGCGGTCTGGGATGGATGGGTAAAAATACCAATCTGATTACCCAAAAAGTGGGATCTTTCTTTTTTATCGCTGAATTGATTGTCGATTTGGAATTGGAATACGATACGCCTGTCACCGACCACTGTGGAACCTGCACCGCTTGCATAGACGCTTGTCCCACCGAAGCACTCACCCCATACACAATAGATGCCAGTAAATGCATTTCCTATCTGACCATAGAACTCAAAGATCAAATCCCAAACGAATTTCAAAACAAAATGGATCACTGGGCTTTTGGATGTGACGTATGCCAAGAGGTTTGTCCATGGAATCGTTTTTCTAAACCCCACAGCGAACCCTTGTTTGATCCAAAACCCGAGTTCATCAACCTTACCCAAAAAGATTGGGAGGAACTTACCGAAGCCACTTTTGACACTATTTTTGAGAACAGTGCAGTTAAAAGAACACGTTATCAAGGCCTAAAAAGAAACCTTTCTTTTTTGAAGCGATGATCTAAAAAAATTGTGGGTTCAGATCATTTCCCTTCACTTCTTTTTTTGGAGTATTTATTAGATCCTACATCCGGAGGAAGTTGTGTTTTTTTATCCTGTTTAGAAGAGCCGGCTTTTAGACTTCCACATCCCATTACCATAAGACTCAGGCATAGGGGTAGTAGATAACGTAACATTTTAATTAGCATAGGTTTAAATTATACAATTTAAAGATATTAATTTTTAAAAACCTGAGGGCTTCATAGAAAAAATCAAAAACCGAATAATTATGTTTTTTAATCTCTTTTATTACCTTTAACCAACCAAATCTTACAAATATAAAACGAACTTACTATGGTAAATTATGTGTCGCATTGTGTTTTTTAATTACCATTGCGGCAAATGCCCAAGACCGAATGGTCCAGGGTAATGTTACTGACGACGCGGGAATCCCACTACCAGGGGCAACTGTAGTTGTTTTGGAAACCAACCAAGGAACCACTAACGACTTTGACGGGAATTACTCAATCAGTGTTGCCGAAGGACAAACCTTAGCCATCAGTTTTGTGGGGTATACCACTTTCGAAATGGTAGTGTCAGATAATTCTGACTTCAACATTGCTTTAAATCAAGATTCACTCGAAGAAGTTGTCGTTACTGCTTTGGGGATTAAAAAAGCAGAAAAAACATTGACCTATGCGAACCAAACAGTGTCTTCTCAGGACATGACCCAGTCAAGAGACGTGAACTTTATACGTACAATAAGGCCAATATATTTAATCCTAACCTGAACTTGAGGAGGCTACTGAATTTCTTGGAGGCCCTGATTTGATTAGTACTCGTTTATGGTGGGATACAGGAGGACCAAACTTCTAGATCGTAACGATCCATGAATAATTGAATAAAAGCCTGTAATCCTATTACAGGCTTTTTTTGATTGTCCATCTTCAATAGCACAAAGGACACCATCCTTAGTATTTTAATCCAATACCTTCCGTTCAAAAGATTTAAAAATTTAACTAATTTTGGAACAGAAGAAGAATCCGATTCACCGCTCAAATTTTATGAAGTTTCAAAAAACATACTCATTGACATTACTTGTATTGGTTTTGGGTTTTATCCAATGTCAACAGCAAAATTCAACGATTGAAATTTCAGCTGAGGATTTTCATCAGGCGCAAGATCATTTGACCTCGGTTATGGTTCACGATATTTTTTCACCTCCTTTGGCCAGTCGGGCCTATGCCTATTCCAATATTGCGGCCTACGAAATACTAGCGCAGGAGAAAGGAAATAATTATGGTTCTTTGACCCATGTCTTAAAAGATTTTAAAGGGGTTACCCCATTCAAAGACAGCTTGGTTAATCCCCAACTTGCTGCTCTTATCGCCTATATGGAAGTGGGTATAAATTTGATTTTTTCGGTGGACAGAATGTCTGAATACATCAATCAACTTTCTGTAAAATGGAACGCGCAAAACCCAAAAGTTTACCTGTCCTCGCATCAATACGCACTCGAAGTTGTCGCTGAGATTAAGGGTTGGTATGATCAAGACAATTACAAACAAACCCGAACCTTCCCTAAATTTTATGTTGACTACGACAGTCCCTCTCGATGGCAGCCTACCCCTCCCGACTATATGGATGGTATAGAACCCCATTGGAGCAAACTCCGTCCTTTTGTGTTGAATTCTTCTTCTCAATTTCAACCCGAACCCCCCCCACCGTTTTCAATGGAATCTGATGCAGCGTTTTATCAAGAATTGATGGAGGTTTATCAAGTGGTAAAAGAAATTCAGGAAAACGAAGCGGAGGACGAGAGAGAGGAGATCGCCAAATTTTGGGATTGCAATCCCTATGTTTCAACCCACAAGGGCCATGTAATGTTTGCGCTCAAAAAAATCAGTCCCGGTGCCCATTGGATAGGCATTACCAAAATTATTGCTCGAAAAATGAAAGCGGATCTCCATACCACTGTAGCGGCCTATACCAAGGTATCCGTTGCCATGGCAGATGCTTTTATCAGCTGTTGGGACGAAAAGTACAGAAGTAATCTAATCCGTCCAGAGACCATCATCAATCAAGTACTGGATGAAAACTGGTACCCTGTTCTTCAAACGCCGCCTTTTCCAGAATATACCAGCGGACATTCTGTGGTTTCGGGTGCTGCATCCGTCATTCTAACCGATTTCTTTGGGGACAATGTTTCATTCGATGATGATACTGAATTGCCATATGATTTACCCATTCGCTCTTACCGGTCTTTCAACCATGCTGCAGAAGAAGCGGCCATCAGCAGAATGTATGGGGGAATCCACTACCGTAAGGCCATAGAGGAAGGCTTAAAGCAGGGACGAAATGTAGGCGCGTATGTCAGTGAAAAGCTGGGCTTAAAA
>JAURMQ010000026.1 GCA_030830625.1 Flavobacteriaceae bacterium
ATTAATTGCCGAAATATCCCAGTTTTTTACTTTGAAAATTGGAGACGTAATATTCACGGGTACTCCTGCAGGAGTAGGTTTTGTTGCTGAAAATGATGTTTTGGAAGGGTATTTGGAGGGTAATAAAGCCTTCTCAGTAAATATTAAATAGAATGAAAGCGGAGCTGGTAAGTATTGGAGATGAAATTTTAATTGGACAAATTGTGAATACCAATGCTGTTTTTTTGGCCAAAGAATTGAACAGTATCGGGGTAGAGATCGCTCAAATTAGCTCCATTTCCGACCAAAAAGAACATATTATTAAAGCACTCGATCAAGCCCGGAAAAGAGCCGATATCATCATCATGACGGGTGGTTTGGGTCCTACCAAAGACGATTTAACCAAGCATACCCTCTGTGATTATTTTGACGATGATTTGGTTCTAAATGAGCTTGTTTTGGAACACATCGAAAATATTTTTAAAAATTACGTGACCACACCCATCAGCAATTTGAATAGAGATCAGGCTCAATTGCCCTCCAAGGCTACTATTCTCCCCAATCGCTACGGTACAGCTGCTGGCATGTGGTTTTTTGATCAAGGACAAGTATTTGTGTCTTTACCCGGTGTACCCTACGAGATGGAAGCTTTAATGAAAAATGAGGTATTGCCCAAAATCAAGGAACAGTTTGTTCTGCCTGCTCTCTATCATAAAACCCTATTGACTTATGGCTTGGGCGAGAGTGTCATTGCAGAACGAATAGAAGAGTGGGAAAATAATCTTCCAGAGTCCATAAAATTGGCTTACCTGCCCAGTTTGGGAAGGGTGCGATTAAGACTTTCTGCCAAAGGTCCTGAATTAGAAGCCCTCGAAAAAGAGGTGAATGAGCAAATCGAAAAAGTTATTCCTTTAATCGAAGATATTTATTTTGGAGCCGAGGAAGATCAGTCTATCGAAACTTTAATTGCTGATAAGTTAAAACAATTGGGAAAAACACTTTCTTGTGCAGAGAGTTGTACAGGTGGAGTGATTGCAACCAGAATTACTTCTATAGTTGGTGCATCCCTTTTTTTCAAAGGCAGTGCCGTGACTTATGCTGCTGAATCAAAGAGCCGTATCTTAGGGGTTGACGAGAGAATCATTTCAGAACAAGGTGTGGTAAGTGCAGCGGTAGCTTCTGCGATGGCTTTGGGGGCTCAGAAAATATACAAGAGTGATTTTGCTCTTGCTACAACTGGAAATGCGGGTCCTACAAAGGGAGATGAAGGGCAAGATATAGGGACAGTTTTTATTGGATTGGCGACACCCGACGGAATAGAGAGTTTTCAATTTAATATGGGGAACAACCGTACACGAGTGATTCACAAAACCGTGAATCAAGCTTTTGAAATCCTGTACAGAGCCTTGATGAAAAACGACTTTTAATTCTTCGATAATTTTTTTGAAACTACCTAAAAAAGTGTAAATTTGCATCCTGTTAAAAAACAACAAAAATCATGTCTAGAGTTTGCGAAATCACGGGAAAGAGGGTAATGTACGGAAATAACGTCTCCCACGCCATGAACAAAACGAGAAGACGTTTTGATATTAATTTGATCAAAAAACGTTTTTACATTCCCGAAGAAGACAAATGGATTACATTGAAAATCAAGGCTTCCGTGTTGAAAACCATCAACAAAAAAGGAATCAGTGCGGTAATTAAAGAAGCCAAATCTCAGGGCATTTTATAAGAATTGACATGGCAAAGAAAGGAAACAGCAGAGTACAGGTAATATTAGAATGCACAGAGCATAAAGATTCTGGAAAACCAGGAACTTCTCGATACATTACTACTAAAAATAAAAAAAATACGCCCGATAGATTGGAAATCAAAAAATTCAATCCCATCCTAAAACGTATGACCCTTCATAAAGAAATCAAGTAATTATGGCAAAGAAATCAGTAGCAACGCTTCAGACCGGATCTAAAAAATTGACCAAAGCCATTAAAATGGTGAAGAAAAAAGGTTCGGAATCGTATTCATTTGTTGAAACGATTATTGCCCCAGGCCTTGCAGAAGAGTGGTTGGGTAAAAAATAAATTACAACTACATTCCCAAATATAAGCTACTTTTATGGTAGCTTTTTTTATTGGTAGATCTATGAGTTTTTTAAAATCGATTTTCAGCCCAGAAAAAAAGGAGCGATTGGATCATGGCCTTTCGGCTTCCAAAAAATCTTTTTTTTCAAAGTTGGGGACAGCAGTAGCTGGAAAGTCAAAAATTGACGCCGATCTTCTTGACGAATTGGAGGAGGTCTTGATTAGATCTGATGTCGGTGTGGCCACAACCCTAAAAATTATTGATGCCCTTGAAGCAAGAGTAGCCAAAGACAAATATTTAGGCACTGCCGAATTGTCTCATATTTTAAGAGAAGAAATTACCATTCTTCTCAGACAGCATAATGAGGAGGAGGTAAAAGATTTTGATGCTCCTTTGACTCATCAGCCCCATGTCATTATGGTTGTAGGGGTGAATGGGGTGGGAAAAACAACCACCATAGGCAAGTTGGCCCATCATTACAAAAAAGGTGGAAAAAAGCTTGTATTGGGTGCTGCAGATACTTTTAGGGCAGGGGCCATTGATCAATTGCAAGTTTGGGCAGATCGAGCAGGAGTGGAGATTGTTAAACAACAAATGGGGAGTGACCCAGCCTCTGTAGCTTTTGATACATTGCAATCGGCTGTCGCCCAAAAAAGCGATTTGGTGATCATAGACACTGCCGGACGACTACACAATAAGGTGAATCTAATGAATGAATTGACCAAAATCAAAAAAGTGATGGATAGAGTAGTTCCCGATGCACCTCACGAAGTGCTTTTGGTGCTGGATGGTTCTACTGGACAAAATGCTTTTGAGCAGGCGAAACAATTTACTGCTGCCACTGCCGTAACCTCATTGGCCATTACCAAACTGGACGGAACGGCTAAAGGAGGGGTCGTGATGGGTATTTCTGACCAATTTCAAATTCCTGTAAAGTTTATTGGAGTGGGAGAAGGTGTGGAGGACCTACAATTGTTTCATGCAGAAACTTTTGTAGGAAGTTTTTTCAGTTAATTCATTTTTATGAAAATTATAGAAAACACTTTTTTTGTTCTGGCGGTTATTTTTGGACTCTTTATCATCGGCCCTGAAGTAGATGCTGCTGATTTGCAAAAACCTTTACCCAAAATTCCCTATGATCTCAACGAGTTGAAGGATTGGATCGATGGTAAAGAAGCAGCTTTAGATAATATCAAGCCAGACAATGCTTCAGAGTTGATCTTCTACGATTCTATACCGCAAAAAACAGCTTATAGTGTTTTGTATTTACACGGTTTTTCTGCGGGTACAGCCGAAGGTGATCCAGTTCATCGCCATATGGCCAAAGCTTTGAAGGCAAACCTCTATTTACCAAGACTGAGCGATCACGGTTTGATCGAAGAAGAACCTCTATTGCATTTTACAGGTCAAAGATATCTGGACAGTGCCCAAGAGGCCTTGGCTGTCGCCAAAAAGATTGGAGAAAAAGTTATAGTTGTCTCTAGCTCTACTGGAGGAACTCTATCTTTGATTTTGGGTCATGATCCCCAAATTGCGGCCTTACTCTTGTTTGGTCCAAACGTAGAAATTTATAACCCCGATGCCAAGTTACTGACCTTGCCTTGGGGTCTTTACATCGCCAGAGCAGTGTTGGGAAGTAAATACCACGTCATGGATAAGATCACCGAAGAAAAGGAGAAATATTGGACAACCCGTTACCGATTGGAGGCTACCATTCAATTACAAAAGTTGGTGGAGCAGGGAATGCGTCCGGAAGTTTTTCAAAGGATCAATGCTCCAGTTTTTATGGGATATTATTATAAAAATGAGCAAGAAAAAGATGAAGTAGTTTCCATTCCAGCTATGCTTAACATGTATGATCAACTGGGAACCCCTGAAGGTAAAAAACAAAAAATGAGCTTTGCAGAGGCAGGAGACCATGTAATTATTTCTCGTTTAACCACCTCAAATTTTCAAGAATCCGAACAGGCAGCTTTACTGTTCTTAGAACAAAAATTAGAGATAGATTTATAAAAAAGACCGTCCATTGAGAACCAAAAACAGAAAACAAAATAAGATCAATGTTATTACTATGGGATGTTCCAAAAACCTCTACGATTCGGAGGTGTTGATGGGACAACTCAAAGCGAATGACAAAGAGGTGGTTCACGAGGAGGAAGGCAATATTGTTGTGGTGAATACTTGTGGTTTTATCGATAACGCCAAGGAGGAATCGATTCATACAATCTTGGAGCAAATCCAAAAAAAGGAAACAGGAGCAATCGATCAGCTTTTTGTAACGGGTTGTTTGAGTGAGCGCTACAAACCCGATTTGGAAAAAGAAATGCCTCAGGTAGATGCTTATTTTGGCACTACTGATTTGCCGCAATTATTGAAAGTTCTTGGAGCAGATTATAAGCATGAATTGATTGGAGAACGGATGACTACCACTCCCAAGAATTATGCTTATTTCAAGGTTTCTGAAGGTTGTGACCGTCCCTGTTCTTTTTGTGCTATTCCTTTGATGCGAGGAAAACACCGTTCAACGCCCATTGAGGAACTGGTGGAAAGGGCAGAAAAACTGGCACAGAATGGCGTCAAGGAACTCCTTTTGATTGCGCAAGATTTGACGTATTATGGTTTGGACATTTATAACAAAAGACGATTGGCCGATTTATTGAGGGCTTTGGTTAAGGTCGAGGGCATTGAATGGATTCGAATGCATTATGCTTTTCCTACAGGTTTTCCTATGGAAGTGATTGAGGTGATGAAAATGGAATCCAAAATTTGTAATTATTTAGACATTCCCTTGCAACACATTTCCGACCCTATCCTCAAATCGATGAGGCGAGGAACAACTCAACAAAAAACTACGGATTTGATTCATAATATCCGAAAAATACTTCCCGAAATTGCTTTGAGAACGACCTTGATTGTGGGCTATCCCAATGAAACCGAGGCGGATTTTGAAATCCTTAAACAATGGGTGAAGGCCATGCGTTTCGAGCGTTTGGGTTGTTTTACCTATAGCCACGAGGAGAATACCCATGCCTTTGCATTGGAGGATAATGTCCCTGAGGAGATCAAACAAGAAAGAGCCAATGAAATCATGAGGATTCAATCGGAAATCTCTTGGGAACAAAATCAAAAAAAAGTAGGCAAAATATTCCGATGTGTAATTGACCGTAAACAGGGCGATCGGTTTGTGGGCAGAACCGAAATGGATTCTCCAGATGTGGACAATGAGGTGTTAATCGACGCAAAACAGTATTATCTAAAGTTGGGGGATTTTACTACTGTAGAAATTACTGAGGCAACCGATTTTGACTTATACGGTATTCCAGTAGATAAAACGACGCATTGATTAAAAAAACACTTTTATCTTTAACCTAAAATTGTCATGAAAGCGCATCATATTCCCTTTGTCGAAACAGGATATTTTTCGAGCTTGATTTGTGATTATCTGTCTGATAAAAAGGAATTGCAATCTTTCCATAGCGGTATTCCAAATGATGAAAATCTATACCAACAAGCGCTCACCAAAAGAAAAGCTTTTCCTGCTGAGATGAGAGCGGCCCTATGTGAATCTTTGCGCCAACAATACAGCGAATTGGAAATGGGCTCCAAGGTAGCCCAAAACATTCAATTGCTTGGAAAGCAAAACACATTGACCGTGACCACAGGACACCAATTGTGCTTGATGACAGGGCCACTGTATTTTATTTATAAAATTGTAAGTACCATAAAACTTTGTCAACAATTAAAAGAGAAACATTCAGATTTAGACTTTGTGCCCATTTATTGGATGGCAACGGAAGATCATGATTTTGATGAGATCAGCGCTTTTATTTTTCGAGGAAAAAAATTCCAATGGAATGCCGAATTGGGAGGTGCAGTAGGAAAAATTGAGACCGAGAGCTTGAAGCCCTTATTGGATTTGTTTAAACAAGAATTGGGCAGTCATCCCCATGGCTCAGTACTCAAAAATCTGATCGAAAAAAGTTATGAGACAGGGGGCGATTTGTCCCGAGCCACTCGAATTTTTGTTCATTCACTTTTCCAATCCTATGGACTTTTGATCATCGATGCCCACGAGGCTGCTTTGAAAAAACATTTTATTCCCTATCTGAAAGAAGAATTAGTCAACCAATGCTGTGAGCAAAAAGTTTTGTCCCAAATCGAAAACTTTAAAAACGAATACAGTCCTCATTATAAACCTCAGGTCAATCCTCGAAATCTCCACTTGTTTTTTTTGGAAGAAGGCAAGCGACATCGATTGATAAAAAGTGGAAACGGATTTACATGGGAGGGAAGGGCACAATCTATTTCCTCAGAAGATATGATGAAGTGGGTTGAACAATTTCCCGAAAAATTTTCACCTAACGTTTTGTTACGCCCCTTGTATCAAGAGGTAATCTTACCCAATATTGCCTATATCGGTGGTGGGGGTGAACTGGCCTATTGGTTGGAGCTAAAATCATTTTTTGATGCTCAAAAAATTCCTTTTCCGCTTTTGATTTTAAGAAATGCAGCTTTGTTTATCGACGAAAAGAATGTCCGAAAAGTCAGCAAGTTGAAATTAGAACTCAAAGATCTCTTTCTCAAGAAAAATACATTGATCAATAAAAAAGTAAGGCAAATCAGTAATATTGATTTGGATTTGTCCCCCTTCAAAGAACAATTAAAAGTGCAGTTTGATCGGTTGGAGTTACTTGCAAAAGAGACAGATGCTTCTTTTGACGGTGCAGTCAAAGCCCAAAAGGTAAAGCAATTTAAGGGAATCGACCGTTTGGAGCAACGTCTTCTGAAAGCTCAAAAAACTAAATTGAAAGATCAGGTCGAGCGTTTGTCGCTTTTACACGAACAGTTATTTCCAGGGGGGAAGCTACAAGAAAGGGTGGAGAATTTCAGCGATTTGTACCTCCAATACGGCGATAAATTCGTTGAATTTTTGATGGAGACATTCCAACCGCTGTCTGCCGAATTTTCCGTAGTAGAGGGCTGAGGTTTACCAACATTTTTTTTTTAATAAGTTCCCTTTTTTGCCTTTTCATCTCATTTGAAATAATTGTATTTTTGAAATATGCAAGACAATGTATTGATTCTTGATTTTGGGTCGCAATACACCCAATTGATAGCCAGACGCGTTAGGGAATTGTTTATCTACTGTGAAATTCACCCCTACAATAATCCACCCAAAAATATTGAAGAATTCAGTGCTGTAGTTCTTTCTGGCTCTCCCTTTTCCGTTCGTACAGAAGACGCCCCTCATATAGATCTTTCTGCAATAAGGGGAAAAATACCATTGCTGGGAGTATGTTATGGTGCCCAGTATCTGGCTCATTTTTCAGGAGGAGAGGTAAAACCCTCCAATCTCCGAGAGTACGGCAGGGCCCACCTTTCGCATATAAAATCTGGAGAACTTTTCTTTGAGGGTATTGAGGCGGGGAGTCAGGTTTGGATGAGTCATGCTGATACCATCGACCGATTGCCTGATGGTGGATTGTTGCTCGCCAGTACGGAAGATGTTCAAAATGCAGCCTATCGAATAGAAGGGGAAAACACTTTTGGGATTCAATTTCACCCGGAAGTTTACCATACTACAGAGGGAAAAAAAATACTCCAAAACTTCTTGATTAAAATTGCTGGAATTCAGCAGGATTGGACTCCGGACTCTTTTGTAGAGATGACAGTACACGAAATTCGCGAAAAGGTCGGTTCCGAAAGAGTAATATTGGGATTGTCTGGCGGTGTCGATTCTACTGTTGCCGCTGTATTATTACACAAAGCAATAGGAGCGCAACTGCAGTGTATTTTTGTCAATAATGGGTTGTTGAGGAAAAACGAATTTGAAAGTGTATTGAATCAATATGAAGGCATGGGACTCAATGTGAAAGGGGTTGATGCATCAGAGCAATTCATCACCGCTTTGAAAGGAGAGACCGATCCAGAGAAAAAAAGAAAAATTATTGGAAATATTTTTATCGATGTATTTGATGAGGAGTCGAAAAAAACAGAGGGGGTGACTTGGTTGGCTCAAGGCACCATCTACCCTGATGTGATCGAATCGATTTCTGTCAAAGGTCCATCGGCCACCATCAAGTCTCATCACAATGTAGGAGGATTGCCAGAATACATGAAATTAAAACTGGTTGAGCCTCTAAAAATGTTGTTCAAAGACGAGGTGAGACGGGTAGGTGCTAGTATTGGCATTGATCCTGAGTTATTGGGCCGACATCCTTTTCCAGGACCTGGACTGGGCATCAGAATTCTTGGAGATATCACGGCCGAAAAGGTCCAAATGTTACAAGAGGTAGATGCTATTTTTATCGAAGGATTGAAATCATGGGATTTATACGATCAGGTTTGGCAAGCAGGCGCAATGCTTTTACCGGTAAACAGTGTTGGTGTGATGGGAGACGAACGCACCTATGAAAAGTGTGTAGCCCTAAGAGCGGTTCAATCTACGGATGGAATGACGGCAGATTGGGTCGATTTGCCTTATGCTTTTTTACAAAAAATGTCTAATGAGATCATCAACAAAGTGAAAGGAGTCAATCGAGTAGTCTATGACATCAGCTCAAAACCACCCGCTACCATTGAATGGGAATAGTTTTGAAAAAATTTTATCGTGAAAAAAAATAACATTCTTTTTGGTTTTCTTCTGGTTTTTGGTTTCTACTTTTCCATGGCCCAGGAGATTCCTGTGAAGTTTATTTCGCATAAAGTCAAGAAAAAGGAAACTGTTTTTGGAATCACCCAAACCTACAACATTAGTGAAGCTCAGTTGTACGAGTTCAACCCCCTTCTGAAAAAGGTGGGGTTGAGAAGACGAATGAAGTTGCGTATTCCTGTTTATGCCAAGGTGGTTGAAAAAGCGGTCACGCCTATCAAAGTGGATAAAACTCCTCCAAACACTCGAGTCTATACCGTAAAACCCAAAGAGACCAAATGGCGTATCGCCTATAATTTTAAAATGACCATTCCGGAATTAGAGGCATTAAATCCTCATATTAAAGAGTGGCTTCAGACCGGTCAGGAGATTAGGGTTCCTGTTCTAATCAGTCAAACCGAAAGTGAAACGATCGAAATCCCATGGGACAGCAATTACAACTATTACAAGGTGCTTCCCAAAGAAGGCTATTATCGTATTGAGAAAAAAATTAGGGTATCCAAAAAAACATTAGATTCTTTAAATCCGAATTTGCTGAAATTGGGATTGCAAGCAGGAATGGTCTTGCGGGTTCCTGGAGATGCTAAAGGAGAATTCAAAATTAAAGACGATCTCTTGGTAGAGCGCATTTCACTTCTGGACTCTATTAAGGAAGCGCATGAAATTGAATTAGCAATTTTTTTGCCTTTCAAAGCAAAAGAGATAGAATTCGATTCGATTGAGAATACAAAAAGACTGTTGCAAAGTAGAAATTTGCACACCTTGTCTGCCGATTTTTACTCTGGGGTTTTATTGGCTGCGGATACATTGAGACACTATGGTGTTACTGTAAAACTCAATGTATTTGATACGCAAAACAGTATTGCAACCGTCAATGAAATTGTCAATTCCCAAGATTTTTCTAAAACAGATGCTATTATCGGCCCTTTAATTCCTTCCAACTTTGACTATTTATCAACCCAAGTTAAGGTAAGCGAGATACCTAAGGTAGCTCCTCTCTCGACGAATCCCATTGCTTTGAGGCAAGCTGTATTCCAATCGGTTACTTCTAAAAAAATCCTCAGAAAAAGAATGTTTGAGTATTTGGATAAAACGTTGAATCGCGAGGATAATATTGTTTTGGTTGCCGATTCCTTGAATCGCTCGGTGGAAAAATCACTTTTAGAATTGTTTCCAAATGCTACCGTTTTGCGTCCCGAAAAAAACAATTATCTGCTTCCCGAATTGGTCGATTCTCTCTTGGTGGATTCGCTTCCCAACAAGGTCATACTGGAAACCCAAGATTTCTCTTTGATTTCTAGCGCCAGTTCCCAAATGAGCGCACAACAGACAGACCAAAGAGCGGTGCAATTGTTTACTACATACCGAAGCAATGCATACGAAAACACCAATTTATCTTTAAAGCAATTGGGGGATTTAAAATTCACTTATACCGCAGATCGTATTCCGCTTAAATTAGAAGGGTACAATTCATTTCAAAACCAGTATATCAGAACTTTTGGAAAACCGCCCGATCGATTTGCCATCCGTGGCTATGACCTTACCCTAGATTTGATTTTGAGAAAAGTCTATTTGGGAGATTTAAAATCGATTGAACAGATCGGAGAAACCGATTATCAAGAACACCGTTTTTTATATCAAAAACAAAACAAGAGTTTCCAAAACACCGGCTATTATTTGTTGCAACACAACGATTATGAAGTCGTAGAGCTCAAGAAATAAAACAAATGCCTCGAAAGTTAAGGGGGGATTTTGTAAATTTGAGCCCGGTTAGTCATTATAGAGATAAAACGGGATGCCGGATATAAAGTATATTTTTGTTACAGGAGGAGTTTCCTCTTCCCTTGGAAAAGGGATCATAGCGGCCTCTTTAGCCAAGCTACTTCAAGCGCAAGATTTTAGAGTAACTATTCAGAAATTTGACCCCTACATCAATGTTGATCCTGGTACGCTCAATCCCTACGAGCATGGAGAGTGTTATGTAACCGATGATGGAGCCGAGACGGACTTGGATTTGGGGCATTATGAAAGATTTCTAAACATCAAGACCTCTCAAGCCAATAATGTAACTACTGGAAGGGTGTATCAAAGTGTGATAGAAAAAGAACGCCGAGGGGAGTTTCTCGGGAAAACCGTACAGGTAGTACCCCATATTACCAACGAGATCAAAGAAAGAATGCAATTGCTGGGTAAAACGGGAGATTTTGATATTGTCATTACCGAGATTGGTGGAACCGTTGGAGATATTGAATCCCTACCCTACATTGAATCTGTTCGGCAATTGATCTATGAGTTGGGAGAGGAAAATGCAATCGTTATTCACCTTACACTGATTCCCTATTTATCCGCTGCAGGAGAATTGAAAACCAAGCCAACGCAGCACTCGGTTAAAACTTTGATGGAAAGTGGTATCAAAGCCGATGTGTTGGTTTGCAGAACCGAACACGAGCTGACTGAGGATTTGCGGAAAAAATTAGCTCTTTTTTGTAATGTAAAAGCAGAAGCAGTCATACAGTCCATCGATGTGGACACGATTTACGACGTTCCGATGAAGATGTTGGATGAGGGATTGGATACAGTGGTCTTGAATAAATTAAAATTAACACCAAAATCCAAGCTCAATTTGGATCACTGGAAGTCTTTTTTAAAAAAATATAAAAATCCAAAACGAAAAGTGAAAATCGGTTTGGTAGGAAAATATGTGGAGTTGCAAGATTCTTACAAATCTATTTTGGAAGCTTTGATTCATGCTGGAGCGATTAATGAAGCTGATGTTGAGGTAGTGAGTATTCATTCCGAATTTTTAAATCAGATCAACGCTGAAGAACAACTCAAAAATCTCCATGGGCTTATTGTAGCCCCAGGTTTTGGAGGTAGAGGTATCGAAGGGAAAATCGATTCTATCGCTTATGTAAGAGAGAATAAAATTCCGTTTTTTGGAATATGTTTGGGCATGCAAATGGCGGTGATCGAGTACACGAGAAATGTGCTGATGCAATCCAACGCCAATTCCACTGAGATCGATGAAAACACAGATTACCCAGTGATCGACTTGATGGAAAGTCAAAAAGATGTAGTCAATAAAGGAGGTACGATGCGTTTAGGTTCTTGGAAATGTGATCTGTCTGAGGGCAGCCGAGTTGCTCAGATTTACGGAGAAAAACAAATCACAGAACGTCACCGTCACCGGTTTGAGTTTAACAATCAGTACAAGTCTGAAGTTTTTGAAAATGGCCCTTTTAAAGTCTCCGGGATTAACCCAGAAACCGCTTTGGTTGAAATTGTTGAAAATGCGGACCATCCTTGGTTTGTTGGCGTCCAATTTCATCCTGAGTACAAGAGTACTGTTTCCAATCCACACCCTTTATTTGTCGCTTTTATAAAGGCCAGTATTGATTATCTTAGCCAACAGCAACCGAACTAAAACTCATGGAAGAAAAAAGATTTGATCCCTACCAATTCATTGGATTCGTGCTTATTGCGATGATCCTAACCTGGATGTTATATGTCAATCGTCCAGAAGAGGGAGCAAGTCCAGTTGAGCAACCCGAAAATACAGAGACCCTAAGCGAGCAAAAACCTCCGACTCCCATTCGGATGAACGACTCTTTACAAAAAGTAAACCTCCAAAATGCTTTTGGAATTTTCAGTAATTGGATGACCGACCAAGGCGCCGCTTCTCAGACCCTTGAAAACAAAAAACTTTTGATAGAAGTAAGCCCTAAAGGGGGACAGCTCACTCTTGTTCGACTCAAAGATTATAGTGATTACTTAGATCAGCCCTTGGATTTGATCAAAGAAGAAAACAATACATTCAACATACAATTTACGACCAAAGACGGGAGAAGACTCAATACCAAAGATTTTTACTTTTCCCCTCAACTGAGTTCTGAAAATGGGAAACCAAAATTATCCCTGAAAGCCACGATTGCTCCTTCTCAATATTTGGAATTTATTTATGCAATCGACACCGATAACTTCTTGGTGGATTTTAGTATTCAGTCCTCTGGCATCGCTTCTCTTTTGGATACCCGCGAAGCGGCAATAATGTCATGGCAAACCAGTGCATATCGTAACTCAAAAAGTATTGATTACGAAGGACGTTACACTGAACTCACTTATGGTTACGAAGAGGATAAAATAGATTATTTGTCTCTGAGTGGCAGTGATGAAGAATCTACAGAGGACGTTCGATGGATATCCTTCCGACAACATTTTTTCAGCGCCATTTTAATTCCTGAAAAACCGATAAATAAGTTGACCGTAACCTCAGAAAATTTAGCAGACGACGAGTCTTTAAATGAGGTCTTTACCAAGAAATTCGGAGTAGAAATCCCTATATCCTATCAATCCGGAGAGTTCGACAGTCATTTTGAATATTATTTTGGGATTACCGATTATCAAACTCTAAAATCGTACGACAGAGATTTGGAGTCTTCCATTCCTTTAGGCTGGGGCATATTTGGTTGGTTGAACCGATTCATCTTTTTGCCCTTGTTTGGATTTTTATCTTCTTTTCTGCCCCACGGAATCGCCATTATTGTGATGACCCTCATCGTTCGTTTGGCCATGTCGCCGGTCACTTACAAGTCATATGTCTCTCAGATCAAAATGAAGGTGTTGCGACCCGAAATTGAAGAGTTGAACCAGAAATATAAAGACAATGCAGTGAAGCGTCAACAAGAAACCATGAGTCTTTATAATCGTGCAGGAGCCAATCCTATGGCAGGTTGTATCCCTGCTTTGTTGCAATTACCTGTGTTTTATGCTTTATTTACCTTTTTCCCGGTCGCTTTTGAGTTGCGCAAAAAGAGTTTTCTCTGGGCAGACGATTTGTCTTCCTATGACTCGATCTTGGAATTGGGTTTTAATATTCCTTTCTATGGCGATCATGTGAGTTTATTTCCCATATTAGCCTCTATTGCGATCTTTTTCTATACCCAAATGACGGCAGGGCAGCAAAGTATGCCCCAACAACCGGGAATGCCCAACATGAAAATCGTCATGTACCTCATGCCTTTGATGATGTTGTTCTTCTTTAATAACTATGCCAGTGGTTTAAGTTTGTACTATTTTGTTTCCAATTTATTGACCATCATTTTGATGTTGGTGATTAAGAATTACATCATTGACGATCAAAAAATTCACGCCAAGATTGAGGAAAACAAAAAGAAACCCAAAAAGGCGGGTGGCTTTTCCGCACGTTTGCAAAAAGCTATGGAAGAAGCCGAGAAGCAAAAAAATGCTCGCAGCAAAAAGTAGCCTGTTTTCCTGAGAAGGAAAATTTAATTTCTTGGTGTAACTTTGCCTCATGAAAAAGAAAAGGGTAATTGTAGGTTTGTCTGGAGGTGTGGATTCCAGCGTAGCCGCCCATTTACTGATAGAAGAGGGGTATGAAGTCATCGGATTGTTCATGAAAAATTGGCACGATGAGTCTGTAACTTTGTCCAATGAATGTCCATGGCTGGAGGACAGTAATGATGCCATGTTGGTGGCAGAGAAGTTAGGCATTCCTTTCCAAACGGTAGATTTAAGCGCGGAATACAAAGAACGTATTGTGGACTATATGTTCGATGAATACGCTGCAGGAAGAACCCCAAATCCAGACGTTCTGTGCAACAGAGAAATAAAATTCGATGTATTTTTAAAAATCGCCCTTTCTTTAGGCGCCGATTATGTGGCTACGGGGCATTATTGTCAGAAAGAAGAGGTCACGGTTGATGCTACAACTCAATATCGATTGATCAGTGGTGCAGATGGCAACAAGGATCAATCCTATTTCCTGTGTCAATTGACACAAGATCAATTGTCCAAAACTCTTTTTCCAATTGGTCATTTGCAGAAAGCAGCGGTGCGGAAAATTGCTCGGGAATTGGATCTGGTTACTGCAGAAAAAAAAGACTCACAAGGATTGTGTTTTATTGGCAAAGTGAGACTTCCTGATTTTTTACAACAGCAGTTGCAGCCCAAAACAGGAAAAATTATTGAGATTCCCGAAGATTTTTATGACCACCGACGAGAATCAAATGCTTTGACGGATCAATCTCAAAAGATCCGATATTCACCTACCGATGGTAAAATAATTGGCACCCACCAAGGGGCACATTTTTTTACGATTGGACAGAGAAAGGGTCTTGCTGTGGGAGGAACGCCAGAACCTCTTTTTGTGATTGATACAGATGTATCAGAAAATATCGTTTATGTAGGGCAAGGCAAAGATCACCCCGGTTTACTCCGAAAATCTCTAAAAATTAATATCGATGATGTTCATTGGGTGAGAAATGATCTAAAGGTGTCTATCGGAGAAAGCATGTCGGTTATGGCGCGGATCAGATACCGTCAGACTTTGCAAAAAGCAACCCTTTTTCCAGAAAAAAATGCTTTTTATGTATTATTCGATCAACAGCAGTCTGCCATAACCTCAGGTCAATTCGTGGCTTGGTATAAGGACTCTGAGTTGTTGGGATCCGGTGTAATTGTTTAGGCTTTTTCGTGCATCTCCGAAAACGCCATTTCCACCTGATTGTGGAGAATGTCCTCAAAAGTTTCTCTTTTCCGAATCAAATGGGCTTTGCCCTCATGCCATAAAACTTCGGCAGGGCGGTAGCGGGAATTGTAATTACTCGCCATAGAAAAGCAATAGGCTCCACTGTTTCTAAAGACCAACAAATCCCCCTCGGTGATTTCAGGAATTTTTCGATTATTAGCAAAAGTATCGGTTTCACAGATATAGCCCACTACCGAGTAGAAACGTTCTTTTCCACTTGGGTTCGATAGGTTTTCAATCTGGTGATGTGAGCCGTAGAGCATGGGTCGAATTAAGTGATTAAAGCCACTGTCTACCTGAGCAAAAACGGTAGAGGTGGTTTGCTTGACCACATTAACTTGTGTTACAAAATGTCCGGCTTCACTGACCAAAAATTTTCCGGGCTCAAAGATCAATTGCAAGTCTTTTCCGTATTCTTTACAAAAGGCGTTAAATCTTGTAGATAACTTATCTCCCAATTCTTCGACGTTGGTTTCGATATCATTTTTTTGATAGGGCACTTTGAAGCCGCTTCCAAAGTCTAAAAACTCAAGGTTTTTAAAATGTTTTGCGGTATCGAATAAAATTTCAGCAGCATACAAAAAAACACCGATGTCCAAAATATCACTTCCTGTATGCATATGAATCCCATTGATGTTCATTTGGGTGATCTCTACAATCCGAAGCAGATGCGGGATTTGGTGAATAGAGATGCCAAACTTGGAGTCGATATGGCCTACAGAAATATTACTGTTCCCACCTGCCATCACATGGGGATTGATGCGAATACAAACTGGGGTAGTAGGGTGCCGAGCCCCAAATTGCTCTAACAGAGAAAGATTGTCAATATTGATCTGAACCCCCATTTTGGCTACTGCTTCAATTTCTTTCAGGGAAACTCCGTTGGGCGTATAAATGATGGATTGAGGTTCAAAACCAGCGGCCAAACCCAGTTGTACTTCCTGAATGGAAACCGTATCAAGTCCAGAGCCCAATTGTCGCATCAGTTTAAGAATGGAAATATTGGACAACGCTTTTGTGGCATAATTGATCCTAAGATCTTCAATACCATTAAAAGCAGAAGTCAATCTCTTGTATTGAGAGGCTATTTTTGCCGAGTCATAAACGTAAACAGGGTTGCCGTATTCGGAGGCAACATTCAATAGGTCGTTATCAGTCACTTTTTTCTATTTAATTGAAGACAAATTTAATTCCAAAAAACAAATCTTTGCTTTAAAGCGACATATATTATAAAAATTAAACATATTGTTATAAACGTAACATTATACTTTTGGTTATTGCTTCCCTTTTTTAAAGGTGATTTAGTATTTTTGGCACATAAAATTCTAAAAATGAATCTACACGAATATCAAGGAAAAGAGATACTCTCGAGTTTTGGCGTTGCTGTTCAAAATGGAATAGTAGCTCATTCAGCTGAAGAGGCGGTTAGCGCTGCGCAAAAACTTACCGATACCACTGGAACTTCCTGGCACGTGATCAAGGCTCAAATACATGCTGGAGGTCGTGGAAAAGGGGGAGGGGTTAAGTTGGCGAAAAGTTTGGACGAAGTACAATCCCTTTCCGATCAAATTATTGGTATGCAATTGATCACGCCACAAACTCCACCAGAGGGCAAGAAGGTGAATAAAGTTTTGGTGGCTGAAGATGTATATTATCCTGGAGATTCAGAACCTAAAGAATTTTATGTATCGGTTTTACTCAATCGATCTTCTGGGAAAAATATGATTATGTATTCCACTGAAGGTGGGATGGACATAGAGGCCGTTGCAGAAAATACTCCCGAATTGATTTTTACCGAAGAGATTGATTCCGCTCATGGACTTCAAGGCTTTCAAGCACGAAATGTAGCTTTTAATTTAGGATTGAGTGGTTTAGCCTTTAAAGAGATGGTCAAATTCATCACGGCATTGTACCGTGCTTATGTGGGGGCCGATGCCTCTCTGTTTGAAATCAATCCCGTTCTAAAAACGTCAGACGATAAAATCATCGCGGTAGATGCCAAAGTAACCCTGGACGAAAATGCCTTGTTTCGACACAAGGAGTATGCGGAACTCAGAGATTTATCGGAGGAAAACCCCACTGAGGTGGAGGCGCGAGAAGTAGGCTTAAACTATGTCGCTTTGGACGGAAATGTAGGTTGTATGGTCAATGGAGCCGGTTTGGCGATGGCGACTATGGATTTGATCAAACAATCTGGTGGATCTCCAGCCAATTTCTTAGACGTTGGAGGAACAGCAGATGCTGCGCGTGTGGAGACTGCTTTCAGATTGATCCTAAAAGATCCCAAAGTAGCGGCAATTTTGGTTAATATTTTTGGAGGAATTGTTCGTTGTGACCGAGTAGCGCAAGGGATAGTAGATGCTTATAGAAATATGGGAGACGCGATTAAGGTGCCCATTATCGTTCGTTTGCAAGGAACGAATGCTGACATTGCCAAAAAGCTGATCGATGATTCAGGACTCAATGTATTGTCTGCGACCGCCTTCGAAGAAGCGGCCCAAAAAGTGCAAGAAGCCTTATAAATGACATCTTGTCAGTATTTTTAAGGAATATACTGACATATTATCAGTTAAATATCGATGGTATAGGATTTGAATTAGATGATTTGAAAATATAGTTTAATTTAAATTGTAACATTATGAATTTAATCAAAAGACAAAAGCCAGTATTTACTTCATTGATTGATGATTTATTTTTAAATCAAGATTGGAGCCATATTCACCGAGATGTTCCTGCGGTAAACATATTAGAAGTCGATGATCGCTTCACTATCGAATTGGCCGCACCGGGGAAGAAAAAAGAAGACTTTACAATTGAATTGGAAGACGGTTTGTTGACCATTTCATCGGAAGTGGAGTCAAAATCGACTGAAACAGGCACCAGTTATACTCGAAAGGAGTTTGGATTCAGTTCATTTAGAAGATCATTTAACATCCCTGATACTGTTTTGTCAGATAAAATCCACGCCCACTATAAAGACGGTATTTTGACGGTGAGTCTCCCCAAAAAAGAGGAAGCTTTGCCTCAACCTAAAAAAATGATTTCCATTAAGTAAATGAATTTATTATGATTTCAAAAAAGGCTTTGTGATCTTCTCAAAGCCTTTTTTATTGCAGTTGGTTCTGCAATGATTTGATTTCATCTCTGAGTCTTGCCGCTTCTATAAAGTCTAAATCTTTTGCGGCATTCTCCATCGCTTTTCTTGATTCTCGGATTTTCTTTTCGATTTCTGCCTTACTTAAATATCGATTTTTTGCTTCGGCTGCTTTCCGATCGATCAATTCTTGAGCATAGCTGGCCACAGAGTTTTTAGATAAAGCATTGTCTAAAGATTTGTTCAGTGCCTGAGGCTTCCTGTTGTGTTTAGAATTGTAAGCTTCTTGTTTCTCTCTTCTGTAAAGCGTTTCGTCTATGGTTTTTTGTATGCTGTTGGTGATTTTATCGGCATACATAATCGCTTTACCATTTACATTTCGAGCCGCCCTTCCGACCGTTTGGGTTAATGAACGGTGACTTCTCAAAAAACCTTCCTTATCCGCATCCAGAATAGCCACTAAGGAAACCTCTGGTAAGTCGAGCCCTTCTCTCAAAAGATTAACCCCTACCAACACGTCAAAAAGTCCTTTACGAAGGTCTTGCATGATTTCTACCCGTTCCAAAGTATCCACATCACTATGGATGTATCGACATCGGATGTTGACACGCGCAAAATATTTGGTCAATTCTTCTGCCATTCTTTTGGTCAATGTGGTGACCAGTGTTCTTTCGTCTTTTTCAACTCTGAGTTGGATTTCTTCGATCAAATCGTCGATTTGATTCAAACTGGGTCGGATTTCTATTTCGGGATCCAGCAATCCAGTTGGACGGATTATTTGTTCCACAAACACTCCTTCTGTCTGTTTGAGTTCATAGTCTGCTGGAGTAGCACTGACATACAGGACTTGATTTTGAAGCGCTTCAAATTCCTCAAACTTTAGGGGTCGGTTGTCCATAGCAGCCGGTAAACGGAAACCGTAATTGACTAAGTTTTCCTTTCTGCTTCGATCTCCCCCATACATAGCGTGAACCTGAGATATAGTAACATGGCTTTCGTCCACTACCATCAAATAGTCATCAGGAAAATAATCCAGTAAACAGAAGGGTCGTGTTCCCGGATCTCTACCATCCAAGTAGCGTGAATAATTTTCTATACCCGAACAATATCCCAGTTCCCGTATCATTTCCAAATCAAACTCTGTACGCTCATGGAGTCTTTTGGCTTCCAAAAAATTACCATTCCCATTAAAATAATCCACTTGTTTGACCAAATCATCTTGAATTTGAGTGATTGCGTTTTGTAGAATGTCTGGCGAGGTCACAAACATATTGGCGGGAAACAAAGTGATCCGATTGAATTTTTCCAAAAGCTTGTTTTCAATGGGATCAAAAGATTCTATTTCTTCAATTTCGTCTCCAAAAAAATGAATTTTAAAGGCCTCATCCGCATAACCGGGGAAAACATCAATAACATCTCCATTCACCCGAAAATTTCCACGGTTAAACTCCCCTGTAGTTCTTGAATAAAGGCTTTGAACCAATCGGTGAAGGAGTTGAGTTCTTGATAGGAACTCTCCTTTTTCGACAGCGATGACATTTTTTTGAAACTCTACAGGGTTACCGATGCCGAATAAACAAGATACAGAAGCAACAACCAAAACATCTCTTCTTCCAGAAAGCAGGGAGGAGGTGGTACTCAAACGCAGCTTTTCAATCTCCTCATTAATTGACAGATCTTTTTCGATATATAAACCGCTGGAGGGGATGTAAGCTTCAGGTTGATAATAGTCGTAGTAGGATACAAAGTACTCCACGGCATTGTGGGGAAAAAATTGTTTGAATTCAGAATACAGCTGTGCTGCCAAAGTTTTGTTATGAGCTAAAACGAGCGTGGGACGTTGTAATTCTTTCACTGCATTAGCCATAGTAAAAGTCTTACCTGAGCCCGTCACACCTTGAAGTGTAACAAAGGGATCATGGTTTCGAAATTG
>JAURMQ010000027.1 GCA_030830625.1 Flavobacteriaceae bacterium
ATCAAAAGATATAATATCACCCAAACAACCTATGAATAACTCAAGGAGTGCCAACATTGAAGAATGGTCTAAACCTCCCTTCGATGCAGAATCAATCGCAGCACTGGAAACCTTAAAACAAACCCCAGAGCTTCTTGAAGATGCTTTTTACAAGGATTTGGAGTTTGGAACGGGCGGAATGCGGGGTATAATGGGTATTGGAACCAATAGGATCAATGCGTATACGCTGGGAAAAAGCACTCAAGGCCTTTCTGATTACCTCAAAAACGTTTTTGATGTCGAACCCATAAAAGTTGTCATTGCTTATGATTGCAGAAATAACAGTAAAAGCCTAGCCCTAAAGGTTGCTGAAGTTTTTTCGGCCAACGAAATTAAGGTTTTTATTTTTTCAGACTTAAGGACAACTCCCGAACTTTCATTTGCAGTGAAGCATTTGCAAGCCCATTGCGGAATTGTTTTAACCGCATCGCACAACCCCCCAGAATACAATGGATTTAAAGTATATGGGAAAGATGGTGGCCAAATTGTCCCTCCACAAGACAAAGCCATCATAGACCAAATCCATCAGACTCAGTTTTCGGACATCAATTTTAAAGCCAAAGCGGAATGGATTGATTGGATTGACCACGAAGTGGATGCTGCCTTCATTGAAAAATCGGTTCAATTGGGTCGATTTGAATTAAAAGGACGCGAGAAGATCAAAATTGTATTCACCCCCCTACACGGGACTTCCATCACAGCCGTACCCCAAGTATTGGCTAAAGCCGGCTATACCGATCTGCATTTGGTCGAAGCACAATCCTCTCCCGATGGAAACTTCTCCACCGTAAAATCTCCCAATCCAGAGGAACCCGAAGCCCTGAAAATGGCTTTGAATTTGGCACAATCTATTGAAGCTGATCTGGTTATTGGGACCGATCCCGACAGTGATCGTTTAGGGATTGCCGTGAGAGACCACAGCAAGGCATTTCGATTACTCAATGGAAATCAAACCATGGTGGTCATGACCTATTTTCTTTTGGAACAATGGAAAAAAAGCAAACGCCTGAACGGAAATCAATTTGTGGCAACTACCATTGTTTCCACCCCAATGATTAAAAAAATGGCTCAAGCCTATGGAGTTCAATACAAAGAAACCCTCACGGGTTTTAAATGGATTGGGAAACTCATTAAAGATTTTCCTGATCTTGAATTTATTGGGGGAGGCGAAGAAAGTTTTGGATATCTCGTTGGAGATGCCATAAGAGACAAAGATGCCGTTACCGCTACACTATTGGCATGCGAAATTGGGACTTACGCAAAACAACACAACAAAAGCGTCTTCGGAATTTTGGAGGAATGCTATCAAAAATTTGGGGCATACAAAGAAAAACTCCTCTCATTTACCCAAAAAGGAAAGGAAGGAGCCCTCAAAATAAAGACCATGATGGAGCAGTACAGAAACAATCCCCCCAAAGACATCGCTGGTATTGCTGTCCTTCAATCGGAAGATTATTTATCGAGCAAGAGGACTTATTTATTAGAAAACCGCACCGAAACCATCGATTTACCGGTATCGGATGTTCTCATATTCCGGCTGAAGGATCAATCCAAAATTGCCATACGTCCCAGTGGTACTGAACCCAAAATTAAGTTTTACTTTAGCGTTAGTAATCCCAACAACTCGAATGAAGATTGGAGAACGCTGGAGGCTAAATTGGACAAAAAAATAGAAGACATCATCAAAGGAATGGAACTGTAGATGCATTATTTCTTTAAAATACTTCGTTTCGGCCTACCCTACAAAAGGTATGCTTTTTTGAATGTTTTTTTCAACATACTCTATGCCCTTTTTAGCGCTTTGTCCTATGTTGCCATGATTCCAATGATGCAAATTCTTTTTGGAACTACTGAGAAAACGACTGTAGCTCCCACCTATCATGGAATTGGACAGATCAAAAGCTATTTAGAAGGGATATTCAACTATAAAGTCACCCAGTATCTGGAACAAGACAGTGGGAAGGCGCTGCTTTTTGTCATAGGGACGATTATCAGTCTCTTTTTTCTTAAGAATATTTTCAACTATTTGGCCATGTATTTCATCACTTTTCTTAGAAATGGTGTTTTAATGGATTTGCGAAACGAAATGTATAAAAAAACCACTACCCTCCCCCTGTACTTCTTTTCGGAAAAGAAAAAGGGAGACCTCATGTCCCGAATTGCCTCAGATGTTTTAGAGCTTCAGTATTCATTTCTATCGATCTTAGAATTGATCATTAGAGACCCGCTGACCATCATTTTCTCACTTATTGTCATGTTCAGTTTTAGTGTCAAACTCACCCTTTTTGTGTTGATTTTCATTCCACTGTCTGGTGCTGTCATCTCTCAGATAGGCAAGTCACTCAAACGAAAATCGGAACATGTACAGAAAGAACAAGGCGAATTTTTATCCCTACTGGAGGAAACTTTAGGAGGAATCAAAATCATCAAAGCATTCAATGCGCAAAAAACCTTTATCGACAACTTCTTCCATTCAACCCAGCGCTTTTTTGATTTTTCGAATAAACTTTTAAACCGACAAAATCTCGCCTCCCCAATCAGTGAGTTTTTGGGTATTGTTGTCATCAGTATTCTACTGTGGTACGGCGGAAAAATGGTTTTGATCGATCAAAGCCTGAACGGAGCTATATTTTTGTCCTACTTGGGCTTGGCCTATAATATATTGACCCCTGCCAAAGGGATCAGCAAGGCCTACTACAACATCAAAAAAGGAGATGCCGCCGCGATGAGAGTGTTGGAGATTTTGGAAGCAAAAGACGACATGGAGGATGCTCCAAATGCTGTGGAAATCAATACATTGAATCGAGAAATACGGTTTGAAAACATTGACTTCTCTTACGATCAGAACAAAGTCTTGGAAAACTTTTCACTGACCCTCAAAAAAGGACAAACGGTTGCCATAGTAGGCCCCTCTGGAAGTGGAAAAACTACAGTAGCCAACTTACTCAATCGGTTTTATGATATTGACAAAGGAAATTTAACCTTGGATGGAATTCCTATAAATATAATCAAAAAGAAATCTTTGTACCAACTCACGGGCATGGTTACCCAAGACGCCATTTTGTTCCACGACAGTATTCAAAATAATATTGCACTGGGAAATCCAAACGCTTCGTTAGAAGAAATCAAAAAAGCCGCCAAAATTGCCAATGCTACTGAGTTTATTGACAAGCTGGAGCATGGGTATGATACCCTGATAGGCGAAGGGGGAAATAAATTGTCGGGGGGACAAAAACAAAGGCTGTCCATTGCTAGAGCCGTTTTAAAAGATCCCGATATCTTAATCTTGGACGAGGCCACCTCTGCACTGGATACGGCCTCCGAAAAATTGGTGCAGCAGGCACTGGAAAACTTGATGAAAAATCGAACCTGTTTGGTCATTGCCCATCGACTTTCAACCATTCAAAAAGCAGATTTGATTGTGGTCCTTAACCAAGGTAAAATTATAGAAATGGGAACACACCAAGAGCTTATCGCCCAACCCTCGAACTATAAAAAATTGGTTGAAATGCAATCTTTTTAGGGTCGATTAAACCATTTCTTAAAATCACCATCAAAGAATAAAAAACTTTGGAGCGTCAGAATCAATTCATTAAAGCTTTAACCTCCCCTGATACGCAGGAGATTGCTTTTAATAAATTGCTCTCTGAATACAAACAAAGGTTGTATTGGCACATCAGAAAAATTGTAATCGACCACGAGGACGCCGATGATGTACTGCAAAACACCTTCATCAAAGTTTTTGAAAATATTAAAAATTTTAAAGGAAACAGTTCCATTTATACCTGGATGTACAAAATTGCGACCAATGAAGCCCTGAATTTGCTCGGAAAAAAATCCAGACAATTGGGCATCTCTAATGAGGAGTGGATTGAACATAAAACTGCCCAACTTGAATCTGATATTTATTTTGATGGAGATGCCATGCAATTGAAATTTCAAAAGGCCATTGCCCAGTTACCCGAAAAGCAACGATTGGTTTTCAACATGAGGTATTTCGAGGAAATGAAATATGAAAAAATGTCTGAAGTACTGGAAACATCTGTAGGAGCTTTAAAAGCATCCTATCACCACGCGGTTAATAAAATTAAAAAAA
>JAURMQ010000028.1 GCA_030830625.1 Flavobacteriaceae bacterium
AGGATAAAGTTTCCAATCCAACCCATCGAAAAATAGCGCTCGATATTGCAAAAAAATCCATTGTACTCCTTAAAAACGAAAAAGATTTACTTCCCCTAAAAAAGTCGGGGCATCGTATTGCCCTAATAGGACCTCTTGCTGCTGACAAAAACAGTCCTTTGGGGAGCTGGAGGTTAGCGGCAGAAGATGACTCCGCCATTTCAGTACTTGAAGGAATTCAATCCTTGTATCAAAAAGCGGAAATAGAACATGTTCAAGGGGTCAAACTGATTGACGGGGACGGCAATTTTGGACAAGAGCTAAAGTTCAATATAACCGATAGAACAGGATTTGAAAGTGCCAAAAAAATCGCCAAAAAAGCAGATGTAGTGGTAATGGTTTTGGGAGAGTACAGTTATCAAACGGGTGAGGGAAGAAGTCAAACCAAATTAGGACTCCCTGGGTTGCAAAATCAACTTTTGGAGGAGATCTATCAAGTAAATCAAAATATTGTTTTGGTATTGATGAATGGTAGGCCGCTGATTATTCCATGGGCAGACGAAAATATTTCATCCATCATAGAAGCTTGGCACCTTGGAACAGAGAGTGGAAATGCGATTGCTCAAGTACTCTTTGGGGATTACAATCCCTCAGGAAAATTACCCATGACCTTCCCCAGAGCCGAAGGTCAAATTCCCATCTATTACAATCACAAAAATACGGGGAGACCTGATACCCATGATCCTAAATCCGTTTTTTGGTCTCACTATACCGATGCGCTAAACCAACCTCTTTATCCCTTTGGATATGGATTGAGTTATACAGAATTTTCTTACTCTCCCATAGAACTGAGCTCTAAAACACTCAAAAGCGGGTCAAGTATTGAAGCAAAAATTGTTCTTAAGAACACTGGAAAAGTAAAAGGAAAAGAAACTGTTCAACTCTATATTCGAGATCTATTTGCTTCTGTAACTCGACCGGTCAGAGAGCTAAAGAGTTTTCAACAAATAGAATTAGCACCAGGGGCTTCAAAAACTATAGTTTTTAAAATAGATGAATCCATGCTTGCTTTTTACAACAATCAATTAGAGTGGGTAGCCGAACCTGGGGAGTTCGAAATTTTTATAGGAGGGGATTCTTCCGCTCAAATTAGCGCTCAATTTATCTTTCAAAAATAATGTATCTTGATAGTGCATCATTTGAAATGCATTATTTAGAAACATTTTATGGTTTTTATTTATATTAGAGTTTGAAGAAGAGTACCCTTTAAAAAAATGAAATGGACTCAAATACTCAATGATATAATAACTATTTGAAGAACAAAATGAGAAAATTATTACTCCTACTATTAGTGGCAAACACTTCGCTTATGGGTCAAGAAATTATCCCCCTAAAATATGACAATACTGGATTAGAATATATCGGTACTGAAATAAAAACCAAATCTAATTCGGGCATTGGTCATAATTTTAAAAATATTTCCATTCCAACACTACAAGTATTTTTACCCGAAGGCCAATCCCAACCTACAACAGCCGTGGTGGTTTGTCCAGGAGGAGGCATGAGGGCCAATGCTTTTTTTCATGAAGGGTTGGATGTCGCAAAAGCTTTGAATGAAAAAGGAATCGCTGCTTTTGTTTTAAAATACAGATTGGTTCCCGCCCATTTGATAGGAGAAAATGAAGGCTTAAACGAACCATACCATAAGGAAAAAAAGCAGTTGACCTATGGGCATCTGGATGCACTGAATGCCATTGCTCATGTTAGGGAAAATGCCGCCAAATACCATATTGAACCAAACCAAATAGGGATTATGGGATTCTCTGCAGGGGGAGCCGTTTCCATAGAAGCAACTTATAAGGCCACAGAATACAATCGTCCGAATTTTGTTGCCCCCATTTACCCTTGGATGGTAATTGTAGAGGATCAAGCGCCCCCCGCTTATGGACCACCATTGTTTGTGGTTTGTACAACCGAAGACCGCTTAAAACTAGCCATACCGAGTGCTAAACTCTACATCGATTGGGCGGAAAAAAATTTTGTAAGTGAATTGCACCTTTATCAACAAGGACCGCATGGATTTGGAATGAGAAAAACGAGTTACCCAGTAGATAATTGGTTCAACCATATGATCGATTGGATGGCAGCCATTGGCATGCTCAATTGATTATTTTCCTTTCTTTTTATTGTCGTCTTTCCCTCCTATGGCCGTCAAATCGTAGGTCACTTCAAATAGAATATACCTCGGCTGAATGATGTAAGAGTTGGTGGTAAACGAAAATTGATTGAAGCTGTCTCTGTTGATCTGAGTATCGTTGAGAATATTAGTAGCACTTACACCAAACTCCCATTTGGATCCTTTTGGGCTGTAGGACAAATCGGCTTCTAAAAAACGATATTCATTGAGGGTTTGTTCCTGATTTCGATAAAAGTTGTAGGTGTATCTTGTATTGAAAACAAAACCATTTAAAAAATAAGCATCCACTCTAACGTAGGGAGCATCGGTAAAAAATTTACTGTCAACCCCCCCCGTTTTATAATCCCTAATACTATACGTATAACCAATTTCTATATTGGGTTTTGTTCTGAAATTAGATGCAATATTTGCCTGGTACCGCTGGGTGAAATTACTTGATGCCGTGGGAGTAGAATTGATCACATTGTTAAAATCACTAAAATTATAATTGATACTTAAGCCTCCTTTTAAATTTTTAGATCTTTTATCAATTCTTCCCGAAGCGGCATAGGTTTCTTGAGGGAAGTTGGAATTGGTTGCAGATCTCACGCTGTTGATTCCTTGAACAATAGTGGTATTCTGAATCGCTTCGTCTCGTATTGAATAACTGAAATTAGCAAAAATATTGGTGAAGTTAAAAATATTGATGCTCTGATAATTCAGATTGACTACATTAAAGAAGGCAGCTTCCAAATTGGGGTTTCCCTGAAAAAAAGAATTGTAGTTTCTAAAAATATATCCTTCGGCCAAATTATTAATGTCCGTAAATTGACGGGTGGAACGATAAATCAATCTCAAAGTTTCAGAATCTTTAAGTTTTAACAAAACTCTAAAGTCGGGACGGAAAAATGCAAAGTTATTGTCAACCCTATCCCCACGCTGTTGGGTTTCTGTCTTATAGGAATGAAGCGTAATTCCAGGATCAAAAGTAAAAATTCCCGAGATAAAACGATAATGCAAGGCCAAATATGCATCCTGAAAATGGAACAAAACATTATTGTTCAATTGGTCTTCAGAAAAGTATTGGGGAGAGCTGTCATCCAAAATCTGGAAAATTGATGAATTAAAATCTTGTTTTACATCGGTGACTCCAATGGTAAAATTCAAATTGGCTTTTGGAGAAAGTATATAAAAATAATCCAATTTGGCTTCCACTTTATTGGTTTTGGCCTGTCGATTTTGATTGATATTAAATTTTTCCTGATCCACATTTAAATTCAATAAATTTCCAAAAGGTTGGAATTGTTTGATCGCCCGATAGAATGGATCTTCTTCTTGGGACAAGTGTTGTAGCTCTGCAGAAAAAATATGATCTTCATTGTAGGTATAATATACCTTCAATTCCTGGTTAATGGAGTATGGCGATTGAACTCTATATTGACCAATCTGTTCTGGTAGCCTCTGCCCTTCTTGCCTACCCGAAATCGTAGTCAGATCAGAAGTTTCATTTTGACTCGAAGTTTTAACAAGGAGGTTGTATTCCGTTTGAAGGTTTTCATTGGGGTTAAATTCAGTTGTAAATTTATACAACTGAAGTTCGTTTTCTTGACTTGTGTACTCAGAGGTTTCCTCTAAGGCATTGGAAACGGTGTACCTTCTGGTATTTTTCTCCTCCAATTGATTCTCTGCTCTTGAATAAATTGCAAAACCACTGAAGGTTAGGGCTTCGGAGGGCGAGTAACTAAAGTTATAGGCGCCAAACTGCGAATCGATAGATTTTGCCCTATTGTTCTGTAAATTGGTAATCCCTGCGTCATCAGAACTGATGTTTATGGAGGTCCCTGTTCTGGCATTGAGGTTGTTAAAACCACCCTCAAAACGATAAAAATCCCTTCGGCTAAGAGGCGGTTCTCCAATATTGTTGCTGTTTCCCAATACATTCATACTCAAGTCTTTGGAATAGTAAAAAATTTTGGGAGCGGCCACAAATCGGTCTTTATTGCCGATGCCTCCACCCAATTCACCAAACCAAAATTTATCCTTACCGCTTTTCAAACTGATATTGATCGCAACATTGTCCTCATTATTGGTTACACTTCTCAATTGATTGACTTCAGAAAAATTCCTTAGTACTTCAACTTTTCCAACTGCATTGGCCGGTAGATTTTGAGTCGCGAGTTTAGAATCTCCATCAAAGAAATCTTTTCCCTCTACTGTAATTTTGGTCACCTCTTTCCCTTCTATTTCGATTCGCCCTTCTTCGTTTACTTCTATTCCTGGCATGTTTTTGAGAACATCTTCCAGTTTCCTTTCGGTTCCAGTATTGAAGGAGTCTGCATTGTAAATTATAGTGTCACCTTTAATGGTGACCGGCATCTCGTAAACCAATTCTACTTCATCTAAGGATTCTGCCTGCTCCTCTAATACAAAGTTTTTTTCAATATTTTTGGCTTCGTTAAAGACAAAAGACACCTCTTTCAGACCAATAAAAGAAATTTTGATGACGTAATCCGTTTGCCTTTTTAAGGTCAATCGATAATACCCAACTTCGTTAGAAATTCCAAAACCATCGAGAATTTGCGTTTCTTTTTCAACCGCAACAATATTAGCGCCCATTACGGCATTGCCACTCGAATCCTTTATGGTTCCTTCCAAATCAATACTTTGAGCAAAAGCAAATACAGCATTGAGTAAAAAACCAGCTAACAGATATGTTCTTTTCAAATGTTTATAATTTATAATTAGCGAGGTCTATATCCATCTCCACCTTGTCTTCGATTTCTCTGATACATTTCTCTCATTTCAGTAATCTTCTCTTTTCGAATCTCGTTGTATTCATTTAGCCCCACAGCAGTTCCTTTTTTGGGGGCTACAATTTTCATTTTTTCCTTCGGGTTCATGACCACTTTAGTGCAGAGTATAGTGGTATTATCTGCATTGACTTCAAGAATCAGCCCCGGTAAACCTCCATGTTTGGCAGGACCTGTAGAAACTGGAATCTGTGGGGTAAACCAAGCCGTAATATTAATTGTTCTCATTTTGGGTTGACGGTCTGTTTCTTCACTTTGTCGCCCAAACTGGAATACTTCTTGAGGGACTTCGCTATTGAGTGTCGCTTTGTAAACCGTGTATTTTCCAATTGTTTTAGACTCACCAGTGAGCGTCCATTTGCTTTTGGGTAAACTGTCTTTGATTAAAAAGAATTTTCCAAAAAGCTCAACACGATTGGTAAAGGTTTTTGAAGCGTATTCTTTATATAAAACTCCTTGAATAGGGTTCATAAAAGACATAAAATTAAAGCGACTATTTTCTCCCGATGCCTCCAATCGTTCCTGCTCGTAAAACAAGGAAGCAGAACTATTGAAATCCAACTCAAAGGTTTTCTCCATACTGGCTTTCATGCGCTCCATCATTCTCTTTTTCCTTTCAGGGGAGATATTGTTCCCAAAGTCGGAGTTGATTTTAGTTTTAGAACTATAGTAAGCTTTGCCCTGAAAGTCCTGAGCAACTGTTGGAGTTGAAAGCAGCACTATAATGAGAAGAAAAAAATAATTTTTCATTTGAAGTTTATGTTAATAATGGGATAGACTGATTTTTTTTAATTAGGTTTAATTCAATTTTTTTCTGAAATTTAAACATATTAAAATTATTGACGCAGCTCAGTCCGGTATCAATCCCACAAAGCTGGAAACATGAAAAACTACGATGAACAAGAAAAACAAATTAAATCATAAAGACCGAAGAAGTTTTATACAAAAAACAGCCGTATCGCTGGGATCGATGATGGTGCTCCCAAGCCATGTACTCTTTGCAAAAAAAGAAGTCAGAGATGCCTCAGGACAGCTCGTTCAAAAAGCAGTAGTACTTCCCAATGACAAAGTCAACTTGGCCTGTTGTGGAGTAGGCAATAGAGGGGCCGCCGTAGTCAGAGATCTTTACGCTACCGGTGCAGCCAATGTAGTAGCTCTTTGCGATGTCAATATGGGAGGAGAAAAGACCCTCAAAACTATGGACATTCACAACAAAGCTAAACGATATCAAGACTTTAGAAGTCTATTTGATGAAATGGGAGATCAAATTGATGCGGTGAGTGTGGCCACCCCAGATTTCTCTCATTTCCCGATAACCATCCAAGCCATGGCAATGGGTAAACACGTCTACGTTGAAAAGCCCCTAACGAGAACGTTTCAAGAATCAGAAATGCTGATCAGAGCGGCAAAAAAGTTTAATGTTGCAACTCAAATGGGAAATCAAGGTCATTGTCAAGACAACTATTACCAGTTCAAAACATGGGTCGAAAAAGGAGTCATCAAAGATGTGAAAGAAATCACGGCACATATGAACGGAGGTCGACGTTGGCATGGTTGGGATACCCAATTGAAGAAGTTCCCTGTAGGGGGCAAAATCCCAAAAACTTTGGATTGGGAGGCTTGGCATGTGGCTTATCCACATCATGAGTTTCACAACGATTTTATTGACGGACAATGGAGGTGCTGGTATGCCTTTGGTAATGGCGCATTGGGTGATTGGGGCGCACATCTGATGGATGGTTTTCATCAGTTCCTCCAATTAGGACTGCCCGAAAAAATACAACCTAAAAAGTTAACGGGGCACAATGATTTGTTTTATCCTCAATCCTCAACATTGGCCTTTCATTTTCCGAAAAGAGGAGAGATGCCTAAGGTCAAAGTAACTTGGTATGATGGAGTAGATAACCAACCCTATGTGCCTGAAAATTATGGAGACATCGAAATTGACGATACCGTAAAGGCAAAGAAAGGAATGGTCAAGCCCAAAGGTCTTAGAGCTGGAAAAATAATTTACGGAAAAGACCTTACCTTCAAAGGAGGTTCTCACAACAGAACACTGAGTATTTTGCCCAACGAAAACGGAAAAGATATTCAAAATAATCTTCCTGAGTACTACAAAAGCGAAACCAATCATTTTATGAACTTTATGAATGCTTCAAGAGGTTTGGAAAAAACTTTATCTCCTTTTGAAATATCGGCTCCTTTAAGTCAAGTTTTTTGTTTGGGAACAATTGCGCAGCAAGTCAATCAGACCCTCTTATTCGACAGAAAAACTAAAACCATTACCAACAACGCATTTGCCAATCAGCTTTTACAAGGTTATCCTCCGAGAAAAGGGTGGGAGGAATTTTATAAATTGGCTTAATGCAAAAACAACAGTATTTTAAAAATCTAATTCAGCTCAATTTTGCGGTCCTTATCATCAGCACCTCTGGAGCATTAGGAAGATATATCGAATTACCTGTACCCCTGATCATCTTGTTGAGGGCTTTATTGGGAGCTGTTTTTTTGTATTTATTTTGCAAGTGGAAAAAATTGAGTTTTAAAATTCAAAAAAAAGATCAAAAAGTGGTCTTGTACAGTGGAATTTTAATGGGGGTTCACTGGATTACTTATTTTACTTCATTGAAACTTTCGAGTGTAGCCATTGGAATGCTTTCGGTATTTACCTATCCCGTCATCACAGCTTTTCTAGAACCCCTAATGCTCAAGAGTGCGTTTAAAAAATCAAACCTATTACTGGCCTTGATGGTTTTGGTTGGGATATATTTTTTAGCTCCAGAATTCAGTATGGAAAATGATCAGTTTAAAGCCATTGGATTTGGTATTTTCTCAGCATTGTGTTATTCGATCAGAAACATTTACATGAAGTCAAAGGCCGCCGAATACGAAGGGTCTATTTTGATGGTCTATCAATTGATCATCGTCTCTGTTATGCTCTCCCCTGTATTTTACCTCTACGATATGACAGGGTTCCAAGCATCACTCCCTGCCGTTTTAATCTTGGCGCTATTGACCACCGCAACGGGACATACCTTGTTCATCTATAGCTTTAGAAATTTTACCATCAGTACAGCCAGTATCATCAGCGGTGTACAACCCGTTTATGGCATCATCATTGGAATGCTTTTTTTGGGGGAGTTCCCCGAAATGAACACTATTTTTGGAGGAGCATTGATTTTGGGAACCGTATTGATTGAAAGTATTCGAAACTTTAAAAAATAAATTAACATGAAAAAAATTGCTTACACACTCGTTTTATTTACATTTTTAACATGTGAAAAGCCTAGACCACAAACCAATTTCCTGTTCATCGTAGTCGATGATTTAGGTCACAAAGACTTGAGCATAACGGGAAGTGATTTTTATGAAACCCCAAATATTGACAGAATAGCAGAAGAGGGAACCCTATTCACCCAAGGGTATGCCAACGCATCGGTTTGCAGTCCTTCAAGAGCAAGTTTATTGACTGGGGTCTATCCCACAGTACATGGGATAACAGATTGGATAGGAGCAAAATACGGAACAAATTGGAGAACAGTGGGAAGAAAGACCCAGTTGTTGCCCTCTGATTATGTAAAGCACCTTCCTTTTGAGATGACCACATTGCCTGAAGCTCTTAAAACACACGGATACAAAACATTTTTTGCGGGAAAATGGCATCTTGGGTCTGTGGAACAGCAATCCCTTCCTACCGATCATGGTTTTGACATCAACAAGGGAGGCTACCATCGAGGAGGTCCCTATAGCGGTGGTTATTTTTCTCCATTCAACAATCCCTTCCTTGAGGATAAAGCAGAAGAAAAAGGGATGACACTCTCGATGAAACTGGCACATGAAACGGCCCACTTTATCAAAGACCACTCCAAAGAGCCTTTCCTTGCCTATTTGAGTTTTTATGCCGTTCATGCTCCCATACAAACCACTCAAGAAAAGTGGAGTAAATACCAAAAAAAAGCTGTGGATCAAGGTCTTCTTGAAGAGGGTTTTGCGATGGAAAAAAGACTACCCATCAGAATCAAACAAGACAACCCTGTCTATGCCGGCCTATTGGAACAAACCGACGAGGCTGTGGGCTACGTTCTCAACACCTTGGAAGCTTTAAATCTAGACGATCATACAGTAGTCGTTTTTGTTTCGGACAATGGAGGGGTTTCGTCAGGAGATGATTTTGCCACCAGTAATTTGCCCTTGAGAGGGGGTAAAGGCTATCAGTGGGAGGCCGGAACCCGTATTCCCTTTTTCATCAAAGCCCCTCAAATCAGCAATCCCGTTAAAACAATAGAGACTCCCGTAACAGGGGCTGACCTCTTCCCAACCCTTTTGGAATTGGCTGGCATTGAAAATCCTGTTAGGGTCGATGGAAAAAGCTTGGTCCCACTCCTCAACGGTAAGGCTTTTGCAGAACGTTCGCTTTTTTGGCATTATCCCCACTATGGAAATCAGGGGGGAGATCCAAGCGCTATTATACGTAAGGGAGATTGGAAACTGATTCACTATTTCGAAGATGGGAGGAATGAATTGTATCATTTGGGCCAAGATATGGGAGAAACCACCGATGTTTTTGATCAAAACAGCGAATTAGGTACTGCCTTAAGCAATGAATTAAAGCAATGGCTCAAAAATACAGCGGCAAAAATTCCAGAAAAAGATCCCCTTCACAATGAAGAGGAAGAGAAAAAATGGCTCAGTGAGCACAAACAAAATATGAAACTAAAGGTCGAACAAAGAAGAGTTCATCAAATTGATGCCCATTATATTCCTAATGAAGATTGGTGGGGAAGTACTCTCGACTAATTCGATTTAAAATTCTTCTCGGCAAATTTGATGTATTGTTCCCAGTCATACTGGGTAACATCGTGTTTTCCTTCTCTCAAATGATATCCTACAGTTCCATGATAAGGAGTATTTACCGGAGGTTGACTTTGCATCGTAAGTCCTTTTTTTCCATACAGAAGATAGACCGAAGAGGCCCATTGAGCTGCCAAAAACTCTCCTTTGGGATCTGCCCATAAATCTTGACTTGCACTTGCTACATAGACAGGTCTAGGTGCAATGAGTGCGATGAGCATATGTTGATCGACGGCCAAGGCAGACTCATTCTCATTGAAAAAATGAAAATTTTCGCAAAACCAATGTGGGAATTTAGTATTGATATCCGAAAGCTTTTCTCCAAACCTTCTCCTGGAAAGGGCGGCCCCTCCACAACCTGAGTTATTAGAAATTACAAGGCTAAAACGCTTGTCGTTTGCCCCAGCCCAAAGTGCAGTTTTTCCGAGACGAGAGTGACCAAACAGTATGACCTTTTTGGAATCCACCAGAGGCTCCGTCTCCAAATAGTCCATAGCCTTAGACATTCCCCATGCCCATGCCGACAATGAACCCCATTCATTTTTTTCCGGAGCAGTTTGCCCAGATTTGTAAAACAAAGAATGAATCCCATCTGAGAAATCATTTTTATCGGGATCTACATCGTTGTAATCGATGGTGACCAATCCATAGCCTGCACCAATCATTGTATCTATTGCCCATCGAGAGCTGCGGCTTCCTCTTGATCCGAGCTTATCGCTTTTAAGTTCTTCTTGACTCAATTCACTTTCCTTTTTTCCGCCAATTAAAATCGCTGGGTCTGAATTCACAGAGTGATTCCCTTTGAAGTTGTATGCCAAAAATACTGGAGATTTCTTTTTATCCTTAGGTAAATAAATCAGCAATCTCATGGCTATGGATTTTTTTCCTTTTTTAAAATGCAACTGAACTTGCTTTCGTATCGCCTTACCTCCTAAGGCATTGGGTTCAAAATCCAACACTTCAACCTTGTGGATGTTCAATTCACTAGGAACCACACCATACACCTGATTTGCAAAATACGCGTGTATTTCGGGACGTCTCAATCGCTCCCATGCTTCAGCTGTTTTTACTTCGATTCCACTCTCCGTTCGAAGCAGCAAAGGCAAATCATATGCCGGCACATCGGCTTCATTCTTAATGGTAGGGGTACTTCTTTGGGCAAAAAGCTGATGATAAATCATCAAGGCCATAATGCTGATAAGGATTTTATGACTCATAAATCAATGGTATTCTGCCCTCCAATATACAAAAATGAATGGGGTTTGATGATGATTCTATACTGCGATCCTCCCCAAATAGTGTGAAAAATACGTTGTGAAGCAAAGGATTAAAGAAAATACCATAATATTCCTTCTTTAAACTACACAGTCTTACTTGCAGTCAATCTGGAAAAAAGTATGAATCAATTTTAACCCTCCGTAAATTTTACTCCCGATTGCTTCTAAAATGGAAAATATTTGTACTTTTTGTGCCGGGATGGAAGATCATCTCATCATAAGGTTGAAAGAAACACCTTCTACTATTTTGTTAACGATATATTATTAAAGAAAAAAACTTGTGACACAAATCTTAAAAACGAAATTCGCTCTTTCCCTCTTCTGTATCGTCCATCTTTTCTTCTTTGAAAGTTGTAATTTAGAATATAAATACAGAAAGCACACCAGCACTTTTGAAACCGACATCCAAAAGCTGGAGCAACTCAAAGACCACGAAAACAAAGAAGATTACCTTCTATTTATAGGAAGCTCTAGCATCAGGAGATGGAATAGCATCGAAGAGGATATGGCTCCCTACTCAGTGGTAAAAAGAGGCTATGGCGGGGCTCACTACTACGATCTTATTCATTTTGTAGAGCGCTTGATCCAAGACAAGCAAAAAGCCAAAGCAGTTGTTATTTTTGTTGCCAATGACATCACGGGCAAAAGCAGTCGGGATTCATCTCACCATGACTTAACGCCCAAACAAATTCAGCGTTTATTTAAAGTCATCACCAAAAAAATTCAAAAAAAAATGTCTGAAGATCTTCCCATCTATGTGATCGAAACCACCCCTACTCCCAGTAGATGGAAAGTGTGGGATCAAATCGTAACGGCCAATGATCTGATTCAATCCTACACCGAAAAACACCCCAATCTTCACTTTATTGCTACAAGAAAATATTTCATCAATAAGAGAGGGGTGCCTGAAGGAAAATATTTTGTCCAAGACAGTTTGCACTTCAGTCAGGCTGGCTACGACCTTTGGGAAAAAATCATTAAAAAAGAATTGAATCAATAACTTAATCCGTTACCACAAGAAATAACCGATGATTAAACAAAAACTTAAATTCAGTGTACTGATATTAAACCTCCTGCTGTGGACAGCCTGTACAATGACCGAATCAAAGAAGCCCTTGAATATTCTTTGGTTGGTAGCAGAAGATCTGAGTCCTTTTTACCTCAATGCATACGGAGACCCTAGAGCTCCCACTCCCAACCTAGACCGATTGGCAAGAGAAGGAGTAGTGTATACCCATATTTTCTCTGTCTCAGGAGTTTGTTCCCCCAGTCGAGCAACCTTAGCTACGGGACTATACCCCAACTCCTTTGGTGCTCAAAACATGCGGACACTCAATCAACAAGCTGATGCTAGGGAAGTAGGATTAATAGACTATCAAGTGGTTCCTCCTCCCGAAGTGAAAATGGTGAGTGAAATCATGCGTGAAAACGGATACTACACCACCAATAATGCCAAAGAAGATTATCAGTTTTTTAAATCAGAATTGGCTTGGGATGAATCCAATATTTATGCCCACTGGAGAAACCGACCCCATGAGCAAACTCCATTTTTTTCAATTTTTAATTTTGGAGTATGTCACGAATCGGGGATGTGGAATTTTAAAAAACAACTTTTCGACGGAGATCAATTTCCCCCCGATCGCAATGACAAAAAATGGGGAACTACATTTGAAAATACCACAGTAAACCTTTTGGTTCCAGAAGATATGGAGGTAGAAATACCTCCCTATCTCCCACAAAACGAAATTGGAGAAAATGCCATGAGACGGATATACACCAACATCATCAGAATGGATAAAGGAGTTGGAATCATTCTTGATCAGCTTGAAAAAGACGGACTATTGGAAGAAACCATTATCGTTTGGTACTCCGATCACGGCGGACCACTACCCCGACAAAAAAGACTGTTATACGATTCTGGACTCAGAGTTCCCATGATCATAAGATATCCAAACCAAAAAAGATCGGGGGAAAGAGACGATCGATTAATCAGTTTTGTAGATTTCCCGCCCACCCTTCTGTCTATGGCAGGAATCGCACCACCAAGCTATATGCAGGGACAAGCTTTTGAGGGTGCTTATAATAAAGCAAAAACCCCCAGAACTTTTATCCACGGACATGCCGATCGTTTTGATGAGAGGGTCGATTTGATTCGTGCTGTTCGAAATAAAAGATTTAAATATCTGAAAAACTTCCACCCGGATAGACCCTATTACCTCCCATTGGCTTATCGTGAAAAAATGGAGGTAATGCAAGAATTATTACGGATGCGAGATGCAGGAGAGTTGGACGAAAACCAAGCCCTTTGGTTCAGGCAAACCAAGGAAGAGGAAGAACTTTTTGATACAGAAAATGATCCTCATGAATTGAATAATATAGCAAATGATCCTGCCTATGCTGAGATTTTAGCAACACTCAGGGCAGAATGTGAACGATGGATGAAAAGTATAGAGGATAAAGGTCTGATCGACGAACTAGAGCTGATCGATACTTTTTACCCCAATGGTAAAGCCCAATTGACCGATGTGCCAACCGTCGAAATCAGAGATGGAAAGGTGAGTGTGCGTTGCACTACTCCCGGAGCCCGAATTGGCTATCGCTACCGTTCGGAGAAAGCGCCCTACATGGGATGGAAACATTATACCGATCCGATTCAAGAAAAAGAAGGAGATACCTTAGAAATTATTACACACCGTTTGGGTTTCAAATACGGTATTACAACCGTGGCCGAAGGTCGGGTAGGAAAAACATTCTTCCCTCCCAACCGACATGATAAAAAATAATTCAAATTTACCCAAGTGGGAATCAAACCCTCTAATTAATCGCAACGTAAATACACTATTTAAGATGAAAAACAACCGAAGAAAATTCATAAAGCAAACTGCTACAGCTTTTGCTGGACTGAGCATTGTCCCACGTCATGTATTGGGTCAAGGATATATCGCCCCCAGTGATCGTTTTAACATTGGAATCATTGGAACTGGAGCTCAAAGCAGTGGGCTGATCAAGCGCTTTGCGAAAATTGAAAACGCGCGTGTAATAGCAGGATCTGATGTTCATAAGAAACGATTGGTCAAGTTTACTCAAAACGTGACGGAGTCCAATCAAAAATATGGAAAAAGTGGAACCCCAGAAGTTCATGAAGACTATCGAAAATTAATAGAAAATAAAGACATCGATGGTATAGTGGTCAGTACCCCCGACCACTGGCACGCTATTCCCTCAATCGAAGCAATGAAAGCGGGCAAACATGTGTATTGCGAAAAACCCATGTCTCATTCCATCCATGAAGGGAGAATGATGGAAAAAGTGGCCCGAAAATACAATCGCACCCTGCAAACAGGGAGTATGCAAAGGTCTTCGGATCAATTCAGAAAGGCGTGTGAATTGGTACGCAATGGATACTTAGGAAAAATTGAGAAAGTTTGGGTCGAGGTAGGAAATCCCTCGGCACCGTGTAATCTTCCTTACGAAGCCACTCCAGATTATCTGAATTGGGAAAGATGGCTTGGACCCGCACCACTGCGGTCTTTCCACAAGGTGATTGTTGAGGCTCACCATTTTCCCAACTGGAGGTGGTACCGTGAATTCGGCGGGGGAATATTATCCGACTGGGGAGCACATATGTTTGACATTGTACAGTGGGCGCTGGGTATGGATCATACCGGACCGATAAGTTATGAAGCTCCTATGGAACCCACTGCCTCTAGAGGATTAAAAATGATTTACGAAAATGGAATTGAAGTGGAGCACCTCAATTTTGGCCGAGGGTTTGGCATTCGTTTCTTTGGAACCCAAGGCACCATGGACATCAGTCGTAAGTACTTCGAAACCTCTCAAAAAGAATTGGTAGATATGCCCTTAAAATCCACCGACGAGCGACTCTACGTTTCAGAACTTCATGAAAAGGATTGGATTCAATCGGCTATAGAGGGATCCAAACCGATTTGTGATGTAGAAATTGGTCATCGTTCTGCCACAATTTGCCATATTGCCAACTTAGCCTACGAAATGCGCAGACCCCTAAAATGGGATCCGGTAAAAGAAGAATTTATTGATGATTTTGAGGCCAATTTAAGACGGGGAAAACAATACAGAAAACCTTATGAATTAAAATGGTAAGATGAAAAAATTATATTTGATGTTTATATTTAATTTAGAACTCTAAAAACTACCTTTAATTAAAATCCGCTGATGATGATCCGAATCCTATTGATGTCCCTACTCGCTTTGATCCAACAAACTGAATCCATCAAAGCAATCTCGTACAACATTCGTTACAACAATCCTGACGATGGTATGAATGTATGGGAAAACCGTAAAGAAAGTGTCGCTGCTCTTTTGAATGAAGAAAATCCAGATTTTGTGGGGTTGCAGGAAGTCGTTCATCCCCAATTATTGGATTTGGTGGAAGTATTGAATACCTACGCCTATGTCGGTGTGGGAAGAAATGACGGAAAAACCAAAGGAGAGTACAGCCCTATTTTCTATAAAAAAGAAAAATACGAGCTATTGAAATCCAATACTTTTTGGTTGTCCGAAACCCCTGATGTTATTTCTAAAGGCTGGGACGCTTCCTTAGAAAGGATCTGTACTTATGGGCTATTCCAAAACCGAATCACACACAAAAAAATATGGGTTTTTAATACTCATTTTGATCATCGAGGAGTGGTGGCCCGAGCCAAATCCATGGATGTATTGATTGAAAAAGTGAAAGTATTGAATACTGAGGGTTTCCCCACTATCATCACTGGAGATTTCAACCTAACTCCCGATCAAGCGCCTATCCAAAAAATGCAATCTCATTTTTTGGATGTCCAAAAAAATCTCCCTGAGTCGGATCCTTATTACGGAACGGCCAACAACTTCAATACCGAAATCGTAAGTCAAAAAAGAATCGACTACATTTTCGTAAAAGGATTGGAGCCCGTAAAAGCGGGACACATTTACCGAAAAACACCCATGGGAGGTTGGTCTTCAGACCACCACCCCGTTATGGTCAATCTAAAAAATTAATATCGTAATAGCCTGATAGGATAACCCATTTCCACGCCAATAAACCGGTGTCGCAAAAACCAATTTATTCCTTGAAATCCTTTTATATCTTCCATAATACTGTCTCATTCTGATTGGGCTTGAAACCATTTTTTAAAAATAGCACTCAATTTAGTATCTTTGAGAATGGATGCCGTGATGTGCATTCAAAAGCATTGTATTTGGAAATAAAATATCCAAACACCGCTTTAGGTATTTTACAAATGTAGCCGTGCCCTTTTGAAATCTGCATCTGATCATCCCCCTAAAACGACAATCCAAAAACAGGACTTAATCCCCTATCAATAAGTTAATTGTAAGGATATGCTTTTGTATGCAATTCTGCGAAAAGTGAACTTTAGCTCTTATGTAAATAATTCAGTTGATTAATTTAAATTTGTGCTCCCTTCGGATTTACCTTTGGTTAAGTCTAATAAACGAAATCTATAAAACTGACCGTTTATCAAAGTGGATTTGGAAACCTTTACAATTCAACCTGGTATAGAGGATTAAATGATTTTGTAAATTGAATAAATAAAATTTAGACTAAAAAAATTATGAAACGCCGATCATTCATAAAAGGAACAACAACAGCAATTACAGGAATTGGGCTTTCGACCACCTCATGTACTCAAACACCTGAAAAGAAAGCTGAACAACCCTTTAAAGTCTGTGCTACTATGGATCAGCAAAAAGTGTCTTTTTATACCGAGGTGATCAACGAGTCCATTAAGGTAGTCCACATAGCCGACACCCATTTGTTTATGGATGATGAGAGGGGAATTCCTTTTCAAGAGTTCAGCAATCGGATGGCAAGAGCCTACAACCAAACCACGCATTTTCAAACAAGAGAAAAAACCAATCCCAACCAATCCTTTGAACAAACGCTGGCTTTTGCAAAAGAAGTCAAGGCAGATCTAATCACTTTGATCGGGGATATTTTCAGTTTTCCTTCTGAGTCAGCAATAGAGTGGGTACGCTCCCAATTGGCTGCCACAGGGATACCCTATATCTATGTGGCGGGTAACCACGATTGGCATTATGAGGGGATGAAAGGGCCATTAGATTCACTTCGTGATACTTGGATTGAAAAACGCTTAATGCCCTTGTATCAAGGAAATAATCCCCTAATGGCAGCTTACGATGTAAAAGGGATAAGATTTTTGGCCATTGACAATTCAACCTATCAAATCAACGATGAGCAATTGGCTTTTTTCTCAAAGCAAGTTGAAAGTGGATTACCCCTAGTTTTATTAGTTCATATCCCAATGTATGCTCCGGGAAAGAAAATTTCATATGGTTGTGGAAACCCCTATTGGGGAGCGGCTACCGATCGCAACTTTGAATTAGAAAGACGACCAAAATGGCCCGAGAACGGGCATACGCAAACAACATTTGATTTTCACAAGAAAGTTTTTGAAGCGCCAAATCTGATAGGTGTTTTTTCTGGACACATACATCGAAATTCTATTGAAATCATCAAAGGAAAACCCCAAATAGTTTCTGATGACAATGCCAGTGGCGGGTTCTTAGATATTGATTTTTTACCCTTTGAGGAACAACACAAAAACTTAATTTGATCATCACATTTGAACTACTATTTTTCAAAACCTCCTGACAACAGCCCCCTAAAACCGCAACCCTTAAAACAGCCTTAATCTCTTGTCATAGAGTTAATCCTAAGGAAATGGTCTTATGGGCCATTGTGTAAAAATTGAATCGTGCTATCATATAGTTAGGGTTTGGGTTATATACAATATCATGATGCCTAACCTTCACAAAAAGACCACTCCACAAAACCCACCCCACCATCAGCTGATCAGATAGGCAGGAAAATTTTTAGGTTTTAAAAAAGACAGGTTTGTTGCCAATATGTTGCCA
>JAURMQ010000029.1 GCA_030830625.1 Flavobacteriaceae bacterium
TCCAGCAAAATCAATCACCCCTTCTACAGCCCCACTTTGAGGATTAATGATGATGCCAACTTCTTTATTAAATTGATAGGTATTGGCATAAATTTTTCCATCCACCCATTCCAGTTCGTTGATTTTTTGAAGCGCATTCTTATCGGTCATGACCTGAATTCTACCTTTTTCTTTCTGTGTTTCAGCATCGAGTAACCAAATTTGGTGAGAGCCGTCGGATTTGTATAAATTTTTGCCGTCATTGCACAGCCCCCATCCCTCTTTACTGTTTTGATAGGAAAAGGACCGTTCCATTTGGAGTCGGTTGAGATCGTATTGAAATCCCATATTTCCTTGCCATGTCAGTTGGAAGATTTTATCATTTAGAATGGTGATGCCCTCTCCAAAATAAACTTTATCCAATGCAATTTGCTTGTAAATTTCACCGGTTTTAAAATTTACTTTACGAAGGCTGGACTTTCCTCTTAAGCCAGTGCTTTCATACAGCGTATCCTTGTAAAATTCCAATCCCTGAGTATAAGCGGTTTTGTCATGAGGATATTCGTTGAGGACGGTATAGGTGTACAAGCTGGGTTTTGAATCGGAGACAATACTGATTTGCTGTTTGAGTTCAATGAAATCATCTGAATTGTAAATGGAAGCAGATAATTCATAGAGACCCAAGGATTTGTTTTTCAAAGGTTGGTTTTTGTCGATTTTCTGCCCCTCTAAACGGTAAACGACAGAATCAATAGGATGATTCTTCTTGTTGTCAATCGCTAATTTTAAGGTATCGTTGGCGGTAAACTTCTTACTCTTATCGGAAATTTTAAGTACAAAATCTTTTGAGCGATCGGGATTGCATTTTAAAAAAAGGAGTGAAAGAAGTAAAATCCAAATTTTCATTTGACACATGTCTTTATATTCTTTAAAATTAAGAATTTAAAATAATTGTCTAACATCTCAAACCTATTATCTTTGTACTGGGCAAGTCCTGCACAACCAGCTCCTGCCGAATCCCCCCAGGGCGGGAACGCAGCAAGGGTAGGCGGTCGTAGCGGTGTGATGTAGATCGCTTGCCCATTTTTATTTCACATGACTAAAGTAATTTTAATTACGGGTGCCTCTTCTGGTCTTGGCAAAGCCGCTGCTTCTTTTTTATTGGCCAAAAACTTTCGTGTACTGGGTACTTCAAGAAATCCTGATAAATACGCCCTTGTGGAGGGCCTCGAGCTTCTTCCATTCGATTTGAACCGTCCTGAAACGGCCAACGAATTGGTAGAGCGGGTCATGGAAAAAACTGGTCGTATAGATGTATTGATCAATAATGCTGGCGCGGGGATTACGGGTCCTGTGGAGGAAATTGAACTCTCCGCAATGCACTCACATGTATCGACTAATTTTTTTGGGCCCTTGGCTTTAATACAAAAAGTCTTACCGGTAATGCGTGAGCAAAAATCGGGTTTGATCATCAATGTTACTTCAATAGGAGGTTATATGGGTTTGCCCTACAGGGGTTTGTATTCGGCATCCAAAGGAGCATTGAATATGGTCTCAGAAGCGCTTAGGATGGAAGTTAAACGATTTGGTATAGATGTAGTAACTTTGGCTCCGGGAGATTTTGCGACGGACATTGCTGAACGACGTATATATTCCCCCTTAAAAAAAGATTCTCCGTATCACGATCCTTATCAACACTCATTGGATACTTTAAACGATCATGTTACCCAGGGCAAGGATCCTTTGGATTTTGCGAAAATGGTTTTTAAAATTATTACACTCCACAAGAGGAAAGTGCATTATAAGTCGGGTTCTTTTCTCCAAAAAATATCCTTGTTGCTCAAAAGAGTATTACCCGATATCGTTTTTGAAAAAATGCTAATGAATCATTATAAAGTTTAACCTTAATCCCACTTAAATGAAATTTTTTATTGACACTGCCAATTTAGACCAGATCAAAGAAGCCCAAGACTTAGGCGTTCTGGATGGCGTTACGACCAATCCTTCTCTAATGGCTAAAGAGGGCATTACTGGAGCGGATAATATATTGAAACACTATGTAGCCATTTGCGAAGCTGTAGATGGAGATGTTTCTGCAGAGGTTATTGCTGTCGACTTTGAGGGTATGGTCAAAGAAGGAGAACAGTTGGCCGCCTTGCATCCTCAAATTGTAGTTAAAATTCCCATGATTAAAGACGGGATAAAAGCGTTAAAATACTTTTCGGATCGCAATATCAAAACCAATTGTACATTAATTTTCTCTGCAGGTCAAGCCCTTTTGGCCGCCAAGGCAGGAGCATCCTATGTTTCTCCATTTATCGGTCGATTGGATGATATTTCTACCGACGGGTCTTTCTTGATCAGTGAAATCAGGGAAATATATGACAATTATGCTTTTGAGACCGAAATATTAGCCGCCTCTGTTCGTCATACGATGCACATTCTCAATTGTGCAAAAATTGGAGCAGATGTGATGACCGGACCACTCAGTGCCATTATGGGATTGTTGAATCATCCCTTAACAGATAGTGGTTTGAAAAAGTTTTTAGAGGATTATAAAAAAGGAAATTAATTTTTTCGAAGCAAATCCGCAAAATCAGGAGCACTGAAGTTACCAAAGCCTTCGATTATGGTTCCGTTGGCATCTAACACTATCGCTCGGTTGAGAAGGGATAAAACCCATTTTTTACTGTCATTGTCAAAATCAGTAAAAGCGAGCTGTGTAGCTGGATCAATGTCCATCATTCGGTGTACCTCAAAAACGATTTCATTAAAAGGCTGCAAACAAATGCCCTTAAACTGGTAGTTTTTGAACTCTTTTTCGAGACTTTTGGCTTTCATTACAGTGTTGCGGTAGTGCATCATTTGGGTTTGGGACCAAAAATAAAACACTGTAGGTTGATCGACGATTTGATGGGTACTGACCACTTCTAATTGTGGGTTCTGTAATTTTAATTCTGGGAGTTTTTTCCCCGCCGACATTCTTTGGATGTCGTTGTGTAATTCCAAAACTTCTGTAAGGTATGATTTGGATTTGTTGACCAATAGGAATTGTTGGAGGAATTCTTGGTGATTTTCATCGTTTTCAATTTTCATCAATTCTTCAAAAGCCACTGCCCGAGAGAGATTGTTTTTTAAAACATTTCCTTGGATGTGAGATTCGATTAACTGTAATCGTTTGATGTTAAAATCTGTTTTTTGTCTGTTTTTAAAATAATTTTGACTGCTGTCAAGTGCTTTTTCACTCAAGTAATTGAGAAGATAATTGATGTAGGGATCAAAAAAGGCCAAATCGGTTTCGGAAAGGCTCAAGTATTTTCGATAATCAAAATAGACAGAGTCCTGTTTTTTGTCCCAAAACGTTCCCCTAAGCAAGGCGTAGCGTTCTTTTCTCGTTGCATAAGGGTAGATGTATGCAGCTTGTGTAATCTTTTGGGCTAAAGGCGAAAGTTGATTGATGGAATCCATAACAATCCATCTGTTTTTTTTCTCCAAGAGTAAGGAATCAATCAATTGGGTAAAGGTTTCGCTGTTGCTAGAATATTTGGAGGAAAGAAAGTTGTTTTCTGCTTCAAAACGGAGCAACAAATCCATCATAAAGTTGTTTTTGGCAGCACCACGTCCCGAATAAAAAATAGATTCATTAAAAGAAGAAGCATTGATTCGCGCCCATATACTGTCGCCTTTTTCTAAAAACACCGATTTGTATTCCGGTATATGTTCTATTTTATAAATACCGGTCTCTAAAGAATCATAGTATTTGAAAAAACGGTAATTGAGATTGAGTGGGAGCGAATCAATAGTTTTGTTGTCTTTGTATAGGGTAACGTAGGTAGAGGAGGGGTTCACGATCTGTCCCCCAAAAAAAATCTGATTGGAGGGTACATCCTGTTCACAAGAGAGGATATGGAGGACAAACAGGAGTCCAAGTGCATAGATGCCGTAATGTTTTAGATTGCCCATATAAACATGCAATTTACAGCAACTAAACGTTAAAAAAAAGCAAACCCTGTTGGAGAAATATATACTTTTGTCAAAGTAAAGTTAAACTTATGTTATCGGTCAATAATTTATCCGTTCAATTTGGAAAAAGAGTTCTTTTTGATGAAGTCAACGTTACTTTTACTCCAGGGAATTGCTACGGAATCATAGGCGCCAATGGGGCAGGAAAATCTACTTTTTTAAAGATCATCTGTAGCAAACAAGAAGCCAATTCGGGGAATGTTTTTTTGGAACCTGGTAAACGTTTATCAGTCCTTGAGCAAAATCACAATGCTTATGATGAACATACTGTTTTGGAGACCGTATTGAGAGGAAACCAGCCGCTTTTTAAAATTAAGCAGGCGATCGATGAATTATATGCAAAACCCGATTTTTCGGAAGCAGACGGTGAAAAAGTTGGGGAATTGCAAATTGAGTTTGAGGAAATGGATGGTTGGAATTCAGAAAGTGCTGCGGCCTCTCTTTTGTCCAATTTGGAAATTTCCGAAAATTTACATCATACCCTTATGGCCGATTTGGACGGAAAACAAAAAGTAAGGGTTCTTTTGGCCCAAGCCCTTTTTGGAAATCCTGATGTATTGATCATGGACGAGCCCACCAACGATTTGGATTATGATACCATTATGTGGTTGGAGCATTTTTTGGCCAATTATGACAATACGGTGATAGTAGTTTCTCACGACCGTCACTTTCTCGATGCGGTGTGTACGCATATATCCGATATCGATTTCGGAAAAATCAATCATTTTTCTGGAAACTACACTTTTTGGTATGAGTCCAGTCAATTGGCTGCGCGTCAACGAGCTCAACAAAACAAAAAAGCTGAAGAAAAGAAAAAAGAATTGCAGGAGTTTATTGCTCGTTTCTCAGCCAACGTTGCCAAATCTAAGCAGGCAACTTCTCGAAAAAAGATGATCGATAAGTTGAATATTGAAGAAATTCGCCCTTCAAGTCGTCGTTATCCGGGAATTATTTTTGAACAAGAACGCGAGGCAGGAGACCAAATACTCAATGTTGAAGGTTTGTCGTGCAGTATGGACGGACAAAAGATTTTTGATCAGATTCATTTTAATTTGGCCAAAGGAGATAAGGCGATTCTCTATTCCAAAGATTCTCGAGCCGTCAGTGCCTTTTATGAGATCATCAATGGAAATTTGAAAGCCGATGGCGGAAAATACGAGTGGGGAATCACTACGAGTCAGGCCTATCTTCCATTGGACAATCAAGCTTATTTTAATACCGATCTTTCTCTGGTAGATTGGCTGCGTCAGTGGTCTCAAACAGAGGAAGAAAGAGAAGAGGTTTACATTCGCGGTTTTTTAGGGAAAATGTTATTCAGTGGTGATGAAGCCTTGAAAGCTTCAAATGTCCTTTCTGGAGGCGAGAAAGTGCGGTGTATGTTGTCTAAAATGATGATGATGCGTGCCAATGTATTGATGTTGGACGAACCCACGAACCATTTGGATTTGGAATCGATTACGGCAATCAATAATTCTTTAAAAAACTTCAAAGGGACCGTACTTTGCACTACCCACGATCATGCTTTTGCCCAAACGGTGGGAAATAGGATTATAGAATTAACACCCAATGGGATTATTGACCGATATATACCCTTCGATGAGTATATGAGTGATCTCAAAATTAAAGCATTGAGAAATAAAATGTATTCTTAATTTATTAGACTACTGAAAGAGTCTTATGGGTGGTTAAAAGTTATGATGCAAACTCAACTGCAGCTGATTTTTACCCGAAGTGTTCGAAGTTTGCCGCATCAATCCCAGCTGCATTTTTAAACCTTTTTTAAAGAAATATCCCAAAGCTCCATACAATCGATTTCTATCGAAAAAAGGAACCGTTTTTCCATCTCCTATATGTCGTTGTCCATTGATAAATATTTCATTGTACAAGGAAAGGTAGGTTGTTTTTGGCTCTATGACCGGTTTGTTGAGGGGAATATTAAAAAACATGCCGTATCGATAACGGGTTCTTAAATCTTGATTTTCGATGAATCGAATCTCATAGCGAAAACGATGACTGGAGTAAATTCCTTTGCCCAATTTAATAGGGAATGAAGCTTCTGGAAAGAATCGGTTTTCGATGGTTTTCTCTCTGCTATCCCCCACTTTCTCACCTATGATAAAAGCGTACCCTAAAAAAAATTTCAATTTACTTTCTTTGGGTCTATAGGTTATTCCTCCACGGAGGAGTAATTGTTGTAAATCTCCAATCACATTATAATTTCTATGCTGTACGTCACCCTGAACGCCCCAAAGACTATCTTTTTGGAAACGGGTCTCAAAAATGTACATATACCAAGCACCAATGTCATTGGGGTCATCTTGTGCGTTTATATTGTTGGGAATGCAAAGATAAAAGGCAAACAGTAGGGTATAAAAATGGTTCTTCATGGGCGCAAATATAATAAATATTAAAAATTATAAGTTAAAAGATTGGAGTAGCTCAAGCGATCTATCTTTCTCGTCGATGTGTACCCATAGGGTTTGATCCGTCGTTAGGCTACCAAAACCTGCCAAACGTGCTGATTCAGAAGGGTTTTTCACGATGGGGACTATGTTGATTTTTTCGAGAGCGTGGAGGAGAGACATCACCTCGATAGGGCTACCTTTAAAAATTTGAATAAAATCTTGGGGCATGAGGTCAATTAAGTTTTGTCGTATCGATTATTCCAGATGGCTGGGTTAAAGTTTTTGCCCAATGCAAACCCATAAAACAAAACAATTGAGGCTATGGCTTTGAACATAAAAAAATACAGCAACCAAAAAGTGCTGGAAGTAGGTGTTTTGGTGAAAATTTGATAGGGCGTAATAAGTGTTGCCAAAAAGCTGATAATTAAAATAGTGACCAAAAGATTCCAAATGTTTTTGAAAGGCCAGGCCCATGCTTTTCGCAAGAAAGATAAATCGTCTCCCCATTTATGGATAAGATAGAAGTAATCGTTTCCTAGAGGGACAAACAATAAGGGATCATCGGTTTTTTTTAATCTAAACAATACGGAAGGGGCCATCACTTTAAACCCCTCTAAGGTAGTTTGGTGTTCCTTTTCCAACCGGGTAATTTTTTCAATACCCTCAGCAGGAATGTTGCCTTTGAAGTACTTGAGGTCTAAAAACCTCAACCGATAGTCCACACAAACTTTTTTGATCTGATTCAAATGAAAAATTCTGTGCGTTTCCAAACGATCAAAATCAAAGTCATTCACACTATTGGAGCCCTTGTTAAGGCTTTTCAACAGTTTATCGAGATTTATAGGGGTCTCTTTTTGTGCGACTTTCTCGAGTATTCGGTCGATCTGTGTGCGAGGGAAAAAATTCATCATCATCTTCATCTTTCTTATTCTCTATGTAAAATTAGGAATAAAATTAGGTTTTAACAACAGACAAAAAAGAAAAGTACTTTTTTGATATCAACGCAGTTGTGCGCCAAGATCGCTTTCAAATTGCTTTTGTAATTTCGACATTACTTTATCTACGTATTTGTCAGTAAGAGTCTTCTTATGATCTTGAAAATAAAAACTTACGCCATAAGATTTTTTGCCTTTGGGTAAATTATCCCCTTCATATACATCAAAAAGCTGAACATCATTCAGTATGTTTTTTTCAGTTTTCAAAGCGATTTGTTTTACGGTATTAAAAGGAACGGCAAGGTCCAACAATAAAGCAAAATCTCTTCTTGTTTGAGGAAATTTCGGAATTTCTTGATATTGAATACTGTTGTTTTTAACCAATTCGCTGATTGCATCGAAATCAATTTCAGCAAACAATACTTCTTGATTGATGTCAAAATTTTTGAGTATTTCCTTTTGAATATAACCAAAATCCAACAGGGGCTTACCCTTATAGTTATAACTCAAGCCTTCTGAAAAAATAGCTTTTTCACTGCCGTTTTCTTCGAAGTTCGAAGGAATATTTTTTCGAAGAAGTTGTTGGATTATCCCTTTGAAATAAAAGAAAATACTGGGCGGGTCGGTTAGGTTCCAATTTTCTTTGTATACCTCACCACTCAATGCGATTGTGAGGTATTTTTTTTCTATATAGTTTCCGTTAATTTGTTGGTAGGTTTTGCCCAATTCAAAAAGCTTAAGGGATTTGGATTGACGATTAAGGTTGAATGCTATTACTTCGAGAGCTCCCGGGAGGAGCGAAGTGCGCATTTGCGAAAGATCTTTTCCCAAAGGGTTGATGATGTTTATCCCTTCAATCGTTTTGGTGCTTTCAGAGATTTCTCCGTAGAGCGGACTGGTGATGGAATTATTGATCATTTCATTAAAACCCAAACCGACCAAATGCTCTGAAAGTCGCTCCGCAATCTTATGATCGTTTAAGATCTCAAAAACTGGAATATTACTGTGAAGTTTGTCGGAGAGGTTCACCCGGTTATACCCATAGACCCTTAAAATTTCTTCTATGACATCTGCGGGTCGAGTTACATCTACTCGGTATCGAGGAATTTCGATCAACATACCCTCATCATTGGAGTGATTTATATTGATTTCAAGCCCCTTTAAAATAGTAGCAATATCATCTTTAGAAATTTCCTGACCAATGGTTTTGTTGATTTGATCAAAAGTTAAAATGAATTTGGATGCCTCGGGCAATTCCTGTTTGATTTCGTGAATTTCGCCCTCAATACTCCCTCCTGCGAGTTCCACAATCAAATGAGAAGCATATTTAAGCGCATAAAGTGTAATTTCTGGGTCAATGCCTCTTTCGAAACGGAATGAGGCGTCTGTGTTCAACCCATGTCGTTTGGCCGACTTCCTGATGCTTACGGGATCGAAGTAGGCACTTTCTAAAAAGATACTGGTTGTGCTGTCCGTCACTCCAGAATTCTTTCCTCCGAATACCCCAGCAATACAAAGGGGTTTTTTGTGATCACATATCATCAAGTCTTCGGCATGAAGTTTACGAACAACTCCATCCAAAGTGATGAAGGAAGTGTCTTGAGCTACTGTTTTCACAACAATTCCTCCTTTTATCCCTTTTAAATCGAAGGCATGTAAAGGTTGTCCCACATCATGCAATACATAGTTGGTAATGTCCACGATATTGTTTTTGGGGCCAATCCCCAAAGCTTTCAAACGATTTTGTAACCACTGAGGGGAGGGCTTAACGGTCAAATTATGAATCGTAACTCCCATATACTGTGGCGCTTTGTCACCAGATTCAACACTTACATCAAACTTTTCTTTGGATGGGACGATTTTAAAATGATCGGTGGTGGGTATAGACCATTTGTGTTTGATTTGTTTATACTCGCAGTAAGCTCTTAAGTCTCGAGCAACCCCCATATGGCTCATGGCATCGGCTCTATTGGGTGTGAGTCCAATTTCAAAAACAGTATCAATTTCTACGTCAAAAATTTCGTAACAGGGGGTGCCATTTTTTAGAGCGTTGTCCAAAACCATGATCCCTTCATGAGATTCTCCCAAGCCCAATTCATCCTCAGCACAAATCATACCGTGACTTTCTTCACCTCTTATTTTATTTTTTTGGATTATAAAAGGTTTTCCTTCCTTATCATAAAGAGTAGAGCCTACCATGGCTACGGCTACCTTTTGCCCTTTGGCGACATTGGGAGCTCCACACACAATCTGCACCTGCTCTTTTCCTAAATCAACCCGGGTTACCCTCAGTCGATCCGCATTAGGATGTTTGGAACAATGTAATACCTCGCCTACAACCACACCTTCAAGCCCTCCTTTTATGGATTCGTAGCGGTTGAGGCCCTCTACTTCAAGACCCAAATCGGTTAAAATTTCAGAGACTTCTTCCGGGGGAAGCTCTATTTTTAGAAATTGTTTGATCCAGTTATATGATATTTTCATTTAGAAGGAATGACTTTTGATTCTTCGGGCAAAGATAAGAATCTAAGCGGAATCCAATTTCTTAACTGATGTAATTCCAAATATTTTGATAGGCTTTCATTTTGGCAAGGGTTTGTCTTAAAGGGGTGTTTTTTTGAGCTTCCAAATGAGGATCTTCACGCAGCAAAGCTTGGGCGTCGCTACGGGCCGTTTTGAGCCATTGATTGTCTTTGATGATGTCAGCAATTTTAAGCTGTAATACCCCGCTTTGCTGAGTGCCCATGAGGTCTCCAGGCCCTCTGAGTTTTAGATCTACTTCTGCAATTTTGAATCCATCGGTTGTAGCGGTCATGGTTTCTAATCGCGTTTTGGCCTCTGTAGTCAGTTTGTGACTGCTCATCAATATACAATAACTTTGATCGTTGCCTCGACCAACTCTACCCCGTAATTGGTGCAATTGGGACAATCCAAATCGTTCAGCACTCTCGATCAGCATGACTGAAGCGTTGGGGACATTTACGCCCACTTCAATCACTGTAGTTGCAACCATGATTTGTGTTTGTTTTTTGATGAACCGATCCATTTCATAATCTTTATCCTTTGCCTGCATTTGACCATGAACGATACTGATCTGAAATTGAGGACGAGGGAAGGCACGAGAAATGCTTTCATAGCCATCCATCAGGTCTTTATAGTCCATTTTTTCAGATTCTTTTATCAATGGATAGACCATATAAATTTGTCTTCCTTTTTGAATTTCTTCTGCAATAAACTGAAACACCTGTAATCGGTTGCTGTCATAGCGGTGGATTGTTTTTATTTTTTTTCGACCAGGAGGCAATTCGTCGATGACTGAAATGTCCAAATCCCCATAAACACTCATTGCTAAGGTTCGAGGTATGGGAGTCGCTGTCATAACCAGTACGTGAGGGGGGATGCTGTTTTTGCGCCACAGCTTCGCTCTTTGGGCAACCCCAAATCGATGTTGTTCGTCTACCACAGCCAGCCCAAGATTTTTGAATTGAACTTTGTCTTCAATGACGGCATGGGTTCCTACGAGAATATCCAAAGCCCCAGATTCTAATTGCTCTGCCAATTGCTTACGCTCCGCCTTTTTGGAACTGCCTGTCAATAGGGCAATTGATAGGTCCATAGAACCCATAAGGGTTTTGAGGGATTGAAAATGTTGTTTGGCGAGAATTTCTGTAGGAGCCATGAGACAGGATTGAAAACCATTGTCTGCGGCTATCAGCATTACCATTAAAGCCACTATTGTTTTTCCAGATCCAACATCTCCTTGGAGCAAACGGTTCATTTGTTGTCCATTGCCAGTGTCTTTACGAATTTCTTTGATGACTCTTTTTTGCGCTTCAGTCAATTCAAAAGGAAGGTGAGTGTTGAAAAAAGTATTGAAATGATTCCCCACTTTTTCAAATACGAAACCTTTTATTTTTTGTTTTCGTTGGAGATTTTTCATCAATAATTGTAACTGAATAAAAAACAGTTCTTCAAACTTTAATCGGTTTTGAGCAGCGGTAAGGGTATTTTGATCTTTCGGAAAATGAATGTTTTTTACGGCTTCACTTTTGCTGATGAGTTTGTATTTGGAGCGTAAGTCTTCAGGGAGGCTTTCCGCAAATTTACTGTGGTTGGATTGCAATAATTCTTGCATCATTTTGGCAATGACCCTCTGAGAAATTCCTCTGGAGAGTAATTTTTCCGTACTGGGATAGAGGGCTTGTAGTGTTCTAGAAAAACCTTTGTCAAAATTTTCTACAGTTTCCATTTCTGGATGAGGCATACTCGGGCGATTGGCATACCAATTGAGTCGACCAAAAATGACGTATTCAACATTGAGTTTCAAACTTTCTTTTATCCATTGATGTCCCCTAAACCAAACCAATTCCATTTGAATTTGACCGTCAGAAAATTGAGCAACCAATCGCTTTCCCTTCTTTTGTTGAATCACTTCCGTCTTGATGATTTTTCCCTTGATTTGAACCTCAGAAGAGTTTTTGGGTAAGTCAATGATGTTATAAAAAGTAGATCGATCAATATAACGATAAGGGAAAAAATGGAGTAAATCCTGAAAGGTGTGTAAATTCAATTCTTGTTTCAGAATATTGGCCCGATTAGGCCCAACACCTTTTAGATATTCTATGGGGGTTTGAAGTACATCCATATCTTCGTCTAAAATAAATGTTTTAAGCGCGATTCAATTTAAATTGTTTAAAAACTTCCCTTAATTTGTGGTAAAATTTAATTTAATGAGAGCATTGGTGATTTCTGGCGGAGGAAGCAAAGGAGCCTTTGCTGGGGGGGTTGCAGAGCATCTGATTCGCGTTCAAAAAAAACAGTACGACTTATTCTTGGGCTGTTCTACGGGGAGTTTGCTCGTGAGTCATCTGGCCTTGAATAAAATCGATAAAATCAAAAAGTGTTTTACAGAAGTAACACAAGAAAGCATTTTTGATAATTGTCCTTTTACTGTTAGTTCAAATAATGGAACCCAATCTATTGGTATTCATCATTTTAATGTTTTAAAAAACTTTATAAAAGGAAGAAAAACTTTTGGAGAAAGTAACAATTTAAGACAATTGATTTTGAACAGCATTACCCCCAAAGAGTTTACGGAATTGAAAACCGCCGCTGTTGAAGTAGTCATTACCGTTTCCAATTTATCCACAAATAAAGTGGAGTATAAAAAAATAAGTGAATGCAGCTACAGGGATTTTATCGATTGGATTTGGATTTCCTGTAATTATGTTCCTTTTATGACTTTGACCTCAAAAAACGGCTGTGAGTATGGAGACGGGGGACTAGGAACAGTCATTCCCATAGAAGAAGCCTTGCGCTGTGGAGCTACTGAAATTGATGCCATATTATTGGATACAGAGTTTCCTCAGATCAACCGTATGCCCTCAAAGAATCCTTTTGATGCCATGAGCACTATTTTTGGTTTTATGGCCGACCGTATTCAGTATCAAAATGTTAAAATCGGAAAATTGATGGCAGACGACTTCAAAGCCAAGGTTAATCTGTTTTATACTCCCACAATCCTGACGACTAATTCATTGATTTTTAACAAGGAAAAAATGGAAAGTTGGTGGCGAGCTGGATTTGAATTTGCTGCTCAAAGAAGTGTAGAAAATGAAACTTTTTCAGCGGGTGAAAACAATTCTTGAAATTAATTCTCTTATGGCAGCGGTCTGAAAAGAAAATACATTTTACAAAAAGCTGTGAATAACTATAAGGCTTTGTTTTTCTTGGGGTTTAAATATTGCTTTAATTTTAAAATGTGAATAAATCAACCACCGATTACCTCAAAGAACTCAACGAATCACAGCGCGAACCTGTACTGCACAAAGATGGACCACTGATGATCATCGCCGGTGCAGGATCCGGA
>JAURMQ010000030.1 GCA_030830625.1 Flavobacteriaceae bacterium
CAACGAATGGGGACTTTCGTCCAATTACTACCGCACCGTTGAAGATTACCCTGACTTGGCTTATCGAAATTCCATCAGTTCCCCCCTATTTTTATTCAAATTGGTTGATGCACTGTATCAAATTGAAGATCATCACAATTTCCCGACCTCATTGTTGCTGTATTGGGGGTTTTCTTGGGAAGCCGATGAAAATGAATTCTTTACCGGTAAAAGAGAATTGTTGACTGGCGGTAATACCCCCAAACCTATTCAGACAGGTTTTGAAATGTTGGCACAACTACAACCCAATAGAATAGAAGTGATCCAAGAGAAAAACAACAGTCGAATAGGCATGATCGCGACGCGATCTGAGGAAAAAATTGTCCTTTTGATGTACAATTATGAAGAATCGGATGGCGAAAATGTTGAAGGAAACGACAAAATACAACTTCTACTTTCAGGACTAAAAGATACACTCGGCTATCGTATTGATTCCATAATTCTGGACTCAGAAAACAACAACACCTATCAAACATGGTTGTATATGGGGCGACCCAAAAAGGCTTCATCCATCGACCTAAAACGGTTAGAAAAAGCTGCTTCACTCGACATCAAAAAAAGTAATGATTTTAAAACGAATGGTCTGGGAGAAGCCCACTTAGATTTAAATCTCAAAAGAAGATCTGCTCAACTATTGATTATAACTCCACAATAAAAAAATCGTGAAATACCTTTTCCTTTTTTCTTTTATAGTTTGTCAGGGACAGCTATCTACCCCCAAAATGATAGATAGTTTTCAAACTTTCGACTCTTATTCCGATATTAAATACAATGAGTTTTTACGTCCACAATTTCACTTTTCCTCAAAAAAACATTGGATCAATGATCCCAATGGATTGGTACATTATAAAGGAGAATATCATTTGTTTTTTCAGCACAATCCAAAATCCATTCATTGGGGGAACATGACGTGGGGGCATGCAGTGAGTGAAAACATGATTCATTGGGAACAATTGCCCCATGCCATTTTACCTTACGGAAATGGCACCATTTTTTCTGGAACAGCCGCTGTGGATTACCCCAATTCTCTTCGAAAAAATACCGCAAAAGAAAAAGCCATTGTAGCCTATTTTACTCATGCTCAAAATGACAAAAAAGATAAATTTTACCAAGCTGCAGCCTACAGTGTGGATAGAGGAAGAACATTTGAGCTGATCGACAATGGAGGGCCTATGGTTCCCAATCAAGGTTTTGACAGAGGAGAGCGAGATCCAAAGATTTTTTGGCACGCGCTCACACAAAAATGGGTATTGATTTTGTGGATTAAGCGGGCAGACAAAAAAGATGAAGACGATTTGGGAAAAGTTCGATTTTTTGGTTCTACCGATTTAAAAAATTGGAAAAAGCTAAGTGACTTTGACCGAAGATGGGTTTATGAGTGCATGGATTTGGTTGAGCTTCCGGTGGATGGAAACCCAGAAAATAAAAAATGGCTCATTTACGATGCCAGTTTTGATTATGAAATCGGAACATTTGATGGTATTAGCCTGTCCACCGACAAAAATAACTATCTGGGTGATTTGGGAAAAAACTACTATGCCGCACAAACTTTCAACAACAGTCCAGATGGGCGAACCGTCATCATAGGTTGGTTCAAAATCAGTGATCATAACTTATATGTTGATCATCAAATGCCTTTCAATCAACACCTGTCTTTCCCGGCCACCATGGAATTGAAAACCACGGCGGAAGGAATTCGACTATTCCGCTGGCCCATAGAGGAAATAAAAAGCCTTTATAAAAAAAGCATCGTTCATCAAAACATAGCAGGGGAGGAACTCAATCAAAAACTTGAAAAGGAGGATTTTGACGGAATTGATCTTTATGCCGCTTTTGACCGCAATCCTGCACCGACTTTTGAAATCGATATTTGGGGGCAAAAGCTTGTTTTTAAAAAGGGTGAATTTTATTTTGGAAATCAAATGCTTCCTACTCTCAAACAAAATAAAGTTAATGTTAGGATATTATTAGATCGAACTTCGATTGAAATATTTGTAGATGGAGGCTACTCGGTATTGTCAAACTATACCGTCCCCTCAGCGGAAGATAAAACCATAAAAATATCCTCCGACCCTTCACTATTGTTTGACACCTTTGAGGTGCATGCGGTAGGCTCTATTTGGCAACCATAATATTTCTCATCAATCTATTTTATCGATTTCTACCCAAAAAGGAAAGTAGTTATTTCTGCCTTTTCTGTAAAATGGGGTAAAATCGAATGGACCCTTGGCAAATGAAACACTCTTCCAGACCAGCACATCCTGATCCGGCTCAGGATTGTGCTTCACATTGATGCTTTGTCCCATTTCGAGCATCATATCTCCTCCCTCAGGTAGGGGTTCTAAAAATTTAAATTTGATGTTGTAAAGGCCTTTTTCCATATCAACTGTCCAATAAGAATAAAGCTCATCTTGATTCCAAACCCCTCTTTGACCCCCTGCATCATTTCTATTTAAATAAACAGGGTTTTCAAACGGAGTCCCCACACTGATTCTTGGGGGATGGTGCAAATTGGGAGCATTACTCAATTCAAAAATCAATTCATCCATCTCCGTCTTAAGGGAGGTCGCTCTTTCTTCATCTTGATCTACCAAATTTATTTTTTCAAAGGGATCTTCTTTCAGATTATACAATTCAAATTGTTGGAGGGAAGCATCGAAGTCGGTTTTACCCACAAGTTTATAATCTCCTTTTTGTAGCGCAACGTTATTGTACATTTCGGGAAACTTTCTAGCCCAATAGGAAAAGAAGCTACGCTGGGGTAAGGTTTGTCCCTCCAATGCAGGAATAAAACTTCTTCCGTCAATTTTTCTGTCATTGGGCAATGGAGCGCCACACAACTGAGAGAGGGTAGGCAGCAAATCGATATGAGCGGTCATTTGATCCACTTCTTGATTGTTTTTAAACCTTGAGGGATAACGCATAAAAAAGGGAACACGAATACCTCCCCTATAAACACTTCCCTTTCTGCCTCGCATTCCAGCCACATATCTAGGCTGCTGAGGACCATTATCGGTCATGAAAATAACGATGGTGTTTTCTGCAATACCCAATTTCTCGATTTTCTGGAATAATTTATTGAGGTTATCGTCTATGTTCGTGACCATTGCATAAACCCTACGCGCATCTTCATCATTCTTTTCGGTCATCCCATCATCGGGCAAGAGCTCGGGATCGATATCCTTTGAAGGATTTATGTCTTTGTACATCTGATAGTATTTGTCGGGTACTTGTAAAGGAGTGTGGGGGGCGTTGAAAGACAAATAACAGAAAAAGGGTTGATTTTGGTTGGATTCAATGAACTCGATGGCATTGTCAGTAAATATGTCCGAACAATAGCCTTCATAGGCTTTTTGCTTATTGTTGTGCCACAATACAGGATCAAAATAGCTGGTGTTTTTTTTGAAGAAATTGGTAAAATCTCCAACCTGTCCCATTCCCCCTGCCAAATGGATGAGCGACTCGTCAAAACCTTGATCACTGGGTCGCGAGGGGTAATTGTCTCCCAAGTGCCATTTTCCAAATATTCCGGTAGAGTAATTCACTTTTTTGAGCATTTCGGCCAAAGTAACTTCGGAAGGCGCCATAATAGCACCGCCATTATAAGTATCTCTAACTCCTGTTCTGAGTGAATATCTACCGGTCATCAAGCTGGATCGAGTTGGAGCACAAACAGGAGAAACATGAAAATTATTGAATCGTATGCTTTGTCGAGCAAATGCATCGATCGCTGGAGTGATGATGTTAGGATTATTGTGAAGTCCCAAGTCACCATAACCTTGATCGTCTGTGATGATCAAAATTACATTGGGAGGAACTGTTTCGCTTTTTTTCTGACAACTCAGTGTGAGGAAAAAAAGAAATAGGGGTAATATGTTTTTATGGTTCATTTTTCTAAATATGTTTTATGACAGGTACCGCTTCCAGCTGCGAACAAACATAGGCTGCAATACGGGAAGCTTCTTTATTGATTTGATCTAAAGGTTTTTGGTTGAGCCAACCCATTACAGCTGCTGCAGTAAAGGCATCCCCTGCCCCTACTGTGCTTTTGACAATTATCGGTTCGGCAGAATCATAAATACTGTAATGCGCTTTACTGATCATAATCGATCCTTTTTTCCCTAGGGTAAGGATACAAAACTTAAGGTCAAATTGGTACATCAAGGCTTCCAATCCTTTAGAAGGATTGGACGGCAAGTTGAATAAGGATATGATTTCTAAAAATTCCTCTTCGTTCATTTTTACAACATTGGCCAATTCAAGACTTTGGAAAAGCATTTCTGGGTTGTAGTAATCTTTTCTAAAGTTAACATCGAAAACCCTCAGGCAGTTTTCGGGGGTTGCCTTTAGAATTTTGAAAATCGTATTTTGAGAAATGACATTTCGCTGAGCCAAGGTGCCAAAGCAAATCGCATCAAGACATTGGGCAATTTTTTTTTGAGTAATCTCAAACTGAATATGATCCCAAGCCACATCTTCTTCAAAGGTATAGGTAGGAATCCCACTTTCATCCAAGTTCACCCTCACACTTCCCGTAGCATGTGTATCGTTGATCTGAAGTCCAGAAATATCCATTAGGGCCTCTTCCAATAGTTCTATGGCGTTTTTTCCAAAATCATCTTTACCTACAGCACTTAGAATATAACTTTTGGCTCCCAATTGTTGGGCATGAGCAGAAAAGTTCGCAGGAGCACCCCCTAACTTTTTAGCATCGGGAAAAATATCCCATAAAACTTCTCCCAGACCAGCAATTTTGAATTTTTTATTTTCGATCATCACCCCATTATCAGATTCGGATTCTAAATCGGGTAAATTACAAAACTATTTGAAAAACAAGTTTTATTTGGCTCTTCAATAAATTTTTTCAAAACTATTGAATCTGGGTTTTGTATTGATTTTTTTTGAATATTTATTTACTATATTTAATATAAATTAATAAAAAATTCCTCAATTTCTTCCCGATCAGTTTTATTATCCTCTCCTGTAATAAAGGAGAAGATATAGATTCCGGTTCTTCTCTGGCAGAAGACCCTAGGATGAAGCACTCTGCCATCACCACTATTTTTGGAACTGGAACTGTGGCAGAATAAACACCCAAGGAAGCCAAAAAAACAATATTCAGTAAATGGCAATTCCATTCCAATAGTGCTAGTGGAAAATCTGCTTCGAAATCAAGCTGTTCCCTGGTATCGTTGGAGTTTACCGACGACAGTTTTCTCGTCTTATTGTCCGAATCCCAATCGCCAATACATTATATATAGGGCCTATAGTTTTGAAGAAAAAGACAACAAAGTAGTCTCTGTAAAATTAAATGCCCCTCTAGAGGGAGTCGATACCCATATTGCAATGATTATAGCTATTGAAGTTGAAGAGACCCATGGGGTAATCGATATTGATTTTACCATCAATATTTTTGTGGATCTGAACCACTTTTTTTATACCTCACAATTGAGGAACCTCATCGGTATGCCATTTTTTTATCTATATTTAGAAAAATGAAATAGGATGGGTAGAAATCAACATCTAAAGCACATAATCATCACCCTTATATGCATCAGTTCGGGATTGAGCCAGTCCCTTGAGAATAAAAGAATAGCCGGTTATAGACCCATATGGTTCGAGCTCAATCAAAAGTATGCTTATGGAGATAAATACTCTGGTGCCTTGGGAACTTATACCGCCAAACATCATCCCTTGGCCCTCTATGCTGCTGAAGTAAACAAAACCTTTTTCGTTTATGGTGGGACAAAATCCTCGGAGAGTAAACACCTTCTTTGTATGATTGGAGAATATGACCACGCATCCGGTATGGTCTCTCAACCGCTTGTGGTTTGTGATAAAATGGGGGTAGATGATCCTCACGACAATCCCTCAATTTTGATTGATAATGAAGGGTATATTTGGGTTTTTGTGAGCGGCAGAGGGAGAAAACGGATGGGGTTCAAATACAAAAGTAAACGTCCGCTGAGCATTGATGGTTTTGAAAAAATAACTTCGGAAGAAATGACCTATCCTCAGCCCAAAAAAACAGAGACCGGTATGTTTAATTTTTTTACTAAATACACGGGTGTAAGGCAATTGTATTTTGAAAAAAGTGAAAAGGGTACAGAATGGTCAGCCGATATCATGCTGGCTGCCATCCCTGAAGAAAAAGGAGAAAAATCAGGGCATTACCAAGTCAGTGCTCAATTCCAAAATAAAATGGGGACATTTTTTAACCGACATCCTAATGGCAATGTTGATCAAAGAACGGACCTTTACTATCTTGAGACGATAGACCAGGGCAATAGCTGGACCAACTCAAACAAAGCGATGATCACTATTCCTGTTACAGAAAAAAATTCCCCCTCAAGGGTTATTGATTATGCCCGTCACAAAAAAAACATCTACCTCAAAGACATGATCTTTGATTCACAAGGAAATCCAATTTGCCTCTATATCAGAAGTAACGGGCATGAACCCGGCCCCGAAAACCAACCCTACGAGTGGTGTATTACCCAATGGAACGGTTTGGAATGGGTTACTCACCTCATTACCCAGTCGGATCACAATTATGACATGGGCAGCTTGTTGTTTTTTGAAGAAACGCTCTATTTGGTAGGACCGACTGGAATAGGTCCCCAAAAATGGGGGGTGGGTGGAGAGTTACAATTATGGAAATCGGAGGATTTGGGAAAAAGCTGGAACAAAGAAAAAGACCTCACTCAAGAAAGTTTAATGAATCACTCCTATGTTAGAAAATCCGAAAATTTCAAATCTCCTTTCGCTTTTTTTTGGGCCAATGGTGATGCGCACCAGTTCAGCAAATCAGAATTATTTTTCGGTAATTTAGAGGGAGAAATATGGCAACTGCCCTATAATATGCAAAAGGAAAAGGAACTCCCAAAACCTATACAATGAGTTGATAGATTAGATTCGATGATAAAAAAAGTCACCCTAATGAAAAAATTAGATTTGAGGTATTTCGAGGAATGCTTCAACATTACAAATCATAAATTATAAAAACCATGAAGTCCTCCATTAGAATTCAATTGTCGTTCATGATGTTTCTCCAATTTTTCATTTGGGGAGGTTGGTTCGTCACCTTAGGTACTTTTTTGGGAAATAATCTCAACGCCAGTGGTGGGCAAATCGCTATGGCCTTTTCGACTCAATCTTGGGGTGCCATAATCGCTCCTGTATTTATAGGATTAATTGCCGATCGCTATTTTAACGCTGAAAAGATTTTGGGCGTCCTTCACCTCTTGGGAAGCGGATTGTTGTACCTGATGTCTCAGACCGATGAATTTTCTGTTTTTTACCCTTACGTATTTGGTTATATGATCCTTTATATGCCCACTTTAGCATTGGTCAATTCGGTCTCATTCCATCAAATGAAGGATACCGCTACAGAATTCCCAGTGATCCGAACTTTTGGTACCGTAGGATGGATCATTTCTGGTATCGTTATCAGTTATGTTTTTGGTTGGGATGCCAGTGATTCGATCGCTGCAGGTGCATTGTCTAATACTTTTAAAATGGTGGCTTTGGTCTCCTTTTTATTAGGGATATTTAGCTTTAGCCTGCCTAAAACTCGCCCTTACGGCCGCGATCAAAAAAACTTTTCTGTAAAAAGCCTTCTGGGTTGGGATGCCCTAAAATTATTGAATGATCGTAATTTCCTTTTATTTTTTATCGCTTCGATTCTGATCTGTATCCCCTTGGCTTTTTATTACCAACAGGCCAATCCATTTTTAGTAGAATTGGGAATGAACAATCCCACCGCAAAAATGTCCTTAGGACAGGTCAGTGAGGTATTATTTATGCTATTACTGCCCCTATTCTTTATGCGCTTTGGGTTTAAAAATACCATTTTGGTGGGGATGTTGGCTTGGGTAGTTCGTTATATGTTGTTTGCCTATGGCAATGTTGGAGACAGAACTTTTATGTTGATCATCGGTATTCTCCTCCACGGAATTTGTTATGATTTTTTCTTTGTTTCGGGGCAAATCTACACCAACTTCAAAGCTGGAGAAAAAATAAAAAGTGCTGCCCAAGGTTTGATTACCCTTGCTACCTATGGAGTTGGAATGTTGATAGGATTTTGGATCGCTGGTAAGACCTCAGACGCCTTTATCATGGAAGGTAATCTTCACGATTGGGGTATGATTTGGAAATTTCCTGCCCTTTTTGCACTTGGGGTATTTATTCTTTTTTTACTCATTTTCAAGAACGAAAAAATCAACTATAAAAATTAAAAGACATGATCTAAGAAGGATCATCCCCCTACCTCACTCAAGCGCGGACCTAAGAAAGATAACGCCAAAAAAACGCCAAGTCTACTTGATCGTTTTTTGTAGTACACAACTTATATGTGTCCCTATCATACGGTAGTTCAAACTTCAAGGAGGGTCTAAATTTAATTTTAAAACTAACTTTTTATATAAAAAAACCCACAGCTTTCAGGTTGTGGGTTTGAATGTGGCTCAATAATATATTCATAATAAAACAATCACTCGTTTTTATACATCCATCTTGGTCGGTGTTCTGTAATAACTTTTTTTTTAGTTCCCGATGCTATTTCTTTTGAATTATTTTTTGGTTTTTGAAATAACTTAAAGATTTTTTTATAAAAACTCATGTATTCGTCATTTTTAATAGTGATAAAGAGTGGTATTAAATATAAGATACTTTTCCAGTTGCAACGTCATACATTGCGCCTACAACTTTAATCTCACCGTTTTCGATCATTTCATTTAAAACAGGGCTATCCTTTTTGAGTCTGGCAATATTCAAGTGAACATTTTGAACAGCCACTTCATTAACGAAATCAATATTCTTTGAACTTCGATCAGTGGCTTCAGATGTTTTTACTTCATCTAAAGCAGGCGAAATATTATCAAGCATAGCAGTTAAGTTACCAAGTTCTGCATGATCGCAGGCACCTTTTACTGCTCCACAAGATGTGTGTCCCAAGATTACAATCAACTTTGATCCAGCAAGCTTACAGGCAAATTCTAGACTGCCCAAGATATCTCGATTTACAAAATTTCCTGCAACTCGAGCATTAAAAACATCTCCTATACCCTGATCAAAAACAATCTCAGTAGGAATTCTGGAGTCTATACAACTGACTATCGCTGCAAAAGGATACTGTCCCTTTGAAGTAAGTTCAATTTGCTTATCGAAGGAACGGTTCAGTATTGATTTATCTAAAAATCGCTGATTTCCATCTTTTAAAAGTTGAACGGCTAAATCAGGGGTTACTTCAGCCTGTGAATCCTGAGTGTGAGTGTGGTTAATTAGTAAATTTTCCATATTATTTAATTAAATATTATTGTGTATTTTTTAAAGAATTTAAAGCGTTTTATAAAGCTCTTTCTTAGTGTTTTTTCTAAAAAAGTCTAAGTAATTGGATATATTTTCGGCTATCCCTCTTTCAGAAACGAGTTTGATGGAGATATTTCTAAGTTTTGCTTTGAATGAAAAATCATCAAGAATTTCAATGATGTCATTATCCAGATAAAATGTTTTTCTAACATCAAGTTCTAAAGATGAATTTTCTGGCAAGTTGTCCAACTCTTTGATTATGGCACCTTTATGAAAAAATGTTACCTGTTCAGCCAAGGTCATTTTTATTTTACCTTTATCATTGTTTTGCTCCTCAATGTGAAGAAAGTGAGAGTTTTGGTAACTTTTAATTAATACTACGGCTATACCAACCATTAAGCCCAAAGCAAGACCTGTAAGTAAGTCTATAAAAATAATTCCCAACACTGTAGTTACGAAAGGAACAAATTGCTTCCATCCTAAATTATACATTGTTTTAAAAAGGGAAGGTTTAGCTAATTTATAGCCTACCACAAATAAAATAGCAGCCAAAACGGAAAGGGGAATCATGTTCAATAACCTAGGAATGAGGAGTACTGAAATTAAAAGGAAAACACCGTGGACGATAGCTGATATTTTTGTTTTATTGCCCGATTGAATATTTGCAGAACTTCTTACGATCACTTGCGTAATTGGAAGTCCACCGATCAATCCAGAAAGTATATTTCCCGTACCTTGTGCAAACAGCTCTCTATTAGTTGGCGTAATTCTTTTTTCAGGGTCTAGTTTGTCTGTTGCTTCAACACATAAAAGCGTTTCTAAACTAGCCACGATAGCAATAGTAAACCCAACCACCCAAATTTGAGGGTTTGTAATAGCAGCAAAATTTGGAAAACTAA
>JAURMQ010000031.1 GCA_030830625.1 Flavobacteriaceae bacterium
CATCGCCTCGTCAGAAGGAGGAGTAAGGAGCCCGTCGGGCCACCAGCCTTGATCCAGTGTTCCGTAATGAAACAGAGGTGCGTTATTCAGGAATAAATATTGAGTGCCTTTGTGATCTCCTAAACTAATTTTACGCATTCCAAAATAACTTTTCACTTGGTCAATTATTATTCCAGAAGGATTGATTAAACTCATTTTAACATCATACAAATGAGGATGGTCGGGCGACCACAAATGAGCCTCCTCAATTTTTAAATTCAAAGTCGTATCAGGAGGAGTTTGGCCGGATGTTATTTTTTTTCCGTGGAAGAAAACTTCGACAGCAACCTGATAACCTTCTTTCAAACTTTGATGACCAAAGGGGGTTAGGGATACTGAACTTTTATCAATATCAGTTGTTGTTTTTACCTCCTTAATATACGCTTCGGAAGATAAAGCCTCCATCCAAACGGTCTGCCATATTCCACTAACAGGGGTGTAATAAATTCCATAGGGATTGATTAGTTGTTTGCCTCTTGGTTGTGAGCTGAAATTAGTAGCGTCCTCTACAGCAAGTACGATCTTTTGTTCACCACTGGATTTTAAGTAGGGAGAAATATTAAAAGAAAAACGATCAAAGCCGCCTTTATGGGAACCTACCAAAACATCATTGATCCAAACAGAGCAATGATAGTCTACGGCTTCAAAATGTATTACTATATCTTTTCCACTCCAATGCTTAGGTAAACGAAAATTTCTTTTATACCACATTTTATCTCCTGGAGTAATTTTTTTTCCAACGCCCGAAAGAGTGGATTCAAAACTAAAGGGAACTAAAATTTTACCTTGAAACTTTTGGGGTTGTCTTTGGTTGTTTTTTAAAATGGCATACTCCCAAAGTCCATTTAAATTTTCCCAGTTTTCCCTTTCAAATTGGGGCCTAGGATATTCTTGCCAAACATTTTCTGGACTTACCGATTTACCCCATTTACTCATCATTTTGCCCTCAATCGCTTTCCAGCTTTGGGCTTGAATTGATGTAACAAAGAGCAGAATGAAAAATAATTTTTTGATGATCACGAGCTTGTTTTTTTGGATTTGGAAGATATGAAAAAATTGAATTAAATAAAATTTTAGGGGGAATCAAAATACAGGAGGATCGAATCACAAATGTTCATCTTTTTTGAAAAAGCTTTATATTGTATTGATTTATAAATTTATGGAGCTTTTGGAGACCTTTTGGAGTGAGATTGTCAATTTTTTTGGCATCAGAAACCTTTTTCAAATTCTAAACACAGGGGATTTTTCTTCTTTTTTGACTTACGATGGTATTGTAGCCATCATTCAGCCTATACTTCCTTTACTCTTGATGTTGGAATTTATTATGGGAATGGTTCATAAAAAACCGCATACCAAAGTTTACCAAACCATTTTCTTGATTTATGTTTTCAACCGTTTTATCGGTCGATTCATTGCCATAGCAATGACGACCATTTGTATTGGTCTTTTTCAAAAATTTGCTCCTTTTCAAACCAGTATGACATGGTATTGGTTTGTTTACGGTTATATAGTATGGGAGTTGGCCCATTTTATCTACCATTATCTGGGTCACAAAGTCCGATTATTTTGGTGTTTGCACGCCACTCACCATACCCCTGAAGAAATGAATCTGAGCGTAGCGCATGCTCACTTCTTTTTGGAAGCCCCTTATGCAGATTTTATTCGCACTACTATTTGTATTCTTTTTGGGGTTCATCCGGCTCTTTTGTTCGTAATTATGTTTGTTGATGGGACCTATGGAACTTTTATCCATGCGGGAGAAAATCTAATGAAAGACGCTAGACTTGGTTTTCTCAATAAATTAATCTTAACCCCATCACATCATAGAGTCCACCATGCTCGTAATCCATTATATATAGATACCAATTATTGTAACTTACTCAACATATGGGACAAAATTTTTAACACCTATCAAGAAGAGAAAAAAGATATTGATATAGAATATGGCATCACTCGAAAAATCAATTCTGGAAACTTTATAGAAGTTTATTTTGGAGAATTCATATCCTTAATCAAGGACGTCGCCAAGGCTCCTGGTCTCAAAAACAAACTGGCTTATATTTTTTTCCCTCCCGGTTGGAATCATAGCGGTCAACACAACACTGCAAAAATGATTCGGGATGCATACAAAACAGAAACTCAAAAAAAATAATTCTTAAAAATTAAAATGAAAATGGTTAGCAGAAGAAAATTCATCAAAAAAACAGCGCTTGTTTCGGCAGCATCAATCGCGGTTTCTAATACGACTTTTGGAATAATTTCCTGTAAAAGTGAGGAAAAACCTACTGTAGGTCAAGGCGATTTTAAATATACAGTGGACAAGGATTGGGGGGTTCAGGATCCCAGTCAATTTCCAGTCAAAGATTGTCATGAAATGGTAATGGACAAAAAACAACGCTTGATCATGACGACTACCCACCCCAAAAATAACATCTTGATTTATGATCGATCCGGTAAAATTTTGGAGGCATGGGGTACCGAATTTCCTGGAGCACATGGCTTGACTCTCGTCGAAGAAGGGGCTGAGGAATTCCTCTTTATTACTGATCCTTCATCCGGAAAAGTATGCAAAACCGATCTTAAGGGGAACATATTGATGACAATTACTGCACCTCCAGAAATCGAAGCCTATGAAAATACGAAGAAGTTCAAACCTACCGAAACAACCGTTGGACCGAATGGAGATTTATACATCGCCGACGGATACGGTAAGGACTTTATCATTCAATACGACGCGAAGGGCAACTATATTCGACATTTTGGAGGACATGGTGAGGGGGAAGGTCAATTCGATTGTTGCCATGGTATTACTTTAGACCAACGCGATCCTTTGAACCCCACTCTTCTCATTACCTCAAGAAGTGCCAACGAATTCAAAAGGTTTACACTCGACGGTCAGCATCTGGAGACCATTTCGTTGCCGGGATGTTATATTTGTCGTCCCGTAATTAAAGGAGATTTAATCTATTTTGCAGTAATCATCACTAACGATTGGGATACTTTTGACGGTATGATCGCCATATTGGATAAAAACAATAAGGTACTTTCTTTGCCGGGTGGAAGTCAACCAACGTATCAAGATGGAGCTTTAGTTCCTCCTGTTTATGATCAAAAAACATTCCTCAATCCCCATGATGTATGTGTGGATAATGACGATAACCTTTACGTTCCTCAATGGAATTCAAATAAAACTTATCCCGTAAAATTAACCCGTGTTTAGTTTATATTTTGTCCAAACACTATTAATCCATTTTGTAACGATATCTTAAGTTTATTTATTCAATGAAAAAATACATTTTACTGACGGGAATTTTAATATCCTTTATTTCATGTCAAAATAAAGAAATCAAGCTGTTTAATGAGTCAGATCTCGATGGCTGGATAAACTACGGGGGCGGAAAGTTTTATGTAGAAGACCAATGCATAGTCGCAGAAGCCCTACCAGGATTACCCAATTCCTTTTTGCATACCAAAAAAAAATATCAAAATTTCGAGTTGGAATTTGAGGTCAAATTAGATACAGTTCTAAATTCAGGGGTACAAATAAGGAGTAATATTTACGAAAAAGACACCGAAACCATTCGTTGGGGCGGACTGTTTGATGAAAATGGAGAAAAAAAGATTATAAATGTTAAACGACTCGCAGGAAGATTCTGGGGTTATCAGATCGAAATTGATCCAACTTCTCGGTCATGGACTGGTGCTATTTATGAAGAAGCGGGGAGAGGATTTTTACATACCCCAGGCATCAACGATAAGGTTAAATCGGCTTTTAAGCCCTTGGAATGGAATCATTTAAAAGTGAGGGTCAAGGACAATCACATCCAGTCTTGGGTCAATGGAGTAAAGGTGGGGGATGTCTATGACGATTTGACTTCTAACGGATACATTGCCCTACAGTTGCATGGCATAGGAAAGAATAAAACAAAAACCAATAAAAAAATTCGATGGAAAAACATTCTGCTGAAACCCCTGTAGTAGCGAGTTGTTTTTTAATTTTATTTTTTTTATCCATAATTTCATGGGGAACGGCTTGTGAAAGTAAAAGTGAATTGGAGAGTATATGCAAAGGGCCCGAAAAGCAAATAGCCTGTACTAAAGAGTACGAACCCGTTTGTGGATGCGATAATATGACCTATTCTAATGATTGTGTGGCAGAATCCTTTGGCATTAAAACTTGGTCATTGGGGAGCTGTGATGAAAAATAATTTTTTAATTTTAATAACGGAAGATCCTTTTTTTTTAACCCTTTTGAATTACAAAAAATAATTCAGCAGATCCATTTTAAGAATGCGTAAAGAAGTAAAGATATTGACAGGATTAGGAGGAATACTCACCTTTGGAATCATTCTGTTCTATATCCTTAAAACCAATCCTAAGGTTGATTTTTCATCAGAAGTAAAACCTATACTGAATAAGCATTGTATTTCTTGTCATGGGGGTGTTAAAAAAAATGCGGGTTTTAGTGTACTTTTTGAATCCGAAGCCAAGGGGATTACGCAGTCTGAAAAACCTGCCATAATTCCCTTTAACGCAAGCCAAAGTGAATTAATCAAGCGGTTGCATCATAGCGATCCCGAGATGCGAATGCCCTATCAAAAACCAGCATTATCCGAAGAGGAAATCAAAACCCTTACCCAATGGATAGATCAAGGGGCCGATTGGGGAACGCATTGGGCTTATCTACCTGTTGAGAAAACACCTCCTCCCACTGTAGCTTCTGTTTATCGAGAAAAAAAATTCCTCTCAAGTCCTTTAGATCATTTCATTGCTGCGAGAATGGAAGAGAAAGAACTCTTGCCCAACCAAGAAGCTCCAAAAAATATAATCGCTAGACGATTGGCTTTTGACATAACGGGCTTGCCTCCCAACCCCGATCTTTACAATGCTTTTGCTACAGGTCGAATCTCTTATGAGAATTATGTCGACAGTTTGTTTATAGAGAGCAGTTATGGTGAGAAATGGGCCAGTTGGTGGCTGGATTTGGCTCGGTATGCCGATACTATGGGTTTTGAAAAAGATCCCGGAAGAACCATATGGCAATACCGCGATTGGGTCATCAAGGCTTTCAATCGTGATTTACCTTACGACCAATTTACCATCGAACAATTGGCGGGTGATCTTCTCCCTAACCCTTCGGTTGAACAATTGATAGCCACAGCCTTTCATCGTAATACTATGAATAACGATGAAGGGGGAACCGACGATGAAGAGTTTAGGGTTGCTGCTGTAATCGACAGAGTCAACACCACTTTCGATGTATGGCAGAGTACCACCATGAGTTGTGTTCAATGTCACAGTCATCCCTACGATCCTTTTCGCCATAAGGAGTATTATCAGCTTATGGCTTTTTTTAACAACACTCGTGATGAAGACATAACCGACGATACCCCAAACCTAATGAATCACAGTGCCAAAGACCGTCAAAAAATCGAGGGTATTTTGGATTGGGTATCCACGCATTCTGATACCTCTACCCATAAATATTTTAAAGATTTTATACTCTTTAAAGAACCCAAATACCCCTCTCATCATTTTGAAGTCATCAAAAACGGTTTTGTTTCAGGTCCTACAATGGGGTTAAGAAAAGGAGGGGCTGCTTTTATGAAAAATGTAAAATCATTGGGTCGGCAAAAGCTTTATCTCAAGCTTGTTGGACATACCAATCGATCTACTTTAGTGTTTAGAAAAGACAGTTTGAATGGAAAAATCCTTGGAACATTTAAGATCAGTAAGCAAGGAAAAAATTTTTATAAGGATCGACAAGGGCAATTCATTACCCATATAGACTTTAGTAGAGAGGAAGATCCTTTTGATTTATATGTAGAATTAGAGACCCAAGACCTGGAAACCAAAAAAGAACACTTTAAACTACATTGGTTTGCATTTCTGCCCGATCTTCCTGGAAAAGGGATGCCGGGTTATGCCGATGTAAACAAAAGCTTAGTTGAGGTTTTGGATGTAAAAGGAGATCTTACTCCCATTATGGTTGAAAACCCTGACCATATGAAAAGGCAAACCCATGTTTTTAATCGAGGCAATTGGCGCGTCAAAGAGGAGGAAGTCCAAACTGGCGTGCCCCAAATATTGAATGCATGGGATCAGCAATTGGAAAAAAACCGTTTGGGCTTTGCCAAATGGTTGGTCGATCAAGAAAATCCATTGACCGCCCGAACATTAGTCAATCGCGTTTGGTATCAGATTTTCGGAAAGGGATTGGTCTCCACAGTTGAGGATATGGGGACTATGGCTGATCCTCCATCCCACCCAGCGTTACTCGACTGGCTTTCCTATGAACTAATGCATTCTATGAATTGGAGTCTAAAAACGTTGATTAAAACCATACTAATGTCTTCTACTTATCGACAAAGTTCCTATACCTCTCGCGAAAAATTAGCTGTCGATCCCAATAACATTTTTTATTCCAGAGCTCCTCGACTGAGACTTACCGCAGAAGAAATTAGAGACCAAGCTTTATTCGTTTCGGGTTTGTTGAGTGATAAAATGTACGGCCCAGGGGTAATGCCTCCTCAACCTGATGGGATATGGGAACATGCCTATTTGGGCAACCTATGGAAGACGAGTAAAGGTGAAGACAAGTACCGAAGAGGCATTTATACCTATCTGAAACGAACCAGTCCCTATCCTTCTTTGATGGCATTTGATGCCGGTAGCAGAGAAGTTTGCTTGGTGAGGCGTTCTCCTACCAATACTCCACTTCAAGCATTGGTTACGATGAACGACCCAGTATACTTAGAAGCCGCGATGCAATTTGCCAAAACCCATCGCAACAAAGAAGCAAAAGTGGCCATCAGTGATATGTACCAGAAAGCAACTTTAAGGGTCCCCGAAGAAGATAAACTCAAGTCGCTTTTGACCCTATATGAGGAAGCTAAAAAAACCTTTGAAGAAGATCCGCAACAGTTGGATGATTTTTTTGGGCTCCAACAAATCATAGACATTAATACAGCCTCTTTGGCCCTTATTGCCAATGCCATTATGAATTTAGATGAATTTTTAACCCATGCATAAAGTAAAAAAATTATTAGCTGAAGAAAGATCCATTGAAGCGCTTTACAACAGCAGAAGACATTTCATCAAAGATTGTACCTTGGGATTGGGGGGGTTGGCTTTAGGAGGTTTCTTAAATTCTTGCAGTACTGGGAGCCCCAAGATACCTGCCTATATCACCGATAGATCCTTGAACCCAATGGCGCCATTGCCGGCTCCTTTTTTACCCAAGGTTAAAAGTGTCATTTACCTTCATATGGTGGGTGCACCTTCTCAATTGGAATTATTTGATTACAAACCCGAATTGGCCAAACTGCACAACCAACCGTGTCCTCCGTCATTGCTCGACAGTAAAAAATTTGCTTTTATTCAAGGCGTACCCAATATGTTGGGTCCTCAAGCCACTTTTTCGCGAGAGGGAGCCTCTGGGAATTGGGTGTCGAATCACCTCCCTCATTTTAAGAAAATAATTGATGAGGTTGCATTTCTCAAAGCAGTACATACGGATCAATTCAACCACGGGCCTGCACAATTGCTCATGTACACTGGGAGCCCTAGAGTGGGCAGACCGAGTATAGGGTCATGGGTGACTTATGGTTTGGGTTCTGAAAATAATAATTTACCGGGCTTTGTGGTCCTTACCTCTGGTGGAACACCCGATGCTGGCAAGAGTGTATGGGGTAGTGGATTTCTTCCTTCGGTTTACCAAGGGGTTCACTGTCGATCCAAAGGAGATCCCGTACTTTATTTAAAAGATCCTAAAGGAGTCAGCAGAGATCTAAAAAAGAAAGTTTTGGAATCCATCAATGATATTAATTTTAAAGAATATCAAGAATTCGGCGACCCTGAAGTTCTTACAAGAATCAATCAATATGAGATGGCCTACCGAATGCAAACCTCTGTTCCTGAGGTAATGGATATTGATAAAGAACCAGAGGCCATCAAGGAAATGTATGGTGTTCAACCCGGAAAAGAAGCCTTTGCAAACAATTGTCTCTTGGCTCGAAAAATGGTTGAACAAGGCGTTAGATTTGTACAGCTGTACGATTGGGGATGGGATTCACACGGTGCCAGCCCTGGTGAAGCTTTGGATTCGGGCTTTTTGAGAAAATGTAAAGCAACGGATCGCCCAATTGCGGCCTTGATTCTTGATCTCAAACAACGAGGATTGCTAGACGAAACCCTTATTGTTTGGGGAGGAGAATTTGGCCGTACGCCCATGTGGGAAAATCGTCTTGGGATTCAAAACTCACCGGGAAGAGACCATCAAGGAGACGCATTCACCATGTGGATGGCTGGTGGGGGTATCAAAAAAGGCGCCGTACATGGAAAAACAGATCTAATAGGATATTCGGGCGTTGAAGGCCGTGTATCTGTCCATGATATCCAAGCCACTATTTTGCACCTTTTGGGCTTCCACCATGAACAATTTACATACGATTTCCAAGGAAGGCCTTTCCGACTGACTGACGTATCGGGCAACGTAATCAACGAAATCTTGGCCTAAATGATTTCTATTCATCAACTGACGGACAAAATCAATGGAATTCCTCTATGATCTTTTGGGACGTTTACATCCCCTAATCGTTCATCTTCCCATTGGATTTTTAGTAATGGGTTTGATGATTTTAGTTTTAGATCGTTCTCAAGATAAGTACCAAAAGATTACTTGCTTTATCTTTTTTTGGGCTACTTTTTCCTCCTTGATAGCTGTACTTACAGGTACGGTTCAATACGCTCGTGAGGGGTATCCTTGGGAGGAAGTAGGAGCTCATTTGATTTTGGGAGTATTGACATTTGTTTTTTCATTTTTAATGTATTTAAAATTGAGAGATTTCAAACCGTTCACTACTTTTTCAAAACAATTTCTGGGGTACTCATTGCTTTTCGTTTTGTTGATTACAGGTCACCTTGGTGGAAACCTTACTCATGGTAAAGATCATTTGACAGAACCCCTTCCTCAGGGATTGAAAGAAGCTTTCGGTATGGAAATTCCTTCTAGAGAACTCCTTCTTGACCCCGAATCGTATCGAGAGTTATCTCTTTACTCTGGGGTGATACAACCCATTCTGAATCAAAAATGTGTGAGTTGCCACAACCCCCAAAAGACTAAAGGAAAACTGCTGCTCCACAATTATAAAGGCATTATGGATGGGGGAGAAGAGGGTTTAATCATTTCTTCTGCTAAGACCGATGAAAGTGAAATTCTCAGGAGAATTAATCTGCCAAGAGATGAAAAAAAACACATGCCCCCTAAGGCCAAAATCCAATTAACAAAAGCAGAAATAAAATTAATTGCTCAATGGGTTGAATCAGGAGCACCCGAATCCACCACAATTTCAGATTTAGGAGTATCTCAGCAGCTTTTTAATTCCTTTTTTCCAAAAGATGAGACGGGAATCTACCCCAATATAGAACTCGAAACCCTTAATAAAGCAACAGTAGATTCCATAAAAGCAGAGGGCTTAGAGATTGCTCCTCTTTACAAAACCTCCAATTTACTCAAGATTTCGGCTATTAATATTCCTGATTTTGATGATCAAAATGCCCATGTACTTTTACTGGCGAAAGAAAATATAGTAGATTTGGATCTGGGTCAAACACAAGTCACAGATGCTGTTTTTGAGGTTTTGAAAGAATTAAAAAATTTGACCATTCTTAGACTAGATCATACTGCTATCCATGGAAATGGTATTGAATCATTGAGAGATCACGAGCATCTTAAAGAAATCAACTTGGTAATGACTTCTGTTACAGAAAGCGCCCTGCAAGCCTTGTTTACTTTTTCGGCCCTAGAAAAGGTTTACCTTTTTGGAGCAGTGGAAAATCAGGAGTCCGTAGAGGTTCCAACCGAATTTCGCTCTATTTTTGACTTTGGAAACTATTCATTAGATCCTATAAATGATGATTCAATTTAAATAATAGTACACATGAAAAGTAGTCCCATTTGATTTTTGTAATTTAACATCTTTAAATTTTAAAACTATGTCATTAGATCGTC
>JAURMQ010000032.1 GCA_030830625.1 Flavobacteriaceae bacterium
ACACTGGCGGCAGAGCTATTAGCAGCAAGAGAAGCATCTGTAGTTGAGATCAGGTCTTGATTGAGTCTTTCTCCAGCACACACGTTTATGGCAGCCGGGGTGATGCTACCTCCTCCCACAGCATTGTCCAAAAGCGGTACATTGATCGTAGTGGATTCTGTTATGGAGCAACCATTGGCATTTGTAATCACTACAGAAACGACTGTTTCTTGTAAAATGGATGAGGTTGAGTAAGTTGCCGATGCTCCACTTTGTTTGAGGACTCCTGCCTCCCGAAAAGTATAACTTACCCCACCAGTTGCGGTGAAAGTTACTGATTCCCCTTTACAAATAACATTATTTATAGCCGTTGAAGTTATGGTTCCTGAAGGAAGAGTATGGACGGTAATACGAATGGCTTGACCAGAATTGTCGGTAGGACAGCCATTGCTGTCGACCATAGTATAGGTTATGATATCATTGTCTGAAAGCGCGCTTGGATCTGAAGGGTCAGAAGAGAAGGTTATGTTGTTATCAGTAGTAGAACTCTGAACCAAGGATCCATTTTTGAAAAAATTATATCGTAGCCCGGTATTGGGCTGGATTTCGAAAGATATATTTTCTCCTTGGCAAACAGAAGCAGAGGCGGGTGTTACATTGATCACAGAGATATCGGGATCATAGACCACAACTAAAGTACTGGTCGCATTATTGGTTGCGTTGGTGTCTCCAGTACCTGAAACAGAAGTAGATGAAACCGTTATCGTGGTATTGCCATCAGAAAGAAACGGTAAGTTGATTTGACTTGCGGTTAAACCGGCGCCTGCAGTATCAAAGTCATCAGGATAAGTCAAAGTAACAGAACCATTCCCAGGAATATTGGTCGCCAGAGAAGGATTGACTTCAAAAGTAGTCACGCTGTTTACTCCATTAAAAATAAATAAAACCGTGCTGATTTGATCGGAAGAAGTGTGATAATTTCGAAAAGTAAGATTGAGAGTAATAGAAACCGTTGGACAAAGGTAATACTCGTTCCCGGACAAGCTTCCTTCATTTACTACAATATTAGACGCTCCTATATCCTGTGCATAGAAATGCGTCGACAGGAATAAGAAGTTTAAACCAATAAAGAGTTTAAAAAACCTAATATAGCTTTTGTCAAACAATTGTTAGAAATATGGTCATATTTAAAAACGAATTTACGGCTATAATATTATAAATAATGCATTGAAAAACATAATTTAGTTAATCATGTAATTTTAAAAATCCAATAAAAAATAAAATAGTAAATACTCTCCCTCACACTCCTATGTTAAATTTAAGAAAAAAAATCAAATTTTTAAAAATTAAGTTTACACCCTTTTTTTGTTTTGCTATTGTTGCGTTAATATTAGAGTTGGCGTGTGAACAAAAGTATGATGGTGCACATTACAGTGATTTAACCGTAGTAAAAACTTCAAGGGATTCCTTGTTTTATTTCAATAATCAATTTTTTTCTGGGAAAGTAAATCAGGTCAACAATAAAGAGGTTTTGATTCGTACTTTTCATGTAAAATCTGGAAAATTATCCGGAGAATATACTGTTTTTGATGATTTAGGAAATATTACTTTAAGTTCGAACTACTATGATGGAAAGCTTCATGGATCCTGGATATTATATAAAAATAATACTCCAGTAGAGTTGCTCAATTATAATTTTGGTTTGATGGATGGACCAAGAAAACTTTATTGGAGTAATGGAGCAATTAAAGAAGAAAACCTTTTCAATCAGGGGGTATTGATAGGCATCGGTAAATTTTATTATTCCAATGGCCAATTGAGGAAAACCATTGGATGGGATTTTAATGGAAATCGCGATGGGGTTTGGATGGATTACCATCCGAATGGTAAAATCAAAAAAAAAGTCACTTACCAATCGGGTAAAATAATTGACAGCTTAGTTTTTTAATATACAGTGGTCAAGAATTTTTAGAATAAATTACATGAATCAAGCGGTTCAACCCTTAAAAACAATATTGATTCTCTTTGATAACTTTCTCAGCAATACGATTTTTTAGGCCTATCACATCGGGCAGATTGTTGTAACGGCACAAACGATGGACACTTTTGAGTAAATTTACTTGTGCGACTCCCTCGGCTATATTTCCAATGGTTTCTTTCGATTTCTTGATTACGGTTTCTGTAGCATCAAAAACATAAAGTTTTGTCATATCTACCTGATGTTTCATGTCCCTCCCTCTGTTGAGGTTTTTAATCGTCCTCAAAGTAGCCGATTCAGCGAAATACGTCTCAATCATGATATCCGACAAATTTAAAAGTGTTTGTTGGTGCTTATCGAGTTCTTGTCCGTATTTCTGGAAAGCAGACCCCGCAATCATTAAGAAAACTTTCTTTAAGTTTTTTATTTTTTGTATTTCTTCCGAAAGAGGTTGATCGAGATCTATATTTTCTGGAGATTCACCACTAGTTAATTCACTTGCCACTTGCATGACGGCGCTCATCAAATCCAATTCCCCTTTCATTGATTTTTTGACCAGCATTCCCACCAAAAGCATTCTATTGATCTCGTTGGTCCCTTCGTAAATTCTTCCAATTCGAGCATCTCTCCAAGCCGATTCCATAGGAGTATCGGCAGAAAAGCCCATCCCTCCAAAGATTTGGATGCCCTCATCTGAACAATTTTGAATGTCCTCAGAGATTCCAACCTTGATCATCGAACATTCAATCGCAAAATCTTCTACTCCTTTGAGTTCGGCTATTTGATGCGCTAAACCGGACTCCTGCAAGCTTTTAATTTTCAACTCGATATCATGACCGGCTCGGTAACTGGCCGACTCACCCACGTAACAAGAAGTCGCCATACGCGCTATCTTTTCTTTAATGGCGCCAAACTGAGCAATAGGGGTCTTGAATTGCACCCTTTCATTGGCATATTGAACCGCACAACTAATTACCCTTCTTTGTGCATCGAGGCAGGCAACTCCCAATTTGATGCGTCCTACATTTAATGCATTCATTGCAATTTTAAAACCTTGTCCGCGTTCGGCCAACATATGGTCCACCGGAACTTTGGTTTCATTAAAAAATACTTGACGCGTAGAGGAAGCATGAATGCCCAATTTATTTTCCTCTTCTCCAAGGGTAATGCCATTCGAAGGATCATTGGGAACAATAAAACCGGTGATGTTTTTGTCGTCTTCAATTCTTGCAAATACAATGAAAATATTGGCAAATCCCGCATTGGAAATCCACATTTTCTGACCTGAAATCAAATAATGTGTACCGTCTTCGGACAGCACTGCTTTTGTTTTTCCTGAGTTGGCATCCGAACCCGCACCGGGTTCGGTAAGACAATAGGCTCCAAACCATTCTCCACTGGCCAGTTTGGGTACATACTTCTGTTTTTGCTCTTCTGTGCCATACAACACTATAGGCATAGTTCCTATTCCTGTATGTGCTCCGAAAGCGGTTGAAAATGATCCAGTAGCTCCCGATATATAGTCACAAACCAACATCGTAGAAACAAATCCCATCCCCATTCCACCGTAGTTCTCAGGAACAGCAACTCCCAGAAAACCCAGATTCCCTGCTTTTTCCATACAAGATTTGGTAAGGCCGTAATCCTTTTTTTCAAATCGTTCCTTGTTCGGCCAAACTTCACGATCAATAAACTCTTGTACACTCTCCTTCATCATGATTTGTTCTTCCGAAAAATCTTCAGGAGTAAAAATATCCGCTGGATGGGAGTCTTTGATGATGAACTCTCCTCCGTTAATTAGTTTTTTTGCTTTGGGTTCCATAAGTTCTAGGGGTTGGGTTGATTATAAATTGTTCAAATTTTTTACTTTCTTCCGTGATGCATTTTGCTACCTCAAAAAAATGTCTGATTTGTTCTTCCGTTAATTGATCTTCAACGACTTTATTAAAATTTAAAACCACCATTCTAGAATCATCTCTTTTTTCTTTGCCAAATGGGGTCAAAAAAATCAATACCCCTCGACCATCGGCCGGGTTGGTCATTCGCTTTATCAGATTTTTCTTTTCCATACTATTGAGCAAACGAGACAAACTGGTTGATTCCATACCTAACTTGGGACCCAAGGAGGTAGAGGGGGTGCCCTCTGGCTCAATATTCAAAAGAGCAAATCCTGTGGCCATAGTCGAACCGAACTTAGACGCTTCTCTGTTGTACATTCTACTTACTGCGTTCCACGAAGAACGCAAGATCGCATCAATAGTTTTTTTTCTCATTTGATTTTATACAATGTAAAGATAGTAAAAATTACTATGCATGCATAATAAAAAATATAAAAAAAATTAGGAGTAAATGTCCTCAACCAAATCTGAATATTTTTCTAAAACTGCTTTGCGTTTTACCTTCATTGTGGGAGTGAGGAGACCTTCTTCTACCGACCAAATATCGGGTGTTAATCGAATGACTTTTACTTGTTCCCATTTTCCAAATTTAGGGTCGTGTATTCGTATCTCCTTGATGATTTGTGCGATTAAATGTTCGTTTTCAGAAAGAGATTCAAGGTCATTTTCATAAGCGATACCCTGTTCATCCAGCCACACTTTAGCTTGGTCAAAACTCGGCTGGATCAATGCTGCTGGCATGTTTTTTCCTTCTCCGATCACCATTATCTGTTCGATAAAAAGGGATTGTTTTAATTCATTTTCAATCACCTGTGGTGCGATGTATTTCCCTCCAGAGGTTTTGAACATTTGCTTTTTACGATCGGTTATTTTAAGAAAACCTTCCTCGTCAATGGTCCCAATATCTCCCGTTTTGAAAAAATCTCCTTCCATCACTTCATGGGTTTGTTCGGGATCTTTAAAATATCCTTTCATCACATTGGGCCCTTTACAAAGAATTTCGCCATCTTCGGCAATCCGGACCTCAACACCTTCAATGATTTTGCCAACAGTTCCTATCTTTAAACCCCCATTTCTCAAATCGTTAATCGAGATGGCTGGAGCGGTTTCGGTCAACCCATAGGCTTCTGCAATTGTCATTCCTGCAGCTGCAAAAACTCGTGCCAATCGGGGTTGAAGAGGGGCACTTCCCGAGCATATAATTTCTAAATTCCCTCCAAGAGCACTTTTCCATTTAGAGAGAATAAGCTTATTGGCGATAAAGTGTTTTAGGAAATAAAGAAAACGGGAATGAGGGTTGGGTTCGTATTGTAAGGCAACGGCTGTAGCCCAATAAAAAAAAGATTTTTTCAACCCTTTTAAGTCATTTCCTTTGGCGTAAATTTTATCATACACTTTTTCTAAAAGCCTTGGAACAGCGGTCATAAAGTTTGGCTTGACCTCTTTTAAATTTTCGCTTATCGTTTCCAGAGACTCGGCATAATACACTTCAATATGGTTGTACAAATAACCATAAATGAAAGTTCTTTCGAAAATATGGCAAAGGGGAAGAAAGCTGAGGGCTCTTTGGTTTCTGTCTTCGAAAGGAAATCTTTTGGTTGCCGAAATCACATTGGAGACAATATTTCTGTGGGTTAGCATTACTCCTTTGGGAATGCCAGTAGTTCCTGAAGTATAAATGATGGTCGCCAATGTATCAGCTTCAACCTTAGATTTGGCGTCAGCGAGTTTTTTTTCGTCCCATTTTTCTTTACCGATCTTTATTAATTCTGTCCAGTTTTTTGCCCCTTCAATTTCATCAAAAGCATAAATTTCTTTGAGACTTTTTACCTCTGTTTTGATCGAAAAAACTTTTTCATAAATTTCTTGATCCGAAATAAAACAAAAAACACTTTCGGAATGATTGAGGATGTATTCGTAATCCTTTGAGCTGATATTGGGGTAGAGGGGGACCGAAATAGCCCCCAATTGAAGAATGGCCATATCCATTATGGACCACTCCGATCGGTTAGTGGAGGCGATCAATGCTATTGTATCCTGAGGCTTTACTCCCCTATCGATAAGAGCAATACTGACATAATTGGCCAATTCATAAAATTTTTGGGTCGATAAGGGTTTCCATTCCCCCTCTCTTTTATCATTCAAACAACGATCAAGAGGGTGGTGCTCCAGCTGAAAACTCAAAATATCAAAAATCCTCGTCGGCTCCATAGATGTATTTCCTTTCAAAGTACTGAAATTTATTGTACAAATTCAGTTTTATTTTGATTCCAACCAACGCTTTGCATTTTCGAAGGCAATGATCCAAGGCGAATAAATGTCATTTCTTTCCCGAGGATAATGGGCCCAATTCCACGGAAAAGTAGAGCGTTCCAAATGGGGCATCATTACCAGATGCCTACCGTCGTCACTACAAAGCATAGCGGCATTAAAATCGGAGCCGTTGGGGTTGGCCGGGTAATGCTGCTGATGGTACTTTGCAGGGATCTGATATTGAGACTCTTCCATGGGTAAATGAAACTTACCTTCGCCGTGAGCAGCCCATATCCCCAAAGTACTGCCTTCTAATCCTTGCATCATGATGGAAGAAGAGGAGCCAATACTTACGGCTGTAAATTGACATTCAAATTTTCCGGAATCGTTGTGTAGCATTTTTGGAAGTTCTTGGTGTTGAGGGGTGATCAATCCCAGTTCTATAAACAATTGACAACCGTTACAAACTCCCAGCGATAGGGTATCTTTTCGGGCAAAAAAGTCGTCCAGACTTTTTTTGGCCTTTGGATTGTATAAAAAAGCTCCTGCCCATCCTTTGGCCGATCCCAAAACATCGGAATTGGAAAAACCGCCAACTGCGGCAATAAATTCGAATTCTTCCAAGTTTTTCCTGCCCTCAATCAAATCGGTCATGTGAATATCATACACTTCGAAACCCACCAAATGCATAGCGTAGGCCATTTCTCTTTCAGAATTACTTCCTTTTTCTCGGATAATGGCGGCTTTGATTTTGGGCG
>JAURMQ010000002.1 GCA_030830625.1 Flavobacteriaceae bacterium
ATGCCATTGTTGTAGGCTCTGGAATAAGTGGGGGATGGGCAGCCAAAGAACTCTGCGAAGCAGGGATTAAAACTTTGGTTTTGGAACGAGGAAGAATGGTGAAGCACCTTGAAGATTATCCTACTATGCATAAAGACCCTTGGGATCTTCCCAACAGTGGCAAAACTCCAAGCAAAACTGTCGAAAATCACTACAACAAACAAAAAAGATGGGGTTTTGACGAAACCAATAGACATTTTTACAATAAAGATTCGGAACACGATTATGATGAAGTGAAACCTTTTGATTGGATTCGAGGGAAACAAGTAGGTGGGCGCTCTTTAATTTGGGGAAGACAATCCTACCGATGGAGTGATTTAGATTTCGAAGCCAATGCTAAAGACGGTTATGGTGTGGACTGGCCTATTCGGTACAAAGACCTAGCTCCTTGGTACTCTCATGTTGAAAAATTCATTGGAGTAAGTGGTGAATCACTCAACTTACCCCAGCTTCCTGACAGCGAATTTTTACCTCCCATGGAGCTCAATTGTGTGGAAGAACATCTCAAAAAAACACTCACCGAAAAGTTTGATGACCGAGTAATGACCATAGGCAGAGTAGCACATATTACCCAGGGAGCCAAAGAAGGAGCAGGAAGGACTGCTTGTCAATATCGTAACCGCTGTTCTAGGGGATGTCCTTTTGGCAGTTATTTTAGTTCGAATTCCTCGACTTTGCCTTTTGCAGAAGCCACTGGGAATTTAACGATTAGGCCCGACTCGGTAGTTTCTGAAGTACTTTACGATCCTCAAACCCAAAAAGCAACCGGTGTTAGGATGATCGATGCCTTAACCAAAGAAGTGATTGAGTTCCAATCCAAAATTGTGTTTTTATGTGCCTCATCGATGGCCTCAACGGCCATACTAATGCAATCCAAAAGTGATCGTTTTCCCAATGGAATGGGGAATGACTCTGGCGAATTGGGACACAACATTATGGATCACCAGCTCGGAAGCGGGGCCAGTGGACACTATGACGGATTCAAAGATAAATATTATTCAGGCAGACGACCCAATGGGTTTTACATTCCAAGATTCAGAAATCTAGGGGGACAGTCCGAGAAAGTTGACTTCCTGAGAGGATATGGATATCAAGGAGGTGCCAGCAGAAACAACTGGTCGGAGGCAATTGCAGAATATTCCTATGGTACATCTCTAAAAAATGATCTCCTAAAGCCAGGCAATTGGAAAATTGGTATGGGTGGTTTTGGTGAAGTCCTTCCCTACCATGAAAATAAAATGACCTTGAATTATAATAAATTGGACGCTTATGGACTGCCTACCATTACGTTTGATGCTGAATTCAAAGAGAATGAAAAAAAGATGAAAGAGGATTGGAAGGTTCAGGCAGCAGAAATGCTAGAAGCTGCCGGATGTAAAGACGTTACTATTTATGATAGCAATGCTCCCATTGGAAAAGGAATTCATGAAATGGGTACTGCCAGAATGGGAAGAGATCCCAAAACCTCGGTCCTGAACAAGTACAATCAAATACACGAAGTGCCCAATGTCTTTGTAACCGATGGGGCCTGTATGACATCTGCGGCGAATCAAAACCCTTCACTCACTTATATGGCATTGACCGCAAGGGCCGTGAATCATGCGGTAAATGAACTTAAAAAAATGAACCTTTAATTGATGAGGAATTTGTGTTTCATTATGCTTTTTACAATCGGATATGGCTGTGAAAAGGAACAGAAAAATACAGATTGTGTTGACGAACAAAAAAAAGACCTCACAGGGGTGTGTATAGAAATCTACCAACCCGTATGCGGTTGTGATCAAAAAACCTATCCTAACAGTTGCTATGCGGGAATCAATGGTCTCACCAGTTGGACTGAAGGAGCCTGTGAATGAGGATCAAAAAAATTTACAAAAACGAAATGTTACCGCTGCTTTATTGGTGGCGTCTTTACTCCTTACCTATGTAACACACCATTGGGTTTCTTTTTATGCTTTTCCCAATCGGCAGGTTTACTTTAAAAAATATAATCTCACTTTATGAATCATTTTTTCATTGCCCTATTTATCCCGCTAATTACCCTTCAACTCAATGGACAAATCGATCCCGCTAAAATCGATATTGTCAGAGATGCCTACGGTGTACCGCATATTTTTTCGGAGACCGATGCGGAGTTGGCCTACGGTTTGGCTTGGGCGCATGCCGAAGATGATTTTAAGACCATTCAGATGGGATACTTGGCGGGAAATGCATTGCTGAGTAAGGTTCAAGGAAAATCGGCTTATGGAATTGATCTAATTTCACAATTCATTGGCAGTGATCGCCTTTTTGATCAGAAATACGAAAAGGAAATCAGTCCTGAATACAAAAGGGTATTGGAAGCCTATAGTGAAGGATTGAATCGTTATGCCAAGACTCATCCCGAAGAAGTTTTAAGTAAAAAACTTTTTCCGGTTACTCCCAAAAAAATGTTCCTCTACGCTCAATTGCAGCTTTTTGTTTCTTCAAAAGGCGACTATTGGCTTAAAAATATTTTAAAAAA
>JAURMQ010000033.1 GCA_030830625.1 Flavobacteriaceae bacterium
ATTATCGCCATCGATTAAGACAGCCAGATTGCTATTTTGAGTCATCTAATTTTTGATTTTTCACCCGAGGACTTGCGCCCGGCAAAACCTACGTATGGAGTCTCTCGCAAGATACGAAATTGTTTCCGCACCAAAATCAGCCCATTGAACCGGTGAGTTGAATTTACCATATCTCTCAACGGCCAGTCCTTGTAAAAATCACAAAACGCCGAATAAAATGTTAAAAAAATAACTTTTACTTTTTTATTCGTTATTATTGTGTTCGTGTCAGTCATGACGAGAATCTATGTGAGAAAGCCCAAAACCACAAGTTAGAGTAGGGTATATCAAAATGTATGAAACAATGAAAAAGTCAGATTCATGCTCTACTTATAACATTAGCATGAACCGACTTCAAGCTCTAAAAACGTGTTTATGTGCTCCGAACGGAATCCGTACTTCTGACAAAAAGAATAAAGAATAATTGAACACTTTGGGGTCAAAGAAAATCTGATCGAAGTGAGTTCAAAAAAACAAACAAAATCAATTAGGTATAATTAAACAATTAACAATGAATACTATGGGAAACATTTTGCCAATGATTGGAAAAGGAGGGCTCGCTTTGGCCGCTATGGGAATCATCTCAATATTTCTATATTTTTTTGACTACAACATTCGATTATTAGCGTGGATTGATGTTTGGGGGGATACTGTAGGATGGATAATACGTTTCGCTCTTATCATTGTCGGAGGTTCACTGTACTTCTTTTTGGGAACACCCGAAGAAGATGAATCATGAAGATTGACTCGAATCGATTGTGGATCAATCCCGGGAGCTGGGGAGGAATTTAACGTGATTGCTGATTTTTGTTTTCAAAACAATACCGACGTAAGAAGAATAATTCATCAATTTTGGTTTTGTGTGAAAATTGTTGATTAAGCGAATACCTTTATTAGGTCGTTAGCCTATATTCTAATAAGCTCTATCAACGTTAAAAGGGAAAAGAAGCAGGTCTGATTCAGTCTACAAGCCATAAAGTGCGTAGTCTCAAAATTAGTTCACCTGTTCTTTTCTCTTTCTAAATTTAGTGCACGTACAAACTAAAGGTCTCAAAAAGTGGCACAATGGGCTCCGGTTTATCCAATTTCCTTCACTCAGGGTTTAAATTTGGCTTTCAGTCGGCTCTTAGTCCCTATCTATTTGCCTCAAAATTACTTCAAAAGTAAAGAGTTGAAAACAATTCCCCTTTTCGGTTGGAAGCCCAAAAGAAAAGGCTTCATGCGGGTTGTTCCCTATTTTAAATGAGGGTTTTCAAATCAATTATCAATCCTACAAAATTCTCTTCCTTACCTTCAACTCTATCCCATTTGGAAAATGCATCTCACACATTGATCGGACTTTTAGTTGGGGAAGTTTTGTTACTCTCGCTTCCAAAGTCCATTAAATGAATCTTCTCCTCTTTTTTAGAATAAATTGAATATAAAAATCAATGGTTAAGTAGTTGATTTTTATTAGCTTGTTTTTTGAGAATATTCTTACCTTGGAAGGGAAGGAAATGCGAGAACAGATTTTTTGGTACCCTACAAAGCGATTAAAACGTATTATTTTCTCTTAATACAATACCATTATGAAATCGATTTTAAACTATCATATTAAATTTCCTACAGAAAAGGATTTGTCTCAAGACACAGAATATATTTGTCTTACCGATAAAAAAACAAACGAGGAGGTGAGGATAAGGCTCCATGACTATGCTGAAATATATAAGTGTGAGGGCTTGTACGAGTCCCTCTTTAATGACAAACTCCAATGCTCATCGCCAGAAGAAATTTGTAATACGCTAAAAGTTTTTTTTGACGAAAACTCGATAAATGCGAATACCATTACTGCTTTTGACTTGGGCGCAGGAAGTGGACTAGTCGGTGAGAATCTCAAACGTATCGGTGTCAATAAAGTATTTGGACTGGATATTTTGGAAGAGGCCAAACTCGCTACAGAACGCGACAGGCGACCTGGTACTTATGAGAAATATTACGTTGCTGACCTCACTCAGACGCCGATCATGGATTTAGATGGGGTTACTGACGAAAATTTCAACCTTATGACTGTGGGGTCTGCACTCGGATTTGGAGATATTCCTGTAAAAGTGTTTATTGATACTTTTAACCTCATTGATTCGCACTCTTGGGTAGGGCTAAATATTAAGGATGAGTTTCTCTCGGAATCTGACCAATCTGGATTTGCCAAGCTTTTTCGGGCAATGATTGAAAAGGGAGTGATACGCATTCATATAAAACAACCGCTTAGGCATAGGTTGACTGTTTTAGGAAAACAGTTGTACTACTATATTATTATTGCTGAAAAACGTAAAAATCTTCCAAACAGTTTGGTCCACAGCCAAACAGTTGGCCACATAGCAACGGAAACATAATATTTAGTCGCTCCTTAACAATTGCTTTTCACCTCGAATAAAGTTGTTGCTGGACTTTTCTTACTTTGATATGATTTTCAATGAACATGATTGTTTGAGCAGTAAACGTTTCGAATATCCAAAAAATGATGTCTTTTTTGAGTTTTCCCATCATTTTCTTCAAATTCCATCCAGCAGCAGCCAAAAAGGCATTGATTTGTGGTGATTCTTCTCCATGAAGGTAATTTTGAGCCATTCGAAAGTCTGTTTTGAGATGCCCTATCACTGGCTCGATTGCGGCTCGTCTTCTGAACTTCTTTTTCTTCTTTCGTTTTTGATAGTCGCTATCTCGTTTAAGTGGTTTGTTGTCAGGGGTTGATACCAAGGTGTTTCCAATTTGCTTTTGTCCCCTTCCTCCACGATCGTAAACGACTTCTTTTGGAAGTACAAACCCGTTGGATTCAAGTTGGTTGAGTAGTGGCTCAATGGTTTTGCTATCATGTGGGTTTCCCTGAAAGCTCATGATTGAAGTGATAACAAGTGACTTTGAAGTGACTGTTAGTCCGATTTTGTTTCCAAATTCATAGGGCTTGTGCGCCTTCCCTTTGGCGATGCAGCTTGTGAACGGTTTATGCAAACTGTATACCTTGTTTTTATCGCTTCGTTTTTGAGCAAGTACTTGTTTGAACAGATCAAGTTCAGCCTGGTAAACAGAAAGTCGATCATTAGAAAGCTCCCGCTCCAGTTCTCGGATCAAGCGACCAGCAATCGTCTTGAGTTTTCGACCTGCTTTCTTCGCCTTTTCTCTCCGTTTGGGATGCTTAGGGTTATAGGTGTCACGAAGTAACTCTTTGGATTTACGCACATAACTCTGACGTTGATAGGTGTTCTCCTGATTGGCTATTTCGTTGCAGCGATCAATGATCTTTTTAGCCAGTTTTGCATCGGTGGGAAAAGTGGTATTGTTCTCCTGAACAGTAGTGTCTGATAAAACCTGACGTTCCTGAGCATCCTTGCCATGAAGTGTTACCGAATAAGCGAATATTTTCTGAATACCTTCTTTGCCTACTCGTTTTCGGAAGTGGACAAAATCACTCGGATCAAAGGGAAATTGATGCTCAAAATGAGAATAACCACAGAAGTATTGCATGTAAGGATCTCTCACCCATGATTGTGTTAAAGTTTCATCTCCCAAGTTGTAAATGCGCTTCAACATCAAACACCCAACCATTAAGCGAACTGGCATAGATGGACGACCAACAGATGAGTAAAATTCATCGAACTCTTGCTCAAAATATTTCCAGTCAATTTCATTAGACAATAGAACCAATTCGTGGGTCAAATCAATAAAATCGATCAATAATGGACAAGAGAAAGCACTGCTTTCGAAGACCAAGCGTTAGCGCAGGGACATCTCTCGCTGTTGTGTCTCTTTACTTTTTCCTCTCATTTTTTTGCAAGGTTTTGGATACAATTTAGCAGAATACTTGCAATTTCCGAAGTCATAAAACGATCGTTTTTCAACAAAACGACTTGAAAATTAATGCGTTGAATTATTTTTCAGGAGCGAC